>JAURNI010000099.1 GCA_030830305.1 Alphaproteobacteria bacterium | reverse complement strand
AAAGTGCTACCCGCTGAATATTATGTATTGGGCTTGCAGGGAAGACGGAACTTATGAAATAATTGACGGGCAACAACGCACGATTTCAATTTGCCAGTATGTTACTGGGGAATTTTCCCATAATGGGCTTTATTTTCACAGCTTAACAAAGGAACAAAGAAGGCAATTGCTTGATTATAGGTTGATGGTCTACTTTTGTACAGGAACTGAAAGGGAAAAATTGGAGTGGTTTAAGGTTGTCAACATTGCAGGCGAAAGGCTTACGGCACAGGAACTGAGAAACTCCGTTTATTGTGGCACTTGGCTTAGCGATGCGAAGAAATATTTTTCAAAACAATCTTGCTATGCTTTTAATAAAGGCGGCAATTACCTTGCAGGCAGTGCAATTAAACAAGATTATTTGGAAACCATAATAAAATGGGCGTGCAATTCTGCCGAAGAAATTGACATTTGCAGTTATATGTCAAAACATCAGCACGATGAAAATGCCGAACTCTTGAAGGATTATTTTACCAATATCATTGAATGGGTGCAGGGCATTTTTACAAAATATAGAAAAGAAATGAAAGGCATTGAATGGGGCTTTTTTTATAATAAATACAAAGATAATCAATATAATTCGGAAGAAATTGAAAGCCGTGTAAAACAACTTATGCAAGACGAAGATGTTGAAAACAAAAAAGGAATTTATGAATACATTTTTACAGGCGATGCAAAATTTCTTGAACTGCGTGCATTTGATGATAAAACCAAAATAGAAGTTTTTGAACAACAAGAAGGCGTTTGCGTAAAATGCGAAAAGAAATTTGAAATCACACAAATGCAGGCAGACCATATTGTGCCGTGGTCAAAAGGTGGCAAAACTGAAAAAGAAAACTGCCAAATGTTATGCCAAAGATGTAATGCGAGGAAATCTGATAAGTAGCTACTTCTTAACCTTCGCAAGTGCAATTTTTTCAATATTACTTTCAAAGTCCGTTTCATTCAATTCAACATTATCTTTTTCAATGTTTTTTATAAACTGTGCGGAGGTGGGGTTGTCTTGTTGTTTTTGTGGTTTAATTATAGAGTGCTCTTTTTCTTCTAATGTCAAATCATTGAGGTTTTGAAGAATTGTATCTTTTTTATTATGTCGAATTGAGGTTAGTGCACCAAGTGTATCTGATATATCAACACTTGCAGTGATTGCATCGTGTATTGCACTTAGTAAGTGTATTCTATACTCCACCAATTGAATCCATTGCTCTACATCTTGTGGATAAAATGCTGTATTTAATCCCCAAAAATCACAATCTCCCAACCTTTTAATATTAGTGGTTTTGTTATTTGAGAGTGTTAACTGCTCTGGATAACTTTGTAATGTTTTGCTACCACTTGCCCAATCACCATCCATTCCCAGATGATGTTTGTTATGTGCAAAACCATCTCTACATTGGAGTACTTTATTGTGAATTTCATCAAACTCATTATTTTTCAATATCTTCGGAAGACTTTCAAGTATTTTTTTGATAGTTTCATTCGTTGTGTGTTTTAATTCATCCCAGTACACACTTTCAGTGTATCGTCTCCCAGTTGTGAGATTTAAATAGTTGTCGTGTCTTTTGTATAAAATTGTTGCACGCGTTAAAAGAGATAAATACACAACACGACTATCATTGTGATTGTCAAATTTAAAATGGTATTTCTTATGAATTAATGTTAGAATGCGATGCACATCGCATAATTGACCACTCATTTCCTCAATCCAACCAATTATACTACAATTGGAATGTATAAGATTATTTATCACTGTCCCTATTTCACTCATCTTATTATAAAAACTAAATTAACCAATTAAATTACTATAAACCACTTTTTTGCCTTCACAATTTCCAAACCAATTAATGAAGTTCATAAAGTCATCATTTTCTTTGCCGTTATATCTAAAAGCATACTCGTTCAAATAACGGTTAATATGCTTCTTGCTCGCCCAGTGATAAATACCATAAATTCCACGCTTAACTTGACTCCAAAAGCCCTCTATCGTGTTTGTGTGGATTTTAAAAGCAACCTTTGAATCTAATCTTACATATTCATTAGCGGAGTGCTTTATTGTAAAATGTTTGAAATTGTTTTTTAGATTTTTATAAGCGTGGTAAGTATCAGTTACAATTGTTGCACCTATTTTAACATTGCAACCGATTTTAGGCAAAAGATTTTCCTTATCTGCGTTTGGAATTGCCACTGCTTTAACTTGTTTTGTATCACGGTTGACCAAACCAATAACCGCAGTCTTTTCGTTTTTAAACTTGTTAATAGTGTGTTTATTCCCTTCCTTGCCACCAAAATAAGCCTCATCAACCTCCGTGATGCCGTCAAAAGGACTATTACCACTGTTCATAACTTCTCTTATGCGGTGTAACATAAACCAAGCTGTTTTTTGCGTAACCTCAATGTATTTACCAAGTTGAATTGA
Source organism: Alphaproteobacteria bacterium (assembly GCA_030830305.1). GTDB lineage: Bacteria > Pseudomonadota > Alphaproteobacteria > Rickettsiales > Deianiraeaceae > CAJQOT01. Next base: position 18,857 of record JAURNI010000099.1, on the reverse strand, counting down.
TGAAATACCTTTTTTCATAGAAGTAAAAAGATAAATGGCTATGTACCATTTCACAAGCGGAAGTCTTGAACCCTCAAATATTGTATTTGTGCGAATAGAAAATTGTTTTGCACAAGATTGGCAAGTATATCTATCAATTCCAGTGTGTACATAACAAACATTATGATTACAATGAGGGCAAACTGCTTTATCGTGTCCACCCCAGCGTTTTTCTGCAAGCCAATCTCTGCAAGTTTGTTCGTCCTTGAATTTCATTTGGAATTTCATCAAACTCATCTTTTTATGTATTAATTTCATTTCTTACATTAATTTAATACATAAGATTTCAAAAGTCAAGAATTATTACATTAAATAAGTATATAATTACCTGCAAAATAAAAAATTGCTTGACAAAACACATTTTTACTTTCTTTGAAAAACAACATAAGCGGATATGGCGAAATTGGCAGACGCACCAGATTTAGGTTCTGGCGGGTGACCGTGGGGGTTCAAGTCCCTCTATCCGCACCATTTATCAATTCTTCCACAACTCTTGCATCACTAAACGGAATTTTTTCATCTCCAATTATTTGGTAATCCTCATTACCTTTTCCTGCTATAACAACACTTCCACCTTCTTGACACATTTTAATTGCGTGAATTATTGCAGTTTTACGGTCAAGAATTATTTCATATCGCCTTATATCACAAGCTTTTGCAATTTCTTCTGCAATAATTGCAGGTTCTTCATTTCTTGGGTTATCATTAGTAATAATTACAAAATCTGCAAGTTGTGAGGCAATTTTTCCCATCATTGGGCGTTTAGTTGCGTCTCTATTTCCACCACAACCAAATACTACAATTTTATAACCATCAACATTTTGAAGAACATTTTGGAGTGCGTCCGGAGTATGAGCATAATCTATAATTACATTTACACCATTAACATTGTAACCTTGCATTCTTCCACTTGGAGCCCTTAGCATTGGAATATTTTTTTTAATCTTCTCTAATTCAAACCCCAAAGATACAAGTGCATTTACCGCACAAAAAAGATTCAACACCTGAAACCTTCCATGTGTATAAAAGTCAACTTCTTTATTATCAACTTCCACGGTAAAACCTTTTAAGGCTTGTCTGAACGATTCATTTCCATAAAATACTGTTTTATTACTAATTGAGCTTGCAATTTTATACGAATATTCACTTTTTTTATTCAAAATTGCAACACCGGTTGGCTTTAGAAATTCACTAAAAAGGCGAAGTTTTTGCCTAAAATATTCCTGCATTGTATGGTGATAATCAAGATGATCTTGCGTTAAATTCGTAAAACACGCAACATCAAATTTAATACCATCAACCCTTCCTTGCTCAATTCCAATCGAGGAAACTTCCATAAAAACATTTTTAACACCTTGTTTTACAAGATTATTCAATATTCTATAATTTTCTGTGCAAGTTGGCGTTGTTAAACCTGTTTTGGTTTCTTGAATAACCTGACCATGCTCATAAATACAAACACCATTTGTGCCAATAGTTGAAGACTTTCCACCAATAAAAGAAGACAATGAAGCACTAAAATGTACAGTTGATGTTTTCCCATTTGTTCCCGTTACTGCAATTTTTTTAATGTCTTCAATGCTGTAAAATTCTTTTAAAAGATTTATATATGTACTCCAATCTGGAAGTAAAACATAACATAACTCATAACCTTGTTTTATTTTAAAATGCCCGGTTATGATAATAATCACATTACATCCGTTATTAATAGCATCTAAATCAAATCCTCTTTCTTTTGCTCTTGTATTACAAAAAAAAGCTGAATTTTCATTAGCTTGTTTGGAATTATCGATTATATCGTAAATTTTATACTCTTTCAAAATTTTTATAATTTCTTGCAACATGCACACTGTAAATCTTTTATCATTTTAATGGAACGATTATTACCAAGTAAGTCAAGAAATAAAAACTGGGAAAAATCCAGCGAAATACCGGTAAAATATTTCAAGATATTTGACGCAATAAAACCACCCACAATCTCTACAATTGGTGAAAAAACACCAGAATTTTCACATGTCTGTCCAACATCTTTAATGTTACCAAAAAGACACTCATAACAAGGAAATTCATTTAAATGATTCGCAAACGAATAAACATGCCCAATAAAACCCTGTGCCGCCCCTGTAAAAAATGGCTTTTTTTTATGCAATGCAAGATTATTACAAAAAAGACGAGACTCTAAAGAATCTGTTAAATCTACAATACAATCATAGTTATCAATTACATTCTTTGTAAATTCATGATTATCATTTATTACTGTAATTTCACAAGCCAAACTCCTTTCTTGCAAAAAAGCCTTAGCTACTTCAACTTTTAATTTTCCGATATCCGCATCTTTAAAAATTGTTTGCCTTGGAAGATTCGAAATCATAACGGTATCGTAATCAATAATACAAAGTTTTTTCACACCACTTGCAACAAGCAAAGGCAAAACAAAGGCAGCAAGGCCACCAGACCCAACACATAAAACAGACGCATTACAAATTTTTTGTTGCCCGGAAATATCTATTTCATTAAGTAAAATATTTCTTGAAAATCTTTCCAAGTTCATTGTATATCAAAATTAAAAACAATCTTTATTCATTTTTATAATGACAAAAATACTTATTGCAATTTTATTTTTGTTAAGTTGCTCTTGTAAAAAACAACAAGTTTTTTCAGAACATGAAATTCCTGAAATTATTCGCAATACAAGTATTTAATATCGTAATGTTGCATATATTTGTTCTTTTTTTCTCTTTTAGTGTTTTTGCAAATTCTTATTTTTATATTCCTACAGAAATAAAAACCGATGCGAGAAAACACGAATTTATGCATAAATCTTACATGGAAGTTCTTTATGGCAATTCAAAAACTAAAGACGGACAAGAGCTAAAACCTTTTAATCGTTTTCAGCAAGGAAGGTTAAATGCAAGATCTGTTATTCAAGTTAAAGATCTGCACAGCAAGTACTCCGCTCTTCTTGATGTCCAAATTGGAAGTGATGTTAACGAAGACCAGTCCACAATGTTTTATATAAACCAAGGCTACATTGAACTTCAAAATACAAAAGAGCAACCAATTCAAACAAAAGTTCGCATTGGTGTTCAAAACACTGCAAATGCAAATTTAGCGGTAAATTCTTCAACTGCAATGAAGAATAATCAAGGCATAAATGGAAATTGGTACAGATTCATTCAAATGCCGGTTGTGAATCAAGGAGGCGGATACAACCCGACTTTTATCTTACAAAGCAACCCTCTTTCATTCCAGGGTTTTACAGACGCAACCTTTCTTTATTCAACCAATTCCGGGAATTTGAATTTTGTTCAACCATCACCAAATTGGTCAGCATCAAATGTCGGGATCGGTTTTTCAATGGATAGATTCCACGGCTTTAAACTTGCATTTTCTTACCAACCTTCACAGAACACAGGTAACTTTGGTATCAACGCAAACGGTGGATATGACCGCCGCGGTATTCAACTTGATGCACCGGGAAATTCAATGTTTACAAAAGATTTAACCTCTGTAGTATTAAATTATCTTAATGAATTTAACGGTATTGCAATAAACACTTCAATTGGATACGAAACCGCAGGATATCGTACAAATACAAATATTGTTAACATTGAACGCAATAGACTTTCTCAATATACAGCCGGTTTAAATCTATCATATCTTGGTTTAACATTAGGGGGTTCGTATTCAAACGCAGGCCAAAGTGTTTTACTAAAACCAAATATCGGGCAAGTAAATTCATTTTCCACACATAACTCAAATAATAGCACCGTTCAAAATGCAAAAAGTCTTACAGACTTATACAACATCTCAAAAACCACCAATTTACTACAATTCAAAGATTCCTACAACTATGACCTTGGTCTTTCTTACTCAATTTCAAGATTTCAAGCTGGCGTTTCTCACGCAAGAAGTTATTTTGCCGGAAATAAATTCAACGCCACAATTTTTTCATTAAGCGAAGATTTGGCTTCCTCGGATAAAATCAAACTTACAACAATATATGAATTTGGAATTTATAAATTTAATTGCTCCAGTTATTTTGAAGAAAACAATGGAGCAATTTTAATTAAACAAGTTCCACAAATGAAAGGAATGTTTGGTTCGGTAGGTTTAAGAGTTACACTGTAACCATTTTATGGAAATAAATATAGAAGAAGTATGTAATTTTCCTGGTATTAATATTAGGACACAATGGTGCCACAAACAGGAATCGAACCCGCGACCTACTCGTTACGAATGAGTAAGCCCTATGTTCTATTAATATTAATTTATATTAACAAGTATTGATATTGCTTGACTTTGTAGAGTTTTGTTATTGATATATTTCAATCAAAATTAATGAATTTTAACCTATATTGCGGCAATGGTGCGGCAATGGAATTTTATAAATATATGAGTAGTATCAATTTTACAAAAACAACACTGGAAGGCTTGAATGCTCCACATAAGGGATTTAAGGTGTATAAAGACACCAAAGAAAATGGATTGTGTTTGTATATCACAAGTGGTAATGCGAAAACATTTTTCGTTCGCAAACGCATAAACGGCAAAGATGAACGCATTATTTTAGGAAAATTTCCCGACCTTTCCATTGAAAATGCACGCAAAAAAGCAGCACAAACAAAAGGTGAAATTGCACAAGGAATTGACCCGCAGGAAAAGAAAAAGGCAATAAGAGATGACTCATCTTTTGCAGAAATGTTTTATGAATACATTGAGAAACATGCCAAACTTTACAAAAAAACATGGCGGTTTGATGAGGTAGAAATTCGGAGATTATTACCACATTTCTTTAAGAAAAAATTACTCACAATAACAATGCAAACAATAAGAGATGAACATCAAAAAATTGGTAAAGAAAATGGTTTATATATAGCAAATAAAATTTTACAAATTTTAAGCTCAATGTTTAACCGAGCCATTGAATGGAGCTGGAATGGTAAAAACCCTTGCAAGGGAATTAAAAAATTCAAGGAAAAGTCAAGGGAGAGGTTTCTTTCCGCAGAAGAACTTTCCCGATTTTTTTCAGCCTTGCAAACTCTTGAAAGTAAAATTACGGCAGATTACATTATGCTTTCACTTCTAACGGGAGCAAGAAAGAGTAATGTTCTTGAAATGGAGTGGGAGGACATCAATTTTGATGAAAAAATATGGCACATCAAGGAAACTAAAAACGGCACTTCACAAAGGCTTCCACTTTCAGAAAATGCAATTGAAATTCTACAAGCAAGGCTTGAAAACAAGGGGAAATCTCCATTTGTGTTTGCAAGTGTGGAAAGTAAAACGGGGCATTTGGTTGAACCAAAACGAGCGTGGGCAACACTTCTTAAAAGAGCAAATATTCAAGATTTACGCCTGCACGATTTACGGCGAACACTTGGTTCTTGGCAAGCGGCAACTGGTGCAAATTCTTATATCATTGGTAAGTCTCTTAATCACAAAAGCCAATCCGCAACGGCAATTTATGCAAGGCTTGATATTGACCCCGTGCGTGCCTCCATTAATAAGGCAACTGATGCTATGTTTGCAAACATAAAAAAGTAAATACGGTTTATTATGTTATTGATTTTTTATTTTAATGTATATAAATTAACCTGTATTCACTAATATTTATTAATATGGCAGAAGTTGAAACAAAATTAACAATTAGCATTCCAAGAAGCTTACACGCATTTATAAAATCTCAAGCGGCATTAAAGCATACAAGCGTTAAAGATTTAATCATCAATGAAGTGCTTTTAAAATTTGCATTAGAAAATGGATACAAGGCGGAAGTGGAAAAAAAGTAATAGTAAAATATGGCAAAAAACTCAATTAAGAATGTTTTAAAAAATGCAGATACTCAAAAGGTTTTTGAACTTTTAGAAAAAGAAATTGGCAATGATAAAACTTCAACAGTTCAACAAAACATCATTAACACACTTCAAAACGAGCATAAAATTGAAATAAGTATTAATGATTTTTCAAAGGAAAAAGCAGGATTGAATAAAAAAGATTTTGATAAATTTATTGAAGCTTGCTTGTATGAATTTCATACACAAACACCCCAAAATGCAAAAATAGGAATTTTATTTGAACAAGTTGATGAACTTTCAAATGCAAAATCAATTGAGGAGGTTGAAAGGCTTTTATGTAGTATTTTATCAAGGGAGGAATATTCCAAAATAGACAATGAAAACGCTTACGATAGAACAATTGACTTGTATTTGCAATTTCCTGAACATTTTGAACACCTCCACTATACATTTGAAGCAAAAAACGCAAGTGGCAAATTATGGCAAGAACGCAAAGAAATTGAGGTTTTTGATAAAAACATTGATTTATTTACAAAAAAAGATGCTTTGGAAAAGGCAATTACAATGATTACTGAAACACTTGGTAAGGGAAATTTTTGCAAAGCTGAAACTTTTGAATGTGGTTTTGAAAAATGGTTTGTTGTTTCAATTGAGGGTGGCTTGCATACGGAGGGTGTTATTGAAAAGGGTAAGAAGGAATACATTAGCTACAAACCCGAAGAACATATTGTTTTTGTATTTAATGAAAAAGAAAAAAGACTTCAAACTTTGGCAAGCTTTTCAGACAAACAAGTGTTACAATTTGAAAAAGCCTTTGGTGATGCGGTTTTGAACATTGATATTACGAAGTACATAAAGAAGAATGATGCTTTCAATACTCATGAAGTTTATATTCGTATTTTAAGGAATGAGTGCTTAAATTTGAATATTACAAATGCAAAAATAAAAAGCATTCATGTCAAACAAATAAAACTGCAACACATTGCAAACCATTCCAAAATTACACTTACAAACTCACAAATTGAAAAAGACGGAGACATTTATAAAGAACTTAAACGGTACAACCTAACCGAAAAATACCAAAACAATGCAATGATTGGCGAAGAATATGAAGTGCAAAGCATTGGTTTTAATGTGCATTACACAGTGGAAAATCGCAGAAAAACAATCAAGAAGCCTTTTTCAATAGACAGCAAAGGCAAAACAAACCTTGATATGAACTACATTGGAAAAACTGTGCGTGAAGTTTTGATTGCAAACAAAATATGAATATACAAGAACTTGCAAAACGCCTTTTCATGCTTGAATTTCTTTATGATGATGTATTTAAAATTGATATAAACTCACCAAGGTTTGAGGAAATTTCAAAAGAGCTATTTCATGAATTAGAAGAAAACGAAATAATAACTCATAAAGGTTTTGCAGAAAAATTTGAATGTTCTTGTGGTGAAGGTTTGTGCGAGGAAACTGTAAAAGATGGCGTTTATTTTTGCGGTGAGTGCGGAAATTTTGAAACAATTAACGAAGAAAGAAAGCTTTACAAAGTGGACTGTGAAAGCATTTTTATAATGATAAGCAATACTTTTAATGAAATTGTAACAAAATACAAAGAGTTGGAAAGCTTTGTTCCAAGTAAGAAAGGATTTTTACAAAATGAACTTTCGCCAATTGGCACTTTTAACGATGCAGATTTAGGAATTTATTTTTTACATAAAAAACAACACGCACAATATTTCAAAAAACAAAAAGAAAATGCCAAAACCTTAATTTTTACCCTTGATGACAATGTTAAACACTTTGCAGATTATTATATTTCTTGCGGTGATATTTTAAACAATGCAGGCTCGTTTTCTTTGGCAAAAATCAATGCAAAATTGTTTGGGGTTTTAAGTAAAATATATGCAAACCAAAACTTAAAAAAAGAAGCAGCAAAATTTCATATTTTACATATTTTAAAATCAGGAAGTGGAAAATACAAATTTCAAGGAGGAAGAGAGAAATTTATTCAAGATATGGTGCGTGATTTTCAAGGTGTGAAGCAAGATTATGTTGAGAAGTTATGGAAAGATTACATGAAAGAATGATGTCCCCACGCCGCCAACCAGACCGAAATTTCTTCCGACTGAGGGAAAAGGTGGGGCTCACTAATAACAGTGAAACATATTACTTGCAATTTGTCAAGCAATTATTTAAGAATTTTAATATTTTTTAACCAAACTTAATGAGTGGCAACGAGCTTGAAAAACTTTTTGGCAAAAGTAGAGTTCAAAAATATAAAAGCTTTAATCAAGAATGGCTTTATTTGTGTGAAAAGAATATTGATATTTCAGAATCATTTTACCGTAAATTATACATTTTTGAAACATTTTTAAGAAATAGAATTGATGCTGAATTTACAAAAACATTTGGCGGGAATTGGTTAATTTTGGATAAAACCAACATCAAATTTCAAGAAAAGGGTATTGAAAAAATCAAGGAAGTTCATAAAAGATTTAAGAATAAAAACCTCACGCACAATATGATTTTAGAAAACCTCACTTTTGGCTTTTGGGTGGGTTTATTTCATGGTTATTATAACCGTCAAGTTTGGGAAAAACATAAAACGATTGAGCATATTTTTCCTTATATTCATGCAACTGAAAGGGGGCTTGATGTTATACAAAAAGATATTGACACAGTCCGCAAGTTTAGAAATAAGATTTTTCACTTTGCAGATATTGTGGATGCAAATTGTGAGGAAGTGGAAGCACTGCTTACAAAATACACAAAAGGGGTTTATAATGGTAAGGAATTTTTAATTTGAAAATATGATACTAATACAAAAACTAAAAGAACTTTTTCCTGAATTACAAACTTACAAACAGCTGGAGATGGAGCTCTATAAAGAAGACCGTTCGTTTGTTATTGAACGCCTGCTTTCCGTGCCTGAATTAAAAGCCCATTTCTTTTATGAAGCAAGTGGTTGCCTTGTGTTTGATGCTCAAAAGCTTATGGATTTTATTCGCCAAAGGGAGGTTTTTGCCTCTTCTTACACAAAATACAAAAACAAAATAACCCTTGCAAGTGGAGGAAAATCCATCGCTAAGGAGCTTGGGCATGTGGTTTTGAACTTTCCATTTAAGGAGTGCATTTTGGAAGGGGGGATGTCCACCGAAGACAAAAAGCGGAGCGAAATATTTTACAACGAAACCCTTGCACCGGAGGAAATCACCCGCCTGTTTGAGCCAAAAGCCTTGACGAACTTCCAATCATACGGCAACCGCACAGGGGAAATCAACCACGAAAAGGATAACCTTCTCATTAAAGGCAACAACCTGCTGGCACTTTACAGCCTTCTGCCGAAATATCGTGGTAAAGTAAAACTCATCTACATCGACCCACCCTACAACACAGGGAATGACGGCTTTAAGTATAACGATGCCTTCAACCATTCCACATGGTTGGTGTTTATGAAAAACCGCCTTGAAGTTGCCCGCCAATTGCTTAGCGATGACGGCGTTATTTTTGTGCAGATTGACGACAACGAACAAGCCTACCTAAAAGTTTTAATGGACGAAGTTTTTGGGAGGGAGAATTTTGTAAGCAATGTTATATGGGAGAAAAAATTTTCACCTCAAAATGATGCAAAATGGCTTAGTGATAACCATGATTTTATAATGATTTTCGGAAAAATAAAAAGTAGTTGGGAAATTAATTTATTACCAAGAACAGAAGAAATGAATGCTAGATATAAGAATTTAGATAATGACCCCAGAGGGGACTGGACTTCTGGTGCCCTGCAAGTCAAAACATATTCAGCAATTTACGATTATCCAATTACAACACCAGGTGGAAGAGAGGTTTGGGCAGGCAATGGTAGTTGTTGGAGATTTTCAAAAGAAAAATTACAGGATTTAATCAAGGATAATCGCATTTGGTTTGGAGAAAATGGCGATAGCGTACCAAGGCTCAAAAGATTTTTATCAGAAGTTAAAGACGGATTAGTGCCTTTAACTTTATGGAAGCATTCAGAAGTTGGGCATAATCAACAGGCAAAGCAAGATATTGGCAAAATGGATTTGAATTTTTCATCACCCAAACCCGAAGCCCTTTTGGAACGCATAATACAAATTGCAACAAAGGAAGGAGACCTTGTGCTGGATTTCTTCGCAGGAAGTGGAACAACGCCCGCCGTTGCACACAAAATGGGAAGGCGTTGGATTACAATTGAGCAAATGGATTATGTGGAAACAATTACCCGTGTGCGTTTGCAAAAGGTTTTGGATGGCGAACAGGGCGGCATTTCCAAAAACCATAAATGGCAAGGCGGTGGCGGTTTTTGCTACTTTGAACTGTTTGAGTGGAATAAAAAATTTGCGGACGCAATTTGTGGCGTGGAAAGTATGGAGGAGCTAATGCGTGTTTATGGGGAAATAAAAGGGCAGGCATTTTGGCGGTATGATTTGGAAGAAAACGATGCGGAATTTAAGGCACTCACTCTTGATGAGCAAAAGCAATTAATGGTGGAAATGCTTAATAAAAATCACCTTTATTGCAACATTGGTGAAATTGAGGACGCAACATACAAAATTTCAAAAGAGGACTTAGAATTTAATAAAGAGTTTTATGAGTAATATGTTGTATCAAGAATTTGATAACCGTTTTGCAAGGCAACAAATTGACAGCCTCACTCTTCCAAAATGTTTTGATGGGCTTGCAAGGAATTCAAGACCCTACCAAATTGAAGCGTTTAAACGGTTTGTTTTATGTTTTGAGCAATCAATGGTAAAAAAACCGATACACTTGCTTTTTCAGATGGCGACTGGCTCGGGGAAAACTCACATAATGGCGGGGCTAATGCTTTATTTGTACGAAAAAGGTTACAGAAACTTTCTTTTCTTCGTGCATTCAACGGCAATTTTGGAGAAAACACGGGAGAACTTTCTTGCAATTGGAAGCGAAAAATGTCTTTTCAAAAATGGAATTGCAGTGCAAGAGGTTACGAATTTTGAGTTCGTGCGTGAAGATGCAATTAACATTTGTATGAAATCAATTCAAAAATTGCATATTGATTTAACAACTCCAAAAGAAGACATGCTTTCCCTTGAAGATTTGAAAGACAAAAAAATTGTTATGCTTGCGGACGAAGCCCATCACTTCAACACAGAAACGAAGAAGAGCCTCAACAAAACAGAGCAAGAAGAAAAGCAAAGCTGGGAAGGTACGGTTATGAATATTCTTAATTCCAATGCGGAAAACCTGCTTTTGGATTTCACCGCCACAATGGATATGGAAAACAAAACCCTGATGGAAAAATACAAGGAAAAACTAATTTATAAATACACCCTAAAAGAATTTAGAAACGACGGATATTCAAAAGATGTCTTTTCCCTTCAAACAACAATTGATGCAACCGATGAAAGCGAAAGGCTTTTTAGAAGAACAATTCTTGCCTGCGTGGTTAATGAATTTAGAAGAATGCTTGCCCTTAAAAATGGGATTGAAATGAAGCCGTGCATTTTGGTGAAGTTAAAACTTAAAAAAGATGCTAAAGCCGCAATGGAAGAATTTTCAAGCAAACTGGAAACCCTTGAAAATATTGACTGGATTTTCAACATTAATGCAAACGATGAAAACTCAAATATTCTTGTGCGTGCAATTGAGTTTTTCCAAACTCATAAAATTACGGGAGATGGACTTATTAAGATTTTAAAATCATCATTTTCAAAGGAAATAATTCACATTGCAACGGATAACCACAAGGAAGACCACATTCTTAACACAATGGAAAAAAACCAAATACGAATGATTTACGATGTTGACCGCCTAACCGAAGGCTGGGATGTGTTGAATTTATTTGATATTGTGCGTCTTTATGAAACCCGTGATAATTCAACAACGAAGGAGGCTCAATTAATTGGAAGGGGTGCAAGATATTGTCCATTTGAGCTTCAAGGCTTTGATGGACAATTTACAAGGAAGTTTGATAACGATTTAATTCATGCACTGCGTCCGCTTGAACAAATGCACTACCATTGCCAAAATGAAAGCAAGTTTATTTCAGAACTTAACCAAGCATTAACAAAAGAAGGTTTAAAAGATGTTGAACGATATGAAACCAAAGTTATTGTTAAGGAAAAATTCAAGCAAACAGATGTTTATAAGGAATTTGCGGTTTATTTGAACAGTCAAGTTCCAAAGGAATATGGAATTTTTAACCAAGAAGAAATTAAAGAAGATTATCACCTCAATGAAGCAATTAAAATAAGATGTGAAAATTTTGCAATAAAAAGCGAGGGCTTGTTACAAAATAACTTACAAGAACAAAATGATGAAAAACAAGGAGGAGAAACTCAAATTTTTTGTTTTAAAGATTTTTTGTGTTCACAAGTAATTAACGCAATGGACTTTAAGGAGTTCGACGAATTTTACCATTTCAAAAATATCAAACAGAAATTTCCACAGGTACATTCAAGAAAAGAGTTCATTAAAAGTATTTTAGGCAACATTGAAATTAATGCAGTTAATTTTAATGGAGACTATTCCAATTTAATAACACAGGCTTTGCAGGTTGTAAAAAATAGAATTGAAGGCAATTATACAAAGTATGTTGGCACGAAGGAATTCAACCGCAAGAAGTATGTTACAACAACGGTGGGAGATAAAACTCTTTATTCAAAAGAACAAAAGCAATTAACCACAAATTATGAATTTCTTGCACAAGAAAACATTGATGCAACCGGGGAGGAAGAGAAGTTTTTGGAATTTGTTAATGAAAAATTAGGCAATATTCGTGAAAAAACTGAATATTTTTGGGTAATAAGAAATTTGAAATTTTTTGAAATTTACACATTCAAAAACGGGGAAAAATTTGAACCCGATTTTATTATTTTAAGTAAGTTAAAGAATGGAGAAACCGCAAATATGCAAATATTTATTGAACCAAAGGGCGAGCATTTACTTGAAAAAGATAGCTTTAAAGAGGAATTTCTAAAACAAATAAATACTATTTTTGATGGTATAAAAATCAAAGGTTTGGGCTTTTTTAATTCACAAAGGACGGAGATAAAACAAACTTTTGAAAAAGAATTTAGAGGGGTATTTGATTTATAGTCAAGCCCACACTTTTTACCACCCCCTTTTAAAATTTCATTTTGCCTATTTTCCAACCTTCTTAATCAAGGTCTGCAATTGAAGAATGGGGGTAGTTTAGCTTGAAGGGTATTTTGTAAGTTAAGAGTTTCCTAGAATATCATCAACATATTCTTTTGCTCTCGCTTCATCATTCCCAAATTTTCTGAGTTGTTTAATAACATTAACACCATATTGCATTATTGCAGGGTGAGTAATGTAGGTAAAATCTAACATTAACTCTCTTGATAATGAAGTATAAAGATCATTATCCTTTCCTATATCTACTGTAACGGTAATATTTTTTTCTTGATTTTCCCTCACTTTTACCATATACTATTTTTATAAAATATGACCGTATTTTATATTTGTAACTAACTAATAAGATTTCGGCGGGTCTTTAAACTCCCGCCCAAGTCTTTGTAACTAACTAATTTTCCCTTCATTTTTAACCTTGTTAAAGGGGCAAGGTGTAACTAACTAATTTTAAGAAGACTGTTTATCTTTCTTGAATATAGTATTCAAGATTATCAATCAAAAGTCAAGCATTATTTTTTAATTTTTATCAAATTTATTGCGAATATACATTATAATGCTATTTCAAATAGCACATATAAAGCATTAACAACAAGAGTTGTACATAGAAATGAGATTTATTGTTTCATTTTCTATGATACTATGTATACAAATATTGATGATTGTGATTGTCTGTAAAATATGCTATACTACGTATAGATAAGTTTTTTAAGTGATATATGCAACAATATTTTCGGAAATATTTACCTAAGTTTTTTAAAGGTGGAAAACAGTATTTTGATTTAAATACGCTGTATGGTGAAAATGATTTACCAAGTGTAAGAGAATTTATTCAACCACATCTTGATCGGACGAAGCAACACATAGATTGTGACAAAATGTTTACAAGTGACTTTCAAACATCCAACATCGCACAAAAAGTTTTTAAAAACTATGGTCATAATTCTGATTTCTACAATAAAAACATTTTTACTCAACCGAGCAAGCTGCAAGAAGAATGTGGTTCAATGAAGGTTTTAATATCTGATATTGGTGATTTCCCTCAATACGAGGAGATGTATGAAAAATTTTCAAAGGAAGATAGAATGCTTACAATCGGAGGCCCTGCTGCTGAAGACCAAGTTGTGCTAGCTAATATTATTGATGGAATTAGAAATAAATTGGTTAAAACTACATTCTTAACAAGAGACTACAAAGAATCTAACGTCAACCACTCCGCAAAACAATCGCACGCACGCCATGGTAATGCACTAAATGCTGATGGCAGTCTTACAGGGCATGCACTATTGCCAACTTTCTTTTTGCGTAAATTACTTGGAGTAATGCCCGAAGAAACGCTTGCACCAGATTATAAAAAAATTGACATCAAGTTTGAAATTAGCCCAAGAAAACTAACAATATACATCGGCAACGAATGGAACTGGCTCAAGCAAGAATGGAAAAAAAGAAATGGAGAGCTTACAGAGCACGATATTAACAGGATGGAATCTATCCTATCGCAGGAAATCTTGCATATTGTGGAAAAACAATCTGGTATGCAAATTAGTGCCAATGCGAATACTTCAAAAGAAGACTCTTCGGCTATCCATGTTGTCTTCACGAAAGAAAATAACGAAGAAGTTAAGCACGAAAACGAAGAGTTTGCAAAGGTTGGGATACAATCTAAGAGACTTAGTGATTATGAAAGAGCATATTTTTTCCCACACAATAAAGGAATTTTAAGTGCGTATAAATATTACGGTGATACATCCATTAAATTTGATGCACACGAACGCAACCAAAAATATGCAAGCGAAAATGGTATTGACTGGATTGATGGCGAAGAAGTTGAGCGTTTACTCGCAAGAAAAAACTCCGATGGAAAACCACAAGCCGTGGGAGTTGTGACAAAGGATGGCAAATTTATCCCTGCAAATAAAATCCACATGACGGGCGGCTATAAGGTAGCTTATGATTTTGACTCAGAGTCAACGCATCGTTTCAAAAGTTCTAAAATACGCAATATTACTAACTCCATTGAGGATAAAATAGGAGTGCAAAAACCATTAAATAACGAATTAACCACTGCCACAGGTGTTTCCATGAACTTGATATTTAAAAATACTCCAGAAATGAAAGCGATTTTAGAAAAACACAATGGTTTTGCATTTGCAGTAACAAATAGTCACTGGACACCAATTGCCTATGACGACGAGCATATTGTGGTGCGAGCAACTGGTGGCGGAAATACTGGGTCAGAAAAATATAACCCCGCTTATTTACTCAATGTTTTGGCAAATACAAGGCGTATTTTTGGTGATACTTTTATTGGCGTTCTATCATCTTATGGTTGCCCTAGAGCAGTGAATGCAAAAAACTCAACGGAGTTTGCAAAAGTTGCCGATGGGTTAATTATCAGCTATGGAAAAGGCGGCACAGGAAACACGAAACGCCATGCGGAGGCAGTTTTTGCTTTAATGGAACTTGGGTATGAAAGTGAAGTTATTGAATATTTTAATCAATTTAATACAGGAAAAGGTTTGCCAATGGGAGATGAAATTAAGAAAATCCACGAAGAAACAAAGAAAAATGGATTTTTTCATGACAACACGGAAAAAACAGGCCGTAGAATGGGTTATGATGACAAACTTAGCGGAGGAGAGAAATTTGTTGCCACGGTTGGTGCAGTTCTTGCGGGGTCTGCTTTGTATAAGCTTCATACAAAGCGGCATGAAAGCAAGCAACAACGAGATGTATCACAATTGATTTGACTTTTATCTAGGATTACTTTTTTTTAAAAAAGAATAATATATTTATTATGAAATACGACTTAAAAGACATTGTGGTATTTGTGTATGTTGCAAAGCTAGGTTCTTTTGTGAAAGCGGCCGAGGTAATGGGTATTGCAAAGTCTGCTCCATCAACCCGCATTGCTGAACTTGAAAAAGCAATAGGAATGATTTTATTTACACGCACAACAAGGGAAGTTAATCTTACCACGGATGGAGCGGTGTTTTTAGAGTGCTGTTCTCATGTCTTGGAAAAAATAAAAGGAATTGATTACTTTTTAGAAAAACGTGAGGAAGTTGCTGGAACTTTACGCATTGCAATGCCGCCATATTTTAGCAGAAATCATATTGTACCATATTTAAAGAAATTCACGGAAAAATATCAAAACCTAAAACTTGATATATTCTTGACTGAAAATAACATCGATATAATTACCGAATGCTTTGATTTACAAATTCGTATTCAAAAACCAGAGGAAGAAAATCTTGAAGTTGAAAAGCTGTCATCAAATCATAAAGTGCTTTGTGCATCCCCTGAGTACATGAATGATCATACTGCACCAAAACATCCCAAAGATTTGCTTTCCCATAATTGTATAGTCTTTGGCGAAAATAGTGTTTGGAAGTTCAGGCATAAAAATACGAATGAACTGATTGAACTTCATGATATGACGGGAAACATGAAATGCAACAACGGTGAAATTATCAAAGAATTAATCTTGCACGGCAATGGCATTACAGTAAAATCTTCAAAGGATATTCAAGAAGAGCTTCAAAACGGCAAAATAATTCAACTTCTTCCAGATTATGAAGTTATTAATGAAACCGAATTTTATGCCGTTTATCCACCTGCAAAGCTCGGATCTAAAAAATACATCTCCCCAAGAACCAAAGCCTTTGTTGAGTTTTTTAAGGGGGCGTTGAATGCTTAAGTTTATTTCCCAACCTTCTTAATTAAAGCTCCTTGACGGTAGACATCAATCTTGCCATAACTTCCAAAGGTTGTGGAAACATTTTCATGCCCTAAATTTTGACTCCACGCCTTGAATTCTTCGGGGCTTTTACAATGTTCTTCACCATAATGAACAAGCATGTGGCGTACAGTGTGAGGCGGAAAATATTCAATTCCTGTCATCTCAAAAGCTTCCTGAAATACTCTGCGAACTATTCCTGCACCTAAACCATGCAATTTTGAAAGTTTCATTGTTTCAAATGAAATGCTGGTTTTTGGAAACAAAGGGTCGTTCATTCCAAAGAGTTTTTCTTTTTGAAGCCATTTAAAATAATCAACAAATATTGCCTTAATTTCATCATCAATTTGGAAGAAAAAAGTAAAGATTTCTTTGGAATATTTTGTTTCCATGTCCATTGGGTTTTGATGAACAAGTTCTTTTGCAATGTTGATGTGTTTGAGTTTTAGACCGCAAATTACACCGTCCCGAACTCCAGTAATGGTAATGAATGCAATCAATGCACGGTCTTTCTTTTGAATATCCGTTTCGCTTGGCATTTGCAAAATCACGGTTTTAATTTGTTCAACAGTGGGGAAGTCTCTAAAACCTTGGGTGCGTGTCATTGCAAGTTCTTTCAAACTTGGTTTTAAGTAGGCAATATCATTGGGTTTGATGCTTTTTCTAAAACCCTGTTCGTTTGAAAGCCAAATGTAAAAATCACGCACATTTGCTAAAATTGCATTAACCGTGTGTTGGCTATAAACTTCACCAGTTTCTTTTTTACCTTTTTGCAAAAGATATTCCTTAAAACTGAGTGCAAGTTCAGAATTAAAAATTGAAAAATCCGCATAGTGCGTGAACTCTTCAATTCTAATAATACACTTCCTTGCTTGGTCAACAGATTTTATGGATTTCTGCTTTGCACCTGAAAGGTATTTGAAATAACGGTGCTTTATGCGTTCATTTTTTGCATTAAAACATTGGGTTGAAGTGAAGTTTTTATTGTTTTTAGACATATATTTATAAATAATTAAAAAGTGGAAAATAGAGTTTGTTCTTGAGGAATGTGATAATTACTCTTTGTTGAACTTTTTGATGTTTGCAGCAAATGTAAAAAATGCTTTTCTGCATCCTCGCTTTTAACAGTTTTACGAAGAGTTTTATTGCATATATTACACATTCCATGCAAAACGAAACACTTGCCATTAATATGTTTTGATAACTTTAAATCATCATTAACGGAAGTTCTTTTAGTTTTACACTTCAAACATAAAAACTCATTTGGTTGACATTTGAACTTTTTTGCTTGATTTTTCTGTGTAATAAACTCTTTTACAACAAAGCCGTTGAACATCAAAGGTTTTGAAGTGTCTATTGCAGGAAGACCTTCCGCATGCCAATTTAGAACGGTCTTCTTGCAAACTCTTAACCTTTTAGCAAGTTCTTCAACTGTATAACTTACACCAATTTTTATTAAATTTGGGTTTGGTTTTCGGTTATTCTTCTTTCTTATGAAAGGCTTTTTCTTGTGCATTTTCATAAAAGACAACCATTAATTGCTACTGGGCTTGACTGTTGCGGCTTTGCATTTTCTGTTTTGCATGGAATGATTTCTTTGGGCTTTTCTTCCATTGAGTGCCTTGATTTTTCAATGAACTTTAAAATATCATCGTAATCATACTTCACAAGCCTGCCAACCTTTATATAAGGCAAGTTATAACGCTTTGAACACAACCACACGGCGAGGGTGCCAGATGAAACGCCCAGCAGTTCGGCAGCTTCCTGTCTACTAAGTAACTTTTTTGGTAAGGTATTACTCAAAACCTCTTTTTTGTTTATGGACATAACTATATATTTAATTATGTCAAAAGTAGAATACACCAATTTAATTAAATTCACGCATATGAATACTCCAATTTTACTCCGATTTCACACCAAAAACGGAGTAATAAACTTTTTGATTGTGCAAAATATATGGTTTATAGTGGTGGTTTTGGAAAAAATTAGAAACATTGTGTTTTTTAAAGAATTTGGAAACAGAGGTTTGTTGAGAATTATTTAGTGTGCAGTGCGGCAATGGTGCGGCAATAGGAAATTTTAAAACGCTTTCCAAAACTTTGGAAAAGCCCCAAACCCTTATAATACAAGACTTT
>JAURNI010000098.1 GCA_030830305.1 Alphaproteobacteria bacterium | reverse complement strand
GTAACATATAAAGTAAGTAAAGAATTATTCTCCTGCCAACTAAATGATATCTCTTCCTCCTCTTCATTTTTTATGTAATCAATATAATCATACCCATACCTTCCTTGATTTATTAGGAATTTATTAACAGATAGTGCAAGTGATTTGAGGTTTTTGCTAATAGGTGTTTTGTCAATACGAATTTGAGCCATAAAATATTCAAATTCATTAATGTTATACTCTGTTTCGTATAGCTTTTTAGGCAATACATTATAAATATAATTCATAAATTTATTTTATTATTTAATAATGTGTTTTACTTTATCCGTGATAATGTCATTAAAAATTTTTGTTTCAATTTCTTTTAGTTTTTGAATTGCATCAATACATTCATTACACTGTAATTCATTGGTATTTTTGACAATAATATCAAGCACAATAGATCTTAAATCATTATCTGGCTTTGCATCTGCAACTGTAATAGCAGAGGAAATACCATTACCAATATACTTATCATCTTCCAAAACATAACGATAAAATATAGTTTTAGGTTTAATACCTAAAAGCAATGTGTCTGGAATTTTAAAAAAATCACATTCTTTATCACCTTTGGTAATATTATCGAACTTGTTAACAACTTGAATATTAATAGATAGTATCTTGTCTAAGTAAGCACCGCACAATTCAAAGGTTTGTTGTAGTATTGTTTTATAGGTATCAAAAGAAATATATTGTGATAAAATGGTAAATACAAAATTATTGTATGTATATGCAATTTTATAATTATCAAAATTTATTTCATATCCTATAATTTTTGTATCAATATTCGCCTCCTTATCATTAATTGACACAGTTCCTTCTTGAATTGGAGTTTTTCCAATTGGAGAGTTTATAATTTGAGAAAGTTTTGCATAAACTTCATTTTCAACCTTATCATTTAACTCTACAACGCCAATATTTAATCTCCATTGAATATCAATTTTTGCTAATATTATCGGTGGGTTTTTATAAATAATCTTTTCCATACCTCTACGCAATTAAATCTTTATATTTTAATCTTCCAACAAGATTATTTGTGAAAATTACAAACTTACCGCAAGAACCGATTTTATTATTGTAGCGGTATTTTATTTCACTTAAATACTTATTAATATGTTTAGAACTTACAAAATGATAAGTTCCGTTAATTGTTCTTTTTAGCAGGCTAAAAAACCCTTCAATTGTGTTTGTGTGTATATTTTCACGAACATACTCTTTTACACTATGGTTTATTTTATCGTGTTTATAATATAATTTTAGCATTCTATAAGAACTTAATTCGTCAGTAATAACATTTGAACCCATTTAAACATTGTTCATTATTTGCTCTGCAAGGTCATAATATTTTGAGGAAGCAACTTTTTGAGATTTTACAGTTTTGGTCTCACGATTTACAATTCCAATGACAATATCTTTTTGTTTGGTAAATTTCTTGTGTTTATGTTTGTTTTCCTCCTTACTACCCACATAAGTTTCATCAACCTCAACAGTGCCCTTGAAAGTATCATTATTAAAGTTATTTTCAGTTAAAAATCTTAATCTTTGAAGCATAAACCACGCCGTTTTTTGAGTTACTGAAAGCTTTTCTGCTAACTGCAAACTTGATATTCCTTTTGAATTAGAAGTCAAGAAATAAATTGCTAAAAACCAATTTACAAGGCTAATTTTTGAACCTTCAAATATCGTTCCAACTTTCAAGGTAAAACTTACCTTACACTCCCCACATTTGTATCTTTTTTCGTTCGTTTTACAATTTTTTAATGAATTGCAATAAGGACATCTAATTTTCCCATCAGACCATCTTTGTTTGATTAGAAATTTCTCACATTTGTTTTCTGTTGAAAAAGCCTTTTGAAATTCACTAATACTTTTAAAGTAAAACATAACATTTTTTTAAATTCCTATATCATTCTAACATAGATAAAATCTATTTGTCAAGCTTTTTTACTACCTTTTTGTATATAATTACCATCTCCTTCGTAGTAAAGTTGATTTTCTTTAATCCACCCCTTGAACGATACTTCATTTTGCATAAAAAAATAATAAACTTATAAAAATTATACACTATTTTAGAACTTTTTTAAATAAAAATTTCTTTACTTTTGGAAAAATCTTTTATAAAAAATAATTGCTTCCGCTTCTCGTGAGGTCATAACGTTTTGAAGCCGATAAACTGAAGCTCAAAACCTTAGGGTTGCCTTTAAAAGCGGGGTTTAGTCGCCCGTGGTAGCTCTGTTAGGTTATATTTGATAGTGGGCTTTGTCAAAACAAGCTGAATAACGGTTGCGGAGGTACTATCAAAAACTGCGTATTGACGGTTCAATCATTACTCTTTTTTGTATTTTGAAATACCATGCAATAAATTGCGAGACCGCATCAACTGCGTCATCATGTTTGCCATTTGGAAACTCCAACAACTGCTCGATCACTTCTTTACGAACATTTTCATGGATTTCAACATCTCCGTTTTCTAAGTGTGAAATTGCCGTAAGAAACCTTACCTCTTTTGATTTTAACGGTTTAATTGCTTCAGTTTTTGAACTAAATTCCTTATGTAAACTTTGAATAATACTGGTTCCGCTACCTTTATCTTCAATTAACATTTTATGTACAAAATACTGTGCAAACAAAGAACGGAGCATTGACATAGTTTCATTAAATTCCATTTTTTTACAAATGACATCAAATAACACAACAGAATTCCCTGTTTCACTCCATATTGAAATTGCCGTGTAGTCGTTGTTTATTCCGGTTTTAAATGCTGTGTCAACACTAATAAAAACACCATTATTTTTAAGTTCATTGATATCATAATTTACAAAATGAATCTGACTTTCCGTTAAATGCCCACCACCTGCATTTTGAGGATTCTGCTGATACTGTGCCGCAAAATGATAGCTTCCCATCTGTTCGTGAATTCTTTGTATTGTGTATATATCTTCCGTCTGCGAGTTCAGAACTTCTCCGGTTTTACGAAAGGGTTCATCTTGTTCTGCAATTGCTGCAAGGTTTAAAATACTCCAATTATTACATTCTTGAATTAAGCAGTTTTCTAATTTATTGAGCGTTAATCTTCCAATGATGTCGTCAATGTGTAAGCGTTGCATTACAATAACTATTGCCCCGTTTTTTTTGTTATTAAGCCTTGAAAAAAATGTATTAAGGAGCCAATTATGCGTTTTTTCACGGTATTTCTTATTTGCAATATCAAGAGGCTTCTGAGGGTCATCTGCAATTAGGAAATCTGCTCCTTCACCGGTAAGACTTCCGTTAACCGAAGTTGCAAGTCTAAATCCTCCTTCTGAATTTAAAAATTTCCTTTTTGAATTAACGGATTTATGTAGTGTGAAATTCGGAAACAATTCTTTATACCAATCAGATTCCACAATGGCTTTGGTATCCACTGAAAGCTTTTCCGCAAGCGGCATTGCATAACTTGCAACAATAACTCTTTTAGAAGGTGAAACCCCAAGTATCCATGCAGGAAATGCAGTTGAAACACAAATTGATTTCAAATACCTTGGCGGCATGCAAATAATAAGCCTTTTAATTTCACCTTTATGTACTTTTTCGAGCCCCTCGCATAAAAGTGAAATATGCCAATTGTTATAGAGTGGGTCACATGGTGAAATTTCGTAAAAACATCGTTTTACAAAAGTTTCCAACGGAATTTGTTCTGTGTTCATAAAATTAATAAAAAATCTAAATTTCTTCAACTGTAATGTTCAAATCACCGGTAACACCGTCTTGCTCTTGCATTTCTTTTGTGTATAAAAATGAATTAACACCGGTAACATTTACAAACCGTACATTGTTTATTTTTATAAAAAAACTTTTTAGATATGTTTGCGACGATGCAAAAAAAGACTTTCTTACCACAGACTGTTCCTTCCATGAAACAAGAATATCTCCATTTTCTTTCGTAAGAGTTTCAATTTTTTGAATGTTCCAGTTTTTGATGCCGTTTTTTTCAGGAATAAATTCGACAGGAGTTGTTTCCTCAAGAGTACTTCCATGTGGTACTGCTTTAAAATACATTTTATTCACATTATTTGAAAAACTGAATTGGCGGATTCCGTTTTGCAGAACAAACCGTTTACCTTCAATTTCTTGTTCAATTTCAGTGCCAAACCTTCCACGTAAAAAAGTTGAAATTCTATAAGTGTTGGAATCTAAGGCCTCAACATTTTGAAACGAACAAAGCTCATTACCAATAATGCAAAGGTTTTTGTGTTCTAAAAGCTCTTGTTTTGAAATTCCCTGAAGTGAATTTACACCGTAAATTAAAATCTCAAATTTATTGATTTCATCAATTGTACATTTTGAAACATGTGTGTGTTCATACGATACAACTTCCCCCATTACGGAATTTGAATAGACTTCAAACAGTTTTATGTAATTGGAGCTTTCCTGCGTGCTGTAATAAAATGAAATTCCCTGTTTTGGAATGTTTCTAAATGCAAACCACAGAGGAAACACACCTTCGGTTAATGCAATATTCGTGAAGTTGTATGTGTCAATAATTTCAAATGATGGCAACACTTGCATTGCAACCGTTGAAATATTTTCCACTATTGCTTCTGTTGCTTTAATTTCATTAAGATCCTCAAGTAGGCTTTCCGAAATTCCGATAACCTCCAGCTTTATCGTTGACTGTTCATGAAGAATGTTTTCAATAACACCGTAAAAATTTTGTTTTATAAAATATACAACCATGCCGGCATACAATGAAGAATATTCTTTAATGGCGGGTAAAGTAATTGTGTGAGTTGTACTTGAATTGAGAATTATTAATGTTTTTTTTGCAATTTCCGTTGCTTGAGTGTTGCTTAATACAAAAGGCACGGAAATACTTTGTTCAATTCCATTTGTTTTTGATAAATCCTCAAAGTAAGCATGATTGATGTTATAGTCTTTATTGATATCATAAAAATACAATGTAACTTTTCTTACTGCAGAACCTTGTATGTTTTGGGATTCTAAAATTTCTGCTTGTTCTTCATCAATTAAAATATTTTCTTCATCAATTTCCTTATGTTCAAGGTTTTTAATATTTCTACCTATAACCTTCCCGTTATGCTGAAAAATTCTAAAATTATAAAGTAATGCAAGGGAACTTAAAATACTTTTTGCTGTTTGACCACCCTTTAAAACCATTCCGTGAACAACTCCGCTTAAGCCGCCGTCTTCAAAATTATTAATTCCAGATTTTTCAAAAACTAAAGAGGTAATATCCCCAATGTATGAACTTGTTACCTTACCGTTAATCCAGTGTCCGTACTGCCAGTTTGGGGAATCTGCCCATAAACTACTAAACCTTGGAAAAAAAGGGTATGGGCGGGCGTCCCATGTCCATAAAAATTTGTTTTCAACGATGTCCGAATTTTCCTTCCAATAGTTTTCCGTTGCAATAATTGCATTGTTTTGTGATTCATAATCAACATAACCGTTTGAATTTCTTGGAAAAAAGCTTTCTGTTGATGTTGGGTCATAAAACACATTCGGTTGGTTTGTGCATAAATCTACTGAAGGAAACCCATATTCAACAAACCAAACTTTTTTCATATTCGGCTGCCACGATGTTGAAGTACCATCTGCATTTATGTGGGTATTTTCTACAAACCATCGAATATTCTTCCACGCCCATTTTGGTTCAAGCGGCATTGTTTTTGTTCGGTCTTCGTTATAGTAGAAATCCCACCCTTCACCGGATTCCCACCCTTCCTTGATTTCATTAATCAGAGGTTTAACCGTTGTGTTTGTTAGGGGGAAGTAGGCATCAATACCAATGAAATCAATGTTTGAGTTTGCCCAAAGTTTATCCATATTATAAAAACCTCCATCGGTGTGGTGATACTCGCTCCAGTCTGCTGCATATGTCAATTTTATACCGTTTCCAACAATAGACCGAACTTCCCCAGCAAGTGAGCAAAACTCATTAACTGCCGGAAATATATTATTGCCATCGTTAATTTTCGTTAATCCAACCATTTCCGTTCCAATCACAAGGCAGTCAATATAACTTTTACATAAATTTGCATAATGCTTAACAAAAGTATTATAACCGTCCGTTTTATGAAAAAAATTATTTACTATATTTGCAGATCCGGTAAGCCTTCCTCTCCATGGCTTACCATTAATATCCATCATTAACATTGGAATTAAATTCACCTTATACCCGCGGTTTTTAAGTTCTTGAAGTAATGAAATAACGGAAGAATCCGATGGTGTTCCGCCGTATCTCATGTTACCGTTTGCATCTTTTCCAATAACTCTTGCATATTTTCGTGTTTTTCCTGCAACACTCCATGTGTGTGGTTGTGTAACTAAATCGTATTCGTTGAATTCACACGCAGGGTAAACACTACATGATTCAATATCAATGCTGTCCCCAAACCAACAAACCACGACAGAAACCCATTCAATGTTGGGCATTTGTTTACGAAGGTTATCCAGTGCACACAAAACGTTCGACTGACTCCTATTATTATGATAATTCACACTTTCCGCAGTTTCTGTAAGAATTACATCTCCTTTTCTTGTTCCGCGAACTTGGTATTTTGTAATTTTTTCCGTGTGATACGCAAACTCTCCTGTTCCGGGAATTAGCGTTATGCCTTTTACTAAATTATTAACAGAATTTTCATTGTTTTTTGAAACATTTCTTTGAACGGAAAAAATAAAACTTGGAATAGAATTTCCAAAATCTGAAATTGGGAAATCTTCAAAAATGATATAACATAACCCCCTGAATGCCGGAGTTTTACCAATGCCTTCGGTTTCCTCAATAAGACCGTCCGGCATTTGAGATTTTGAACCGTTGTAAAACCTGTAAGTATACTTGGAAAGATCAAGCTCCATACTATTTGCTTTAACGGAAATAAGTTCATCAATTTCCCCTTCACAAATACCGATTGCAAAATCCAATTTATATACTGCTGTAAGTTCTGAAGTAGTGTTATTTAGTAACCCAAATTCACCCAAAAGACTATTTCCTTGAGAATTATTTCCAAAAATTCCTGTAAGTGCGGTATCATACATTGAATTGCTAATTGATGTTTTGCCGTTTTGGTTGATATACGCTGTTAATTGACCCGTCCAAATAATGTTTCCTGCTAAGCTTGCTGTGCCAAAAATTACCGGTATGGTTGTGTTGTATGAATTTGTCTGTGTGAGTATATCTTCTATATTTTGAAGGTTATTTTGAGCCTCCCGTAAAGTAAGTTCTTCTTGTTTTTTGCGTTGCGTTGCATCAATTCCAGATTTAAATATATTACCGCTGTTTGCGATTAAATCTCCTGTTAGTTGCCCGATTAGCTGTCCCATAAAAATCTATTAAAAAAAATCAATATTTGTGTTTTTGAGTAAAAAAGTTGATTGAGGAAGCATTTTCCTTGAAATATTATTTTTAGCCACTATATTTTGTATGAATATAGTATTTTACATGAAGAATTTTAAGTTTTCTAATGTCCTTTTGTGGCTTGGTGTGGTTTATTTATTTGTTAGCATTTATGATTTCTACTCCGGTGGAAAGCTTAGTGGGCAAATTCGTGGTTCACAATTTACAATCTCTGATTTTAACAAAGCTCTTGATGAAGGAAAATTACAATCTGTAACTGTTACACCGATGTATATTAAAGGTCAGTTAAAAGATGGCACTCGCTTTAAGGCAGATGTTATTCCATATTACACAACAAACATTTTGGAACGCCTTGAAAAAACCGATGTTAAAACCGATGTTGTTGTTGACACACGCGGCTTTCTTGCAAAATTTTTTGGAGTACTTATATCTTGGTTTCCAATGCTTTTATTTATTGGTATATGGATATACTTCTCAAAAAAATCTTCAGGTGGTTCTGGTGGTAGTCCTTCAAAGCTGTTTGGTTTTGGGAAGAGTAAAGCAAAAATGATTCTTCCGAAGGATATTAAAACTCGTTTTAAAGATGTTGCAGGTATTGATGAAGCAAAAGAAGAACTGATGGAAGTTGTAGATTTCCTAAAAGACGGTAAAAAATACTATAAACTTGGGGCAAAAATTCCAAAGGGGTGTTTGTTGCATGGAAGCCCAGGTACGGGGAAAACTCTTGTTGCAAGAGCAATAGCAGGTGAAGCTGGTGTTCCGTTTTTCCATATTTCAGGTTCGGACTTTGTTGAAATGTTTGTTGGTGTTGGTGCAAGCCGTGTGCGTGAAATGTTTGCAGAAGCAAAGCAGAATTCTCCGTGTATTGTGTTTATTGACGAAATTGATGCAGTTGGGCGTCAAAGGGGCTCTGGTGTTGGTGGTGGAAATGATGAAAGAGAGCAAACTCTTAACCAATTGCTTGTTGAGATGGACGGTTTTGATGAGCGAACAAATGTTGTAATTATTGCAGCAACAAACAGAATTGATGTTCTTGATAAAGCTCTTTTAAGACCTGGGCGCTTTGACCGCCAAATTGCAATTGGAAAACCTGATATCAAAGGGCGTGAGGAAATCTTGAAAGTGCATTCATCTAAAGTGCGTGTTGCACCTGATGTTAATATTAAAGCATTGGCGAAATCAACCCCCGGTTTTAGTGGTGCAGATTTAGCAAACCTTGTGAACGAAGCAGCACTTCTTGCAGCAAGGGATAACAAGCTCTTAATTAACATGAAGGATTTTGAAAACGCAAAAGACCGTATTCTTATGGGAATGGAGCGCAAAAGCATGATTATGAAAGATGAAGAAAAGCGGTTAACTGCATACCATGAGGGCGGGCATGCAATTGTTGCATTGAATTCCAAAGGGTCGGATCCTATTCATAAAGCGACAATAGTTCCAAGAGGCAGAGCACTTGGTGTTGTGATGCGTTTTCCTGAAGAGGATTCTTTTTCAATGACAAGACAAAAAATGCTTGCAGACTTAGCAGTTGCAATGGGCGGGCGTGCTGCCGAAGAACTAATTTTTGGGCATGAAATGGTAACTTCGGGGGCAATGTCGGATATTCGGCAAGCCACAGCACTTGCCTCTGCAATGGTGAAAGAATGGGGTATGAGTGATGAAGTTGGGCCTATTTACCATGGTTCTGAAAATCCGTATCGTAAAGATAACATGGAATCTGAAGAAGTTACAAAAATTGTTGATTTGGAAATTAAGAAATTTGTTGAATATGGGTTAAATGAAGCAAAACGCATTCTAAATGAAAAAAGAGACGATTTGGAGACCCTTGCTCAAGCACTACTTAAATACGAAACCCTTTCAGGCCAGGAAATTAAAGATTTACTAGACGGCAAACCTATTGAAAAATATGATGTTGAATCGGGTGAAGAAGTTCAAGAAACAAGCCAAACGCTCAAGGGTGGCGTTGCTCATATTTTAAAGGGAGATGAAAATTCTTAAAAAAATTGCTTGCTAAAATAGTTTTTTTACTTTTTAATACCAAAAAAGATTTATATATGAATATTGATACACATGCTTTTGTGAAGGCTTTTGTGAATGCAAAAACAGACGAGCAAAAAGCCGAAATAATTGCGGATATTGTATTTAAAGTAAAGGATTTATCCGAAGTAAAAATTGAAACGAGGTTCGAAAAAGCAAAAGAGGAGCTTGCTACAAAAAGTGATATTATTGCTGTAAAGAGAGATATTAAAGATCTTGAACTTACTACAAAAAAAGAAATTGCTGAATCAAAAAACGATTTAATGAAGTGGATGTTTGGTATGTTTTTTGCATTTTCAAGTGCTCAACTAACTTTATTTGTGTTAATCTTGAAATTTTTCTTTAAAGGTGTTGGAGCAGTATGAACATGCAAAAATACGCTTTTATTGACCGCGACGGTACCATAATCTTTGAACCTCAAGGTATTTGGCAGGTGAACGGGCTGGAAAATGTCTTCTTCATAAAGAATGTAATTTCGTCCCTTCAAAAATTGCAAGCAATGGGTTATAAAATAGTAGTGATAACTAATCAGGACGGGCTGGGAACGCAATCAAACCCACTGGAAAATTATAATCTTATCAATACAAAAATTCTTGATGTACTTGCTTCTGAGGGCATTGTGGTAGAGGAAATCCTCACTTGCCCGCATTTTCCTTCTGAAAATTGCAATTGCCGTAAGCCAAAAATCGGCTTGGTTCAGCATTTAAAAGATATCTCTCCGCAGTCAATTATGGTTGGGGACAGACAAACAGACATCGACTTCGCACACAACCTTGGAATTCACGGCTTTTTACTTGCTGAAAATTTCGGGTGGAATGAAGTTATTAATGCAACAAAAAAAATCAATGCAAGAAAAGCAAAAGTTGTGCGTGAAACAAAGGAAACACAAATTTCCGTAAGCCTCAACCTTGATGGCGATGGAAAGGGCTTTGCAAAAACTCCGCTGAATTTTTTCAACCACATGCTGGATCAACTCATTAAGCACGGCGGGTTTGATATTGAAATTTCTGCAACAGGGGATACCGAAATTGACGAACACCACACAATTGAAGATGTGGCAATCGCCCTTGGGCAGGCGTTTAGAGAGGCTCTTGGCAATAAAATGGGGATTGAACGCTACGCATTTGAGCGAATTCTTCCAATGGACGAAGCCATCGCTTTTGTTGCAATTGATATTTCAAACCGTCCGTACTTGCAATTTCAAGCACCGCCAATGCGGGAATTTATTGGCGATTTCCCAACGGAGATGCTTAAGCATTTCTTTTACACATTTGCACAAAACGCAGGGTTAACACTACACCTTAAACTTGAAGGTGAAAATACTCACCACATGGTTGAATGTGCATTTAAAGGTTTTGCAAAATGCCTTGCTGCAGCGTGCAAAATTGTGCATGGGGGGGTTTCCTCAACCAAGGGGGTGATTTAAACCCTCGCCGCCGCCCCTACTCGCTACGGTCTCTCTCCGCTTCGCCTTGACTTCCGTCAAGCCTCAGTCGAGCCCTTCGAAGCACGGGGCTCCCCAACAAAAAAAACTTGACATTTCCCACAAAACCAATTTTACACCCCTCATTATTTAAATTTTAGGGGGTATGCAACAAGCAAGTCAATCAATGCAGAATCTTATCAACGCATTACAAAATCCAGTTCATAACTTTAATAGAGGTGTTTTTGGACAAGGTCTTGATGATGGTCAAATTGAAACGGGTATACTAAATGATATTAGATTAATTCTTAATAATCATATTAACCCAGCTCCAGGTAATATGATTAATATAGCGAATGCACAAAGGCTTGTCAATCAGATTGTGGCAAATGGGCAAAATATGCGTAGATATCATCATAACAATGATAATGGATTATTACACGGTGTCATGGGAAACTGGCCAGCCAACCCTGTGTTGAATGAAATTAGAAACTTTTTTCAAGGGGAGGCACAACCTGCAGAGCAAGCACTGGTATTGCAAGCATTGAATGAAGTTATACCGGCTCTGGTACAAAACGTTAACGGTGTTCAAGATCAAGTTCCAAACGTTTTGAACGCAATTGCATCAAGAGTAAGATCAAAAGAAAAAATGGTTAGGGTGC
>JAURNI010000097.1 GCA_030830305.1 Alphaproteobacteria bacterium | reverse complement strand
TGGGAAAGAAATTGCTCAAACTGTTATTTTTCTTGTAGAGCGTGGTATTCCTGTGGTTGGCCATGTTGGATTGATGCCGCAGAAAGTTAATATTATTGGCGGATATAAAAAAGTTCATAGTATAGATTGTGTTCTGGATTCATTTAAAGCTGTTTACGAGGCCGGTGCATTTGCTATTGTTTTGGAAAATATTTCCACTGAAATTACAAATAAAATTGCAGATCAATTTCCGCAAAGCTTGACAATTGGAATT
The DNA here is from genome assembly GCA_030830305.1 of Alphaproteobacteria bacterium. GTDB lineage: Bacteria > Pseudomonadota > Alphaproteobacteria > Rickettsiales > Deianiraeaceae > CAJQOT01. The sequence goes on along the minus strand of JAURNI010000097.1, from coordinate 3,174 downwards.
GGTGCAGGCACTAATTGTAAAGGGCATGTTGCTGTATTTGAGGATCTCCTAAATCTTTCAACCGAAAATATACCGCCTTTTAGTAGAGTAGTTTTAGATGTAAAACAAAATACACAATCTTTAATTGAAGAATATTTTAATCGAATATGATTATTTTTCTGTTTCTATTTGCATGGGGGGTGAGTGTTTTTGCAGGAGTGTATACGGAAATTCCAAAAACATTTACTAAAAATATTACCCATGCAACAGACTTAAAATTTGGTTATAATTTAACAAATAATATTTCGCAAAAACAATCACTGTTCTTTATTGAAGGTGTTCTAAGGAACGATAAGGTAAATCATGATTCAAGGTATGAAATTTATAGTGCTAAAACGGAAGATGGTGGTGTGGTATATGCTAATACGGGTAGTAATCTATTAAGAACAAACACAATTTTTCCTTTATTTGGTTTTATAGAAGAGGGTATTGAGGATAACATAAATGAAAATAGTGAAAATATAAAAGAAAACGACAACCCATTTTCTGTTGCGGGTATAGTTTATGGAAGATTGTATAATTTTAGTGATAAACTAACTGCAAGTAATGATTTGAAGGATCAAATTGTTACTGTTGGTATTGGTTTTTCAAAAACGAATATTTATACATTCGGTATTTCTATTGGTAAACGAAATGCAGATGTTTTTTTTGACTCGACAAAACAAAATATTAATGAAAGTATTTCTCGTCCAAGTTTTGTTTATACTAATACCGTAGAACGGGTAATTCCTCGTTTTTTGAAGAAGTTGTTTGAACGAAATAGTATTTTTGAATTTGCAACAACGGAAACATCAATCAAAATTGAATATGCTTTGATTGCGGCACAAAATACAAATATTCAACAGTTTTATGCTGGTATTGAAAAGAATATTTCAAAACACATTGCAATTGCTATTTTTTATGACATTGAAAATACTAGGAATACGCACCCTTTAACACAACAAAAAAATGTTAACAAAATTGAAAAAATATCTACAAGCCTTATAATCAAACTATGATAGTATTAAAATCAAAGGTAGAACTTGAGAAATTTTTAAGAAATCATGTACATGACTATGGATTTGTTCCAACAATGGGTAACCTTCATTCGGGGCATTTAAGTTTAATTCAAACTGCGAAAAAATACTCCCAGTATATTATTGTTTCAATTTTCGTGAATCCTACTCAATTTGGAATAAATGAGGATTTTTCAACTTATCCAAGAACTCTAGAGCAAGATATTGCAATGCTTGAAAGCCAAGAAGTTGATGCAGTTTATGTACCAACCATAGAGTGTATGTATCCGGTAGAATCTAAACTATGGCTTGATATTCCAAGTTTAACAAAAGTTTTGTGTGGAAAGTCTCGTCCGCATTTTTTTAACGGAGTACTGACAGTTCTTCTTAAATTTTGCTTGCAGATATCGCCACAATTTATAATTCTAGGGGAAAAAGACTACCAACAATTTTTAGTTGTAAAAGAGATGGTAAACTCTATTGGGTTTAATACTGAAGTGATACCTTCACCGATTATACGAAATCAAAATGGTCTTGCTCTTTCTTCAAGAAACTCTTATTTAACGGAAACTCATAAAGCAGAAAAAATTAATAAAATTTTATTTAAAGCAGCAAAAAATATTATAGATACGCAAAATGCATCATTTTTCTTAGAGGAAGCAAAAAAAGAGTTACTATCTTTTATTGATGATATAGACTACCTTGAACTTCGTTCAAACTTTAACCTTGAAGAATATAGTATTGATAAAAGTCTTAAAGACTTTCGTTTATTTTTTGCGGGCAAACTTGAAAAAGTAAGGTTAATTGATAATTTTTATTTGGGTGAAATTCGCGTGTAAAATAGTAATAAAAATTATTATCTTGTAAGTGTTTACTTTACTCAAATACAACCTCTCCGCGTTCAAGATGGTAAACAGCACTCACGATACCAACTTCGCTATTTTGAACCATTTCACTAATAATTGTGCTTTTTTCTAAAATTTGATTTTTTACATGTACCGTGTTTTGTATTGTAACTTCGTTGATAAAATCAATATTTTCATTAGACGCATTATTAAACTTTGGTTCAATTTGTTGAATAACCGGTTCAATTTTTTCCATTATTGAGGAGATGTGTCCAAGCCTTGTATGGCCGCAAGCAGCTTTAATGGCGCCGCAGTCGGAATGTCCCATAACAACAATTAATTTTGCTCCAACAACATTACATGCAAATTCGATTGACCCAAGGATATCTTCATTCAAAATATTTCCGGCAACTCTAATGTTGAAAACATCTCCAAGGCCAAGGTCAAAAATTAATTCACTTGGTACGCGAGAATCAATACAACCCAAAATTACTGCAATCGGGTGTTGGGCTGAAGTCAAGTTTTTGCGTTGATCTTCTAAATTTCTTATAATTTGTGTGTTATTTAAAAACCTTTGATTTCCATCTTTAAGGATTTCAAGGACATCATGATATGCAAGTTTTTGCTGGAACTCTTTTGTAATAATCGGTGGAATATGCATAAGATTTTCTAACAATTTTATATTGTCTACTTAAGTGTTTTTATTTGTCAAGTTTTGAAAGCGAATGCCTTTAGAAGTGTAACATGATTCAAAAATTGAGTTCTTGACATTTAAACCAAAAAAAATCTATCTTAGGTAGATTTTTTCTTATGAATGAAAAACCTTTGGAAGTACCTGGTGTTGTGCGTAGTATTTATTTTGTTGTTGCTTATTTTGGTAACAAGAGCATATAATATTAACAGCAGTGCACTGTTTAGTGGTTTTTTTAATAATGTATATAAAAAAATTGACTATGTTGAGGTGGCGGGGAATGATCTTGTGTCAACTGATGATATCATTTCTACATTATACAATATTGATGCTCAAGATAAATTTATTTTAAAAGACAAACATCAAATTGTTGAGGGATTGCAGAAAATTGAACTGATAGAATCGGTGATGCTTAAGTATACCTTGCCGTCAAAATTAATTATTACAATCAAGGAGCGCACTCCTACTATGTTTTATCATACGGAGTATCTAAATGTAAACATTGTGGATTCTAACTTTAATGAGTTTTTTGATGACAGAGTAGACTTAGCGCATCTTGTATATATTCGTGGAAAATACAATAAAGAACAAATTCAAAGTTTCA
>JAURNI010000096.1 GCA_030830305.1 Alphaproteobacteria bacterium | reverse complement strand
ACGAAGTTACACACTAAACATACAATGTTTTATGATACTCCGTAACGGCTTTAATAATTTCAACATAGTGTTTTGGCGTTTCTGCTTCACCCGTTAACCACGCGTAAATATCCCAATCAGGCTCATTAATAAGTTGTTGATATACTACCAAAAAATCATCATTTACTTCATGGAGCTTTGCTCTTGCAAAATAACCAAGCAGAATATCAGTTTCTTTACAACCACGATGCCAAGATTTATGAATTAACTCTCGAAGCAAATTTTCCTTAGACATCTACCTTACAAACAGTTATACCGGGTAATGTTTTACCTTCAAGCCATTCCAAAAATGCACCACCACCGGTTGAGATGTATGTCATGGAATTTTTCAAACCTGCAGCACCAATTGCCGAAACAACATCTCCTCCTCCGATAATCGACTTAATATTTTTTAATACCGTATGCTTAGCAAGCAACCTTGCAGTGTTCTCCGTTCCACAACTAAACGGTCTTGTTTCAAATGCACCAAGAGGACCATTCCATACCACAAAATTAACTTTCCGGAAAACTTCCTCAAGTTCACCGTCAAAACAAACATCGGTAATAATATCATCTTCTTTAATATTCTTAATATTTTTAACTTCAATCTCTGCTCCATCTTTAATCTCCTTAGCAGTAATTACAAATTCGGGAAGCATAATTTGTGTGCCAATTTCTTTTGCTTTTTTAAGAATTTCAACACAGTTTTGTGTAAAATCAGGCTCAAAAAGAGACTTCCCAATAGAAAAACCGTTTGCATGAAAAAAGGTATTAGCCATTCCACCACCAAGTACAATATACTTTGACTTATGTATTAAATTATTGAGTAAATCAAGTTTTGTTGAAACTTTTGAACCGCCAATAATAGTACAGATTTTCTCCTTTTGTGTACCATTTAAAATACTTTCAATATTGAAGATTTCATCTTGCAAAAGCAACCCCGCGTATACTTGCGTGTATTTTGCAACACCATAAACAGAGGAATGAGCCCTGTGACTTGCAGAAAAAGCATCATTAATGTAGAAGTCTCCTAATTTTGCAAGAGTCTGTGAAAGAACATCTCCATTTTTTTCTTCTTCAGGGTAAAACCGAATATTTTCAATCAAAATAATTTTGCTTGAAGATTTTTGAATTTTATCGGCGTCCTCAAGGCGGAGTAAATCCACATTTTGTCCATATATTTTTTCAACATCTGAAAGTATATATTTAAAGGACATCTCTTCCACTACTTTACCTTTTGGTCTTCCAAAATGTGCAACAATTATCACCTTTTTTGCACCGCCTTCAAGCAAATGCTTTATTGTTTTAAAAGATTCTTTAATTCTTGTAGAATCTTGCACTACACCGTTCTTTAATGGGACATTGATATCCGTACGAACAACAACCGTTTTATTTTGAACATCAAGATTTTGAACAAGATTGTATTTCATTACGCCCAAATTAAAGTTTGGCGTCTTTAATATAAAGTGTAAAATTGTCAAGAATTTTCATAATGAACTATATTTTATAGCCTTGCAAGCTACCAAATAACTTTTTCTTTAACAAGTTATTCAGCAACTCACAAGGCTTAGCCAAAACATTATTTTTTATCTTCCTCCGTTACATCACGAGCTTCACCGTGAACTGTTTCACCGTTTTCAGTGCCGGATTGCTGCTCCCCACCGGTTTGACCATACATCGCCTGACCGATTTTCATTGCAACCACTTGAAACTTTTGCACAGCATCTTTAATTTCTTGAGATTTAACCTCACTTTTTTCAATAAGGTCTTTCAAGTTTTTAATTTCTGCTTCAACTTCCGTTTTAACTTCAGAAGAAACCTTACCTTCGTTTTCACGAATCGCTTTTTCTGTTTGGTAAATTAGGTTATCCGCTTCATTTTTTGCTTGAATTAATTCTGCTTTTTCAGCATCTTTACTTGCATTTTCCTCGGCCTCTTTCATCATTTTTTTGATTTCATCATCAGAAAGACCACCAGAAGATTGAATTTGGATTTTCTGTTCCTTACCAGAAGCTTTGTCCTTCGCATGAACATGTACAATACCATTGGCATCGATATCAAATGTTACTTCAATTTGCGGAACACCCCGAGGTGCAGGAGGAATACCATCAAGCATGAATTCTCCAAGGAGTTTGTTATCTGCAGCCATTTTTCTTTCACCTTGGAACACACGAATTCCTACACCCGGTTGGTTATCCGCCGCTGTTGAAAACACTTGCGACTTCTTCGTTGGAATTGTTGTATTTCTTTCAATAAGCGGAGTTAAAATTCCACCCATTGTTTCAATTCCAAGAGTTAGCGGCGTAACATCAAGAAGAAGAACATCTTTCACACTTCCTGTTAAAATTCCACCTTGAATTGCCGCACCAATTGCTACAACCTCATCAGGGTTCACACCTTTATGTGGTTTTTTACCGAAGAATTTTTCCACAACTTCTTGAACTTTTGGCATACGAGTCATTCCACCTACAAGCACAACATCGTCAATTTCCGAAGCCTTAAAACCTGAATCTGCAAGAGCCTTTCTACACGGTTCTAAAGTTTTCTGAATAAGACTGTCAACAAGGCTTTCCAATTTTGCACGAGACAACTTCATCTGTAAATGCTTCGGCCCTGTTGCATCTGCAGTTAAGTACGGCAAGTTAATTTCTGTTTCTTGTGTTGAAGAAAGCTCAATCTTTGCCTTTTCCGCAGCTTCTTTAATTCTTTGAAGAGCAAGAGGATCCTTCGAAATATCAACCGAGTTTTGCTTTTTAAATTCCTCAACCATGTATTCTTCAACAATGTTGTCAAAATCTGCACCGCCAAGGAATGTATCACCATTTGTTGATTTAACCTCAAAAACACCATCACCGATCTCCAAAACCGAGACATCAAATGTTCCACCACCAAGATCGTACACTATTATTTTTCTGTCACCTTGTTTATCAAGCCCGTAAGCAAGAGCGGCTGCTGTCGGTTCATTTACAATACGGAGTACATCAAGACCAGCAATTTTCCCTGCATCTTTCGTTGCTTGACGCTGAGAATCATTAAAATATGCAGGAACTGTAATTACAGCTTTATCCACTTTCTTACCAAGAAAGCTTTCCGCAACATCTTTCAAATTACGAAGAATTTCCGCTGAAACTTGCGACGGTGCAAGTTCTTTACCAGATTTATCCTGAACCCATGCGTCCCCTGTTTTAGACTTAAAAATTTTATAAGGAGCATGTTTAATTGCCTTTCCAACTTCCGCATCTTCAAACTTACGACCAATCAGCCTTTTAACTTCAAAAATTGTGTTTTGCGGGTTTGTCACTGCTTGACGCTTTGCAGGTTCACCAACAATAATACCCGATTCAGTATAAGCAACAATTGAAGGAGTTGTTCTTTTACCTTCTTTGTTTTCAATAACTTTCGCGTCCTTACCTTCCATAATTGCAAGGCAGGAGTTCGTGGTTCCAAGGTCAATTCCTATCACAACAGACATAAAATACGGTATAAAAATTACTTTATTTATACCGTATATAGTTCAGGGAATTTAGAGTTCAAGGGGTTTATCTGGTATAAAGTTGTGTTATTTGTTTCTTTGTTTGTTGTACGCCATTGTTATATATGGCATCAACATTACTTATTTGTTTATTATATTGAATATCGAGACGTTGTTTATCAATAGGAGTAACAAAATTCTTACTAAGAATATCATTTACAAATGCATCGGAATCTTTATCAAGATTATTCATTAAATTTGTATACTGATTACTGATATTTTTTATATTATTCCACGAGGTAGCATTCCACATACTATCCATTGAATCCTCCCAAGTACTTACAAGTTTACAATGTAACTCATTTAAAAGATTTATTTGTTCATCTTTGTGTATCTTATTTGACTTCTCAATGCATTCAAACAAACCTATAATCCAATTTTCCAAGGCAATATATCTACCATGGATATGATCTGCATGCAACTTTTTGGCTATATTTATATTGCTATCTATATTTGTATTGGTTTGCATTTTTGCATTAAATTAACTACAGTTCAATTGTACCACATTTTTCATTCCATTGCAATGTGTTTTTTAATTTTTACCCTTGAATTTTAAAAAACACTCGTTCTTAATCAAAAGAAGCAAATTTTTAAAAAATGACATTCGTATTCACACAAGAAAACCTTGAGCTTGCCAAAAAAGCTGTTACGAAATACCCCGAAGGAAGGCAGAAATCTGCCGTTATGGAACTCCTTTGGCTTGCCCAAAAACAAAATCAAAACTGGATTCCACAAGCCGCCATTAAATACATTGCCCACTTTCTTGAAATGCCGGAAACTAAAGTCTACGAAATTGCAACATTTTATTCAATGTACAATCTTAAACCAATCGGCAAACACTTTATTCAAGCCTGTGGAACAACTCCATGTATGTTAATGGGAGCAGAAGACATCATGCAAACAATCAAAGAAGAACTTGGAATTAAAAACGGTGAAACCACAAACGACAACCTCTTCTCTCTTCTTGAAGTTGAATGCTTGGGAGCATGCTCCAACGGACCAATGATTCAAATTAACGACGATTACTACGAAGACCTTACACCTGAAATTATAAAACAAATCATTAAAAACCTCAAAGAAGGCAATCCTGTAAAAATTGGCTCACAAAAAGGAAGAAAATCTGCAGAAACAGCAGAATTGTTATAAATTGTGCTATAACAACATTTATCTTCCCAAACTTTTGCTTTGTTTAGTTGGATACACCCTTTGAAATTCAACCCTATGCTTCATAGTTTCATCTTCAAGAATTTGAAACTCATTCCTTGACTGCAACATCAAAATTTTGTTTCCACACAACGCAATCGCATTCAAACCATTCATTTTAATGTTTTTAGTATGGCACAACAAAACTATAGTATTAATTTTTTCCTCAAGTCTTCTGCGTAAATCAAAAATTTTTTGATACGACAACGAACCCGATAAAACACCTTTAACCATTGCCGTTGTAATAACATTGATTTGCCTTAATTCTTCAAATTCTGGAGTATCGAGGTCTCCCAAAGAGGAATTTTCCAATTGAGCAAGAGTGATTGCGTCCTGTAAAATTTTGACAACATCTGCAAGTTCATCATGCACGGTTTTCTGTTCAGGAATTACATTATGTACTTTTTCATTTTTAACATTAATCGGTTTTTGCATCACAACTTCCTGCATTGCAGAAACATCAATCACACTACCTTTTTTCGCTTTTTGCTCTTGTTTGATTAATCTATTAGCAGCGGTAATTAAATACACCCCGGGATTCTCCTGCGGCAAATTACTAACTTCCGTATTTTTCACGAACCTATCTTTCTTGATAATCATCTCATTCTTGATGCTTTCATTTTTCTTTTTCAGAAAATTCACAATAAACATTCATAAATCAAAAAATATTAATTTCAAATAAAAAACCTTCTTGAATAATCAAGAAAAAGGTTTTTTACTACAAACCATTCTTAATTAAACAAAATAAAACATGCTTCAAAAAATACTTCTTTTAGTATTACTCTTGCTTGCAGACCTTGCTCATGCAAATGAAGCCACACTTACCGCAAACACAGTTACTACCGAAACAATCAATGTTGGCAACAAAAAACAAACGCTAATAAAAGCACAAGGCAAAGTACGCTTAAGTTCACCGGATTTTGAAATCAACACAGAAGAAATGATAGTCAATAATGTTACCAAAATTACAACATTTCCAACTGAAACAAAAATTTTATATCACAATAAAATACCAATCACAATTCTCTCACAGTATCTCACCGGAAACCCCGATACTCATAATCTTCACGGTAAGGATATCTTCATGAGATCTGAAATCGTTTCTTATAAATCCAAAACCATTGATGTCAAAAAACCCATCGCAACTTTCAAAACCGTCAAATTCAGCACCTGCCAAATGTTTAAAGAAAACGGAACCGAATGCAATGTACCTTGGCATGCCTCCGCTTCAACCCTTACATATAACTACGAAACACAAAAACTTACCGCAAAAAACTTCCGCCTAAACCTTCACAGGGTACCGATATTTTACATACCATATATTAAATTGAATCTTAACAAAAAAAAAGAAGGATTTCAAAATTTTAACATCATCACAGCTAATGGTCAACAAGGTTTAACCTTTGACTATGTCCACCACAGCAAACAACACGGTATATTCACCATTCGTCCTGAATTTTATCTTAATCAAAACAATACCTCTTCTTCAAGATCTCACAACATCTCCTTCCTCCATAACAATATCACACCAAAAGGTGTAGACTTCAAAACAGAAATCAAACTTGCCCCAAATGTTAACACCCAAAACGCTGACGGCACAGTTTCATGGGACAAAGCCACACGTTATTACATTAAAACCGAAAACAAAGACGCCAAAGAACATTCTGCATTCAGCTCCGCACTTAATGTAGCATCGGATCGCTTCTTCAGACAAATCTACAACATGACTTTCGAAAACTACTTAACATCTAGTATTACATACAAAAATTTCAATCACAACGACCTCCTATACAGCCTAGATTCAACTCACTACAGGTCTGTCACTGAAAACAACCAAACCACCATACCTTCTCTAATCTCTTCTGCACATTATAACAAGACTCTGAATAACCCAAACAATGGTTACCGAATAAATTCAAACAATGAAATACTTAATTTTCACAGAATTAACGGTACAAGCGGAACCAGAACAACAACAATGCTCGAAGGTAAAAAACTCTTCAAAGTTCAAGGCTTATATATTGAAACAAATCCTAATATTAGTTTAAGTCATTATGCTTATACAGGTTCGGACAAACCGCAAAATCAAGCATACAGAATTGTCAGTGACATCAACACAAGCATATCAAAACCGTTAGTACATTCGGTCGGAAATTTTGTAACGCAAACAAAACCGATCATTTTCTTCGACTACACCGCACAAAAATCACACAATACTATTGTAAACGAAGACAGCTTTGTAAGCTTTGTTACAGACACCAATGTATTTTTACCATCACGATACAATGGTATCGATTTAGTCGACGAAGGTCTTAAAGCCGCATACGGATTCGACTTCCAAGCACAAAACGGCAAGAACCACAAATTCAACTTTTTCATTGCACAACGCTACAACACCGAAAACAAACTCTCAAATTATGTAGGTAGAATTGGTACAACATTTGAAAAAACAAAAATCTCCTCAAGATTCATCATCAACAAAGAAAATAACCGCTTATTATTTTCAAACTCAACCCTAACAATACAACCATTCTCATTCCTTGAAACAACAATAGGATACTTCTTCCTTGATCAATCACTACAAAACGAAGCAATTAACAACATAACAGACACGGAAAACATAACATACTCTGCAACACTACAGTATAATAATCATTTTATTTTCACAAATATCATTCAAAACCCAAGCTTTATTGGTCAAAACGGAGAAAAACAGAATGTTATCACAGAACTGACAGGCGGGGTAGGATACAAAAGTGACTGCCTAAACTACCGCCTTGGAATTCAACGAAGATTTTTCTTTACAGGTACTCAAAACATCAGCATCAACTCATTCATTCTGGAATTTAAAATTACAAAATAAGTTGATTTTTCCAAAAAACACCAACATTGTTAACAAAAAATGCCCAATCTTTACATTAAAAACAAAAAAGCTCGGTTTAATTACACAATTTTTGACACATTCGAAGCCGGAATCGTTTTAAATGGCCCGGAGGTAAAATCCATCAGGCTTGGTAAAGTAGATATCACCGACGGATACATTTACATTACCCGCAACATGGAAGCAGAAATTCTTAACTGTACCATACAAAACTATTCCCACGCAACACTTACAACTGAAAAATTCGAACCAAAACGCCCACGCAAACACCTTTTGCATCGTAAAGAAATTGAAAAAATCGCAGGAAAAATAAAAACCGGCGGTTTTACTGCAGTTCCACTTGCAATTTATATTAATAAAAAGCAGAAAGTCAAAATGGAAATTGGCCTTGCAAAAGGTAAAAAAACCCATGACAAACGCCAATCAATCAAAGAAAAGGATATATCACGCCAAGAAAAACAAATACAAAAAAACACGAAAGAAGTTTAATTACCACCTCCGTTTTGTTGTTGTTCAAGTGCTTTCCTTGCATGAGTATTTGCCGTAATGAGATCAAGCTCACGAGAAAGAATATTGGCAACCTTAACCGCAAAAAGCTCATGCTCCATAGTATACTGATTAATCTTCGCAACAAGAATATTATACCCAACAATAGCCGCAACACCTGAAAAAATACCGATAATAGTACTCACAACCGAAGAATAAAGTGCGTTCACAATATGAATTGTATCAATTTGCGCATAATTTCTAAACTCATAAAGATCGTACATCATACCATACATCGTACCAAGAAGACCAATCATTGGTGCAACCGTTGCAATTGTAACCAAAAACGCAATCCCGGTTTTCATTTCAAGAGTAATATTACTCTTTTCTATTGATGTCATTGCAAGCATACGAGAACGAATATTACGCTTAACATCTTCCGCATACGGCATTGAAAAATCAATATTACGAATATTACTTTGTGTCAACTCCTTCATTCCAACGAAAAATATCCTTGCAAGAGGCGCATGAATCTTCGGTTTATTATAAAGCCTATTGTAAATAGCATCAAGCATTTCACCGGAATTGAATTCTTTATCAAAAGATTGAGAACCTTTTTCCTTGAACGAAAGAATTGCAAGGCGTTCCAAAAAAAGACCAACCGTAAAAACTGAAAGAGTAATTAAAAAAAACAAAATAATCTTCACCACAAGCGGCGAATCCATTATACTAAGAAAAAGCAACATTCATAAAGTTTTAAACCTGCTTTTGTTAAAAAATAATTTTAAAAAACTCAAGTTTTTTATCAAAATTAACCTTGATTTTTTATTTCTTGGGTTATTTCTTTCAGAAAAGCGGTTGTGGTGGAACTGGTAGACACGCAGCGTTGAGGTCGCTGTGCTTAATTAAACGAGCGTGGAGGTTCAAGTCCTCTCAACCGCACCAGTTAGCGTGTAGCAACTTTACTACTTATCTTTATTCGTCCATTATCTACGCTAGTTTTATAATTACTACTGTCTTGACTGAAAATTTGTGGTATATCTTGCGGAGTAAGATTGTTTTGCCCACAACAGTTTAAACTCCAGCCTTTACTCATAGTGACATCATTGCCGCTTTGTTCAAAAACCACTTTACCAGTGAATAAATTTAATCTATTCCAAAAGCTTGCATTTCTGTATGTATTCTCAATTTCCTGTACTGTTATTGCTTGGTTCTGGTTGTTCTGTTTTTCCACTTTAATAAGTTTCTCTTGTGCGTTTCGCGGAGTTCCTTCGTTGTCATTATTCATTTGAGGTGCCGATTTCGGCCTTTGTGCCGGTTGTACTTGAGGTGCCGATTTCGGCCTTTGTGCCGGTTGTACTTGAGGTGCCGATTGCGGCCTTTGTGGGGCATTTTGAAAGAGTTTTTTTATAGTAGTTCCTGTTCTTTTTTGGGGCTGTGGTTGTTGAACAGTATTTGGTTCATGTTTCTGCTGATTTCCTTTGTGTATTGTAATAACTTTATTAATATTTTCAGGTGTTAAAGGAAATTTAGAATTATGCTGTTGATTGGTGTAATTTATCTGGTTAATAGCTGATATTACGCTGCTAACATTTTCTTTGTCGATTTTTTTGTTAGTTTGGGTGAAATAATCTAAAAGTTTTTCGTCAAGATTAATACCCTTATTATGCGATATTCTATTAAATGCTTTTACTTTTACATCAAGGGATCTATCATTGTCCAAAAAAGTTTTTATAAATTCACTCATCTCTAAATTAAAAAATTTTAGGGTGACTATTTATTCAATTATGGAATAAATCAAGCAAAAATTTTAATGCTTGACATTACTATTTTTATACCGTTATTTTTAGAAAAATACAAAAACATATGAACGACAACAAGGAAAGAGCATTACAAGCAGCAATAAGTACAATTGAAAAAGCATTTGGAAAAGGTTCAATTATGACATCCTCCACCACTGCAATTTCCGATGTTAAACCCCTTACAACAGGTTTTATTACTCTTGACAAAGCCCTTGGTATTGGCGGTTTCCCACGCGGAAGAATTGTTGAAGTTTACGGCGGTGAATCTTCAGGTAAAACAACTCTTGCTCTTCATACAATTGCAGAGACACAAAAAACTCCTGGCGCAAAATGTGCTTTTATTGATGTTGAACACGCTTTTGACCCAATCTATGCAAAAAACCTTGGAATTAACCTTGATGATTTAATTATATCTCAACCGGATAATGCCGAACAAGCTCTTGATATTATTGAAACACTTGCTCGTTCCGGCGCATTGGATTTAATTGTGTTGGATTCTGTTGCGGCACTTGTTCCAAAAGCAGAAATTGACGGTGATATGGGTGACCAGCAAATGGGTCTTCAAGCTCGTTTAATGAGTAAAGCCCTTCGCAAACTAACAGGCGTTATTGCAAAAACAAACTGCGTTCTGCTTTTTATTAACCAAATTAGAATGAAAATCGGTTTTGTAATGGGAAACCCAGAAACAACAACCGGTGGAAATGCCTTAAAGTTTTATGCATCTGTACGAATTGAAGTTCGTAAAGCAGAAAAGCTTGCAAAAGGCGATGATCAATACGGAAACATGGTAAAACTAAAAATTGTAAAAAATAAAGTTGCACCACCATTTAAAGTTGTTGTACTAGAAGTTATATACGGTGAAGGCTTTTCAAGAACTGGCGAACTTATTGACCTTGCAACCAAACTTGATGTTATTGAAAAATCGGGTTCATGGTATGCTTTCGAAGGCACAAAGATTGGTCAAGGAAGAGATAATGCTAAAAAATTCATTACAGAAAACCCAACACTAATGACAAAGATTTCCGAAAAAGTTAAGGCAAGCCTTGGCTTATTTGACGGCGACATGAACGACATCGCTGAAGAACTACAAGATGTTTCTGAATAAAATTTAATAAAAACAAATGGCTGAAAATAAAGAAGACTTAATTATTGCGGACGGCGTGGTTTATGAAGTTTTACCGGATTTTACCTTCCGCGTAGAACTTGACAACGGACACAAAATTCTTGCAAAAGGCTCCGGAAAATTGAAAAAATTCAGGATCAAAATCATTCATGGAGATCGCGTTTCCGTTGAAATTAGCAAATACGACCTTACAAGAGGTAGGATTTTCAAGCGAAATTAAATACTGCGTACCTATGCACTTGGTACATCTATCACCAGAATTTCTGAATCTGCAATAGCACTGATTTTGAAGTTTTTTACATTCTCAACCGTTACCCCATCACCTTTCTGTGCAATATAATCATCAATTTTAATAGAGCCCTCAACGCATAATATATACACCTGATTGATGATATCGTGTTTAATTACACATCCCTCTTTCATTCTACCACCATATATTTTAACATCTTGATTTACAAACAAAGCATCATCGGACTCAACCCCCGAAACAAGCAATGTAAGAGAATCTTCAGCATAACTCTTCGGAAAAGACATCGATTCCCATCTTGGGTTAACCCCAAATTTTGAAGGTTTCACCCAAATTTGATACAAACTGCATTCTTCGTCTTCTAAATTATATTCAGAATGATGTATACCCGTACCTGCACTCATTACTTGTAAGTCTCCGGCCTTTGTGATACCCTTGTTTCCAAGATTATCCTCATGTGATATAGCGCCGCTACGAATATATGTAATAATCTCCATGTCACGATGATGGTGCATGGGAAACCCTGTCTTTGGAGAGATTTTATCATCATTAATTACACATAATGCTCCAAAATCAGCTTTATTCGGATTATAATAACTTGCAAAACTAAAATGATACCTTGCCTTTAGCCAACCGTAGTCAGCATAACCCAAATTATCATACTTATAAATTTTAATCATAAAAACAAAAATAACCAACATGAATAATAGATGGAAACTTTCCCATAAAATGGTAATTATATACAATCTTGACCTAAAATAATTTTACAAAATCTAAAAATAATACTTGACATTTTAAAAATAAAGAATTTATAATTGCTATGCAATTATAAAAAAAATCAATGAAAAAGATTTTAAAATTTAAAAACATTATGGACTTGCTTGAAGCATTTCCAAGCGAACAAGCTTGCGTTCAGTATTTGATTAATGTTCGCCATAATGGTAAAATGAATTGTCCGCACCAAGATTGCAAATGTGAGAAAGTTTATACTTTTAAAGACGGTAAAACTTTTAAATGTGCAGAATGTAAAAAGCGTTTTTCTGTTCGTGTAGGTTCAATATTTCAAGACTCAAACATTCCATTAAAAAAATGGTTTATGGCTATTTATTTAATCACAAACCACAAAAAAGGAATTTCAAGCGTGCAACTTTCAAAAGACATCGGAGTTACTCAAAAAAGTGCTTGGTTTATGTTGCATCGTTTATGCCACGCAAATAAAACAAAATCTTTTGAATTTCAAAGTACAGTTGAAGCTGATGAGGTTTATATTGGTGGTTCGGAGTCAAATAAACACACAAAAGACAAATTTAAAAGTGAAAAAGCAGTTGTTTTTGGTTTGGTTAATCGTGAAACAAAACAAGCTAAATCTTTTGTCGTTGAAAGTGCAAATAAAGAATGTTTGTTGCCAAAAGTTGGTTGCAATGTAAAAGCTGGTTCAAATATAATTACTGACAGCTACCACGCATATAATAACCTTAAAAATAACTACAAACACGACATAATCAAACACAGTGCAGGCGAGTATGTTAGAATTGACGCAAGAACATCGGTAAAAATTCACACAAACACAATTGAAGGCTACTGGGGACTTGTAAAACGCACAATAAACGGCACATACCACTGGGTTTCTAAAAAACACCTTCAAAAATATCTTATTGAGTGTGATTTTAGATATAATACAAAAGAATTTGAAACAGAAAGTGCAAGATTTGATTGCTTTTTACAAAACAAAGCGTCAAAACTTTCCTATAAAAAGCTTATTGCTTAATTTTATGAAGGAAGAAAAAATAAAGGTTGAAAAACCTACAAAAAAAGATTTACAAAAGAAAGTTAAGGTTGAAAGCAAAGATAACTTCAAGAACACCCTTGACGCTTTTTTGAAGGTTAATATAAATGAAATTAAGAAGAAGTAGTATGAGTGAAAAACAAGTTATTACAATTAAATGTGAGCAGGATGCACTCAATATTTTAGAAAAATATAATAACAACGAAATACAAGAAGATGCTTTATTAAATATCGTGAATTTTGAGCAATTTCAATATTATGTTGTTGGTCAAAAATATCACGGCGTTTTAAATACAGATATGATGCAATCAATTATACAGTTGCAACAGTCTATTTATAGAGTATATGCTTATTTTCAATATGGCATTCCCGATGTAAAAAAATTATCTAAAAAAGATAAGGAAAAATTAGAAATTACCGTTAGCGTAAAAGACGGCTCGGTTGACATACAAACTGCCGATTTATTACCAATTATACAAAGTATTATTAATCGTATGGAAGGACAACATTTTGTTATACTCGGTATAACATTTTTAGTATTATTT
>JAURNI010000008.1 GCA_030830305.1 Alphaproteobacteria bacterium | reverse complement strand
TTCTTGTAATTTTTCTTTTTTTACATTAATAGTGTTATCCTTTAGATGTGTAAGACCTGTTGCCACAATTGAAACTCTGATAGACCCGGCAATATCGTCGTTAATAATAGAACCGAATTTAATATTTGCATCATGGTCAACCTCAGCTGTAATACGATCGATAATATCATTAATTTCAAACAAAGTGATATCATTGCCACCTGTGATATTAATTAACAAACCTGTTGCACCTTTAATTGACGATTCTTCCAAGAGAGGATTTGTCATTGCATTTTCTGCAGCTCTAATGGCACGGTCTTCACCAACACCTTCACCTTCACCCATAACTGCATAACCCATATCAGACATTATTACGCTAACATCGGCAAAATCCAGGTTAATTAAACCGGAGTTCGTTATGAGATCTGTTACACAGCGAATACCAGAAACTAGGACATTATCGGCCATTTTGAATGCTTCTTTGAGCGTTGTTTCCGCGTTTGCTATGCGGAATAAATTTTGATTGGCAATTACAATTGTTGTATCACAGTATTTACGCATTTCCATAATACCTTCTTGTGCAACTTTCATTCTTTTTTCCCTTTCAAAAGCAAATGGTTTTGTTACAACACCAATAGTTAAAATACCTCTTTCTTTAGCAATTCTTGCAATAACCGGAGCAGCGCCCGTACCAGTACCTCCACCCATTCCTGACGCAACAAAAACCATATTGGCATCACGAATATAATCTTCAATTTCCGTGGTACTTTCTTCTGCAGATCTTCTTCCAATTTCCGGAACAGAACCAGCACCAAGACCACCGGTAATTGAACCACCAAGTTGTACTTTATTTTCACAAAGAGAAGCTTCTAAAGCCTGTGCATCTGTATTTGCAATAACGAAATCAACACCACGCACATTGGATTGAATCATATGATTAACTGCATTACAACCACCACCACCAACCCCAAAAACTACGATTTTAGGTTTTGCAACAGGGTGCGAATAGTTACCTCCAAATTTTAATGCCGCCATAATAAAGAAAAATTACATAACAATATCTATTATACTAAAAATCATAAAAATCAAGTTTTTACTTTTATTTTTTTTCACATAAAAATATACCGACAGTACTATTCATGATTGAAGGTGAAACTACACTAAAACCATTATTTTCAAGTAATGTAATAAATTTTTCCCTATTCTGAAATTCTAGAATAGATTGAGAAAGATAAGAATACGAATTTGATGAATTTGTAAACAGGGAATCATATTTTGGTAAGATGTGTTTTATATATGCCCGGTATAACACATTAATCATACTGCTTTCTGCATTTGGCATAAATTCCATAATAGCAAACTTACCACCTATTGTTAAAATTCTTTTTACTTCACAAATAGATTTCTCAATTTCCTGAAAGTTTCTAATACCAAAAACACAAGTTACCAAATTAAAACTTTCATTTTTAAAGGGTAGATTTTGTGCGTCTGCAAGAACAAAATCGCCGCTGTTTATTTTTTTCTTTGCAATAGAAAGCATGTCTTCGTTGATATCGCACAGTGTAACATTATGTGTGTGTTTTAAAAGAAGCCCGGCAATATCTCCGGTTCCGGAAGCTAAGTCCAATGCTTTGGTGTTTTGGTTAATGTGTAACATACTCACAAAATCTTTTTTCCACTTTCTATGAAGAAATAAACTCATGGCATCATTTGCTTGGTCATATTTTGTGTGAACATCTTTAAAAACGGAGTTTACAAACTTTTGACCAACTTTCTGTGCAAGATTAATCATATTAAAAAAAAGAATAAGTGATAATGTAATTAAACACCAATATTAAAATTGAGGAAACAACGACGGCAAGCGTTGTTGATTTTCCAACGCCTGCGGAAGATCCATCGGAATTTAACCCAAAATATGTACCAATATACGTAATAATGAATCCAAATACAATAGCTTTTAAAACACCAATGTTAAAATCAAATGCTTTAAGGTAGTCAAACATTGTATATGTATACAGAATACTATTGTATTTTAAATGAAAAACCGCAATAGTCCAGCTTCCAAGAAACGCAATGAAATTTGAGATAGTAATAAGCATAGGCATTGAAATTAAGCTTGCAACCACCTTTGGAACAACAAGTAGTTTGTTTGGGTCAATTTGTAGAGTTTTGAGTGCCTCAATTTGGTCAGAAACTTTCATTGTGGATATTTCTGCTGCCAGAGCAGAAGCAATTCTGCCTGAAATCATCAACCCTGTAAGTACGGGGCCAAGCTCTTTTACAATAGCACTTACTACAATTTTGGAAAGGGTATCAGGACCGGAAAGAAAGGAAAGCCCTGAGCTTGCCTGCATTGTTAGCACAGCTCCTGTAAAAAATGATGTCAAAAAAACAACCGGAAGTGAAAAAAAACTGATTTCAATAATACTACGGAGCAACTGTTTTTTGTAATAATTGAAGGTAATAATTTTGAAAATAATGCTAAAAATTCCGCGTAAATGCCCCACCATAATGCTTTATTATATGTTTAGTACACAGTAAAACAGAAAATTGATTTGTCAAATTATTCTCTTCCATATACCACCCACCACACCAAAAATACAGCACAATTGTGCTGTTTATGTACCATTTTGTATACAAATATGTGTCATTTATGTGTCATTTTGTATACAAAAACACACCAAAACAGCACATATTTGGTACATATTTGTACACTTTTT
>JAURNI010000095.1 GCA_030830305.1 Alphaproteobacteria bacterium | reverse complement strand
CAAGCTAGCGATAGTGAGCGAATCCCAAAAAGTGCGTCGTAGTCCGGATTGGAGTCTGCAACTCGACTCCATGAAGTCGGAATCGCTAGTAATCGTGAATCAGAATGTCACGGTGAATACGTTCCCGGGCCTTGTACACACTGCCCGTCAAGCCATGAGAGCTGTTCTTACCTCAAGTATGTGAGCTAACCGCAAGGAAGCAGCATCCTAGGGTAATATCAGTGATTGGGGTTAAGTCGTAACAAGGTAGCCGTAGGGGAATCTGTGGCTGGATTACATTATATAATATTACAGTTTAATCTGTTAAAAAATTAATGCCACCTTGTTCTAGCCTTTCTTACAAGTATTTTTTAGCGTTTTTTCTTTTATTTGCCTATTATCATACTATATGTTAAAAGCTTTTGCATTCACTGCATTTATGCAAAACTTTTTTTCTCTAAAAATACCTGAAAATATTCATTGCAAACTATCATGTTGGAGGTTTTTATGATTTAACCATAATTCATCATTTGAGAAACTCAACACACTTTTAAAGCTGATAATATAGAATTTAATTCTTGATTTTTTCTTAATTGACTACACAGACTCACTGTATTTTTCTAAATATTTATGTCTGATCGTATTGAAGTTGATTCCATGGGCGAAGTAAAAGTTCCCAATGAAAAACATTATGCAGCGCAGACGGTTCGCTCAATGATGAACTTCCCAATTTGCAACACAAATGCAGGACACAAAATGCCAAAGGAGGTAATTGAGGCAATGCTTTATATAAAAAAAGCAGCAGCAATTACAAATAAAGAATTAATGAAAAAAGATCCAAAATCTACAGAGTTCAAGAAGTTTGCTCCTGAAATCGCGGATATGATTATTGATGCAATTGATACCATTCTTACGGATCTTAACAACTTCTATGAAGAAAACTTTCCGCTTGTTGTTTGGCAAACCGGCTCTGGAACTCAAACAAATATGAATGTGAATGAGGTCATAGCTTCTGTTGCAAATGAAAAAGCAACTGGTAAAAAAGGTGGAAAATCTCCGGTTCACCCAAATGACCATGTAAATCTAGGACAATCTTCAAATGATACCTTCCCCACCGCAATGAATGTTGCAACTGTTTTATTAACATACAAAAAACTTTTGCCAACTCTTGTTCGGTTCAACAACGAACTTGCAAAAAAAGAAAAGCAATTTGCACATATTGTAAAAATTGGAAGAACTCACACGCAAGATGCAACACCCGTTACCCTTGGGCAGGAATTTGGTGGATATAAGGCACAGATTTCAACCGCATGCATGAATGTTGCACATGGAATAATGTTTGTTCATGTTCTTGCGCAAGGTGGAACGGCAGTTGGCACCGGGTTAAATTCTCACCCAGATTTTTCGCCAGTCTTTGCTAAAAACATTACGCAGGTTGTCGGGTTTGAAGGTTTCTATAGCAAACTGAGCGAAATGGATATGGCACGAATGCTTGCATCTGACGGTTTTTTTAAGGTTAAGGATAGCGGAATAATTGGTTCTGGAATTGGCAAATTCAATGATAACAACAACATTCCGGGCTTTTGGGCACACCGCACAAAAGGGAAGTTTATGTCAATGGCGACAGCAGATGATCTTGTTCAATTTCATGGCTCGCTAAATACTCTTGCAAATTCGGTTATGAAAATCGCAAACGATATTCGCTTTTTGGCTTCTGGTCCAAGGTCAGGTCTTGGGGAAATATCTCTTCCGGAAAACGAACCAGGGTCATCAATCATGCCAGGGAAAGTGAACCCTACACAATGTGAAGCTTTAACAATGATTGCATGCCAAGTTATGGGAAACAATGTTGCAGTAACTGTTGGTGGTTCAAACGGACATTTTGAGCTTAATGTTTTCAGACCAATGATAATTCGCAATGTGATTGAATCCATTAACTTACTTTCAGACGGTATTAATTCATTCATAGATCAATGTCTTGTTGGTATTGAAGCAAATGAAGCACGCATTAAACAACTTTTAGAGCAATCCTTAATGTTGGTGACAGCACTTAACCCTTATGTTGGCTATGATAATGCTGCCAAAATTGCGAAGAATGCTCATAAAAAAGGTATTACACTGAGGGAGTCTGCTCTTGAACTTGGCTTTATCACAAAAGACGGCGGTGAAGGTAAAATTAAAGAAAGTGAATGGACATCAATAATGGATCCATCTAAAATGGTATGAATTTGTCAAAATAAACTACAGAAAGTTCTTGACATTTTGATAATGAATTATCATATATCAAATATCAATTAATTTTTGATATATGTATAGAGTATTCATACTGCTCTTTTTTTCGTTGTCAGTTTTTGCAAAAGATATAATATCCGTTAATGCAGTAAAGTTCGAGAAAATTCCATTTAATGCAATTAATGCACATCACCCCGACAGCATATCATTTAACCAGGAATTTATTAAAAACAAACCTGCTTCACAAAATGCCTTTAGTATAATTGAAGGAACTCATTCAGTTGAGTACCAGCAAAATTTACAAGATTTTGGTGGACACACGGGCGTTTCAATAAATCACTTGCCATATTACTACACTTCAACATTCGTTGACGGCATCTTTATTCCCGAAAACTTTCTTGATGCAGCCCAAAGCTTTGGAACGGGGACCGTTCAAAGCTTAACCGTTAACCGTGGAACTGCATCAACAGGCACAAACCCGTCATCCCTTGCCGGTTCTGTTGAAATTAAAACCCTTGATGTTACAACAAATTCTGCCTCAGTTCAGGCAATTACCGGGAATTTTGGTTTTTATAATACAGGTTTAACTGCAACAAGCAAAGTAAGTAATAACTCCGGATTAATGCTTTCCATTAATACAAACGGGCAAAACCATATTGATAACAACAAAGACAACATTGCCGAAAACCCACGTACACGCAATTTCTACACAACTCTTGCACACCAATTTAAAAATGATGATTTGAAAATTAAAACACGCCTTGATATTACTCATAATAATAGAAAAGGTGGTTCTATAATCACCGACACCAATAATACCGAAGGAAATCCTTTTAATTTTACAAACGCAGGAAGCCCAATTTCAGACGGTTGGCAACTTGAAGATGGAGATAAAATTCATTATAATAGCGGAACTGCAGGACTTCTTGAAATTATTGACAATACCCGCTTTTCTTTATTATCTTCGGTAGAATCTAATAATTATATTGGCGGTGGAACGGCGTCTCTATTAAAACGGGATAATTTCTATTCAGGTAATAAGTATAAAGCAGATGAAACAAATGTTTTTTTAACAGGCGCAAGAAAACTGAATCTTGGCAATGCAAAGTTCAAAATTGGCGGTGATTTTCACTACCAAAACCTACATTCCGGTATTTCACACAACCATGAAATCGAAGAAAAACATTTACATAACCCAGATGGTTATACATATACAACAACAACATTATTTGCAGAAATAAATCACTCACATAACAATACAGACACAAACCTTTCAGCAAGAGCATCATATCATAATAAATTTGATTTTATTGGAACTTTACGCGGTAAATTGAATTACCACCACACAGATAATATTATTTCAACTATTGCAGTTGGTAACGGATATTATCTACCAACTAGCAGCTTTGAACAAAACCACGCGCTAATTACGGAAGAAATAACAACACTAGTAAGAGACGTTGACAAAGCCACTAAAGTGTTGAATGCAACTTATAACACAACTTTTGTATATAACAAACTTCAAGCCAACATTAATTATAATTATAACGAAATTAAAAACATTGCTGCCCTTGATTTACATAACGGAGATGCAGAATTTAAGACCCTTACCGGAAAGTATAAAACTCATGGTATTGGACTTGATTTAACATACTTCATAACCACAACATTACTTTGGAATGCTTCTGTAGAAAAATATTGGCATAATTTATCTTCGCTTGAAGAAGGGTATGTAATACTTTCCCGTCCTGAGTATAAACTTTTTACAAAAATAACAAAAAAACTTGAAGATAACCTGTTTTCAATTAAAGCAACATATTTTGGTAGACAAGATCTTGAGAAATTTTATGGAACAGTTTACAATCTTGCTGGTATTAAAAATACAAAATATTCTAAAGACTTCCTTATTCTTGATACAGACTTCACACATAGAATTAATGAAAAACATAAGATTTTTATGGGAGTTGAAAACATGCTCAATTTTATTCAAGTAAAATACAATTCACAAATAGCGGTACGTGAAAGTCATGGACACAATGCAGAACATGATCCACATCTTGATAATATCAATTCATGGGGACCGGTGCGAGGAAGATTTTTCTACATTGGATTCCAATCAAGTTTATAAAAGGCTTGATTTTACCAAAACCATAACACACTCCTGGGTTAACTGTGCCCGTAGCTCAGCTGGATAGAGCGACAGCCTCCTAAGTTGTAGGTCGAAGGTTCAAATCCTTTCGGGCACACCAAGTATACTTTTGTATTATAAGTAAGTATACAATAACTTGAGCTGGAAAATTGGTAATTATAAAGAATTTGACACCAAAAAAGTTTGACTTTTGAAATCAATGTAATATATACTTGTTATATAGAAAGTTATTTTTTTAACAAATGAAATTCAGAAATTTAATTGACTTGATGGATTTTTTTAAAACAGAAATGGACTGTGTAAAATATTTCTACAATAGAAGGATTAAAAATAACATTCCTTGCCATTACTGTGGGTGCAATGATTCTTATTTGCCAAAAAACAATACAAGAATTAGATGTAGAAATTGTAAGAGTCAATACTCTGTTAGAGTTGGCACAATTTTTCAAGATTCAAATGTACCACTTCGTAAATGGTTTATTGCAATGTATATTTACTTATCACATAAAAAAGGTATAAGTTCTTGCCAGTTAGCAAAAAATATTACAGTTTCCCAGCCTACGGCTTGGTTTATGCTACACAGATTGAGACATATTAGTAAAGATTTTTTTCATAATGAATTTGACGGCATTACAGAGGTTGATGAAGCATATTTTGGAGGGAAAGAAGGGAATAAACACACTGTAAATAAGTTCAAATCTGAAAAGACGGCAGTAATTGGACTTGTTAATCGTGATACAAAACAAGTAAGAGCGGTAGCTATTCCAAATGCAGATAAGGAAAACTTACTGCCAAAGATTGGTTGCAATATTAAAATGGGTTCAACAATTGTAACGGATACTTACAACGTATACAAAAACCTTAAAAATAACTACAAACACTTTACAATCAAGCACAGTGCAAATGAATATGTTAGACTTGATTCAAGGGTTGCATTTAAAATCCACACAAACATAATAGAGGGATACTGGGGACTGGTAAAGAGAGGTATTTTTGGCATTTACCACTGGGCAAGTAAAAAGCATATTAATAATTATCTTAATGAGTTCTCATTTAGATATAATACAAAAGAACTTGCGGATTGTGAAAGATTTGATAGCTTTTTGTTAAGAGTAGAATCTAAAACATTAAAATATAAAAATTTAATTGCAGGTGTATGAGTAATGAAATTGATTTTGACAAAGCTATTGATAGTTGCTTTTATAAAGATGATAGAAATTCAACAAAAATAGCAGATTTTTTTATTGAAAAAGCAAACGAAAATATAACAAGAGGTAGCTTGATGACAAATTTAAAGTTACAAAAATTACTTTATTATGCGTATGTTTGGAAGTTTTCATTAAATAATCAAAAAATATTTAATGATGAAATTGAAGCATTTGAGCTTGGACCTGTTGTAAAAAAAGAATGGACAAGATTGAAAAAGTATGAAAAAAAGCCTATTACAGTTGATGCCGTGCAAACTGATATTAATCTTTTATCAAAAGATTTAAGAAGTTATTTAGATACAATATGGTATTCTTATGGTAAATACGAGGCTTGGCAACTTGTTGAGATGACACATAACGAAAAACCTTGGATTGATACATTTAATGATAAGTCAAACAAGAAAAAAATTATCAAAGATTCACTAATAAAAGAATTTTATACAATTCAAAGTGCTGATGTTTTATTGCCTGAAAATACAGTAATTAGGGAGCTTGGACATAATAATTATGAGCTTTTTGCACTAAATAACGAAACTGCAAAAGCTATAAATACGCCTGAAAGTGAATATAAGAAATTCGAATTATAGGATATGAAAAAAGAAAATTTTGAAAAAGAGTTTAGTGCTTTTACACAACACTTAAATAAAGAAATTAGTGATGACATCGGCAACTGGACTATTAGGGGATTTATAGATATATATAAAAACATATATACTATTTCCTATGATACAAAAATTGTTTCAAAAATACTTGAAACACATTTATTGCCAATGATATTGAAATTTGCAGATAATGTTGGGTTTGATGTCATTCTACCAAATCACCAAAATTATTATCCAGATTTTAGCTTTGTATACAAAAAAGATAATAAAATTAAATTTGCAGTTGATTTAAAGACAACATATACAACAAAAAAAGGTAATTGTAACGGTTTTACTCTTGGCTCTCACGGAGAATATTTTATCAACAGACAAAGCAATAAAAATGTTCAATTCCCTTATGGCTCATATTTAGGGCATTATTGCTTGGGTATTATATACACAAGGGTTGAAAAGGAAGATTTGGAAATTTATAAAATAGACGACCTATTATCCATTAAATCTGTTATTAAAGATTTTATCTTTTTCTTTCAAGAAAAGTGGAAAATAGCACATTATAGAAGTGGTAGTGGCAACACAGCAAATATTGGAAGTATTACAAATATACAGGATATTATAAATGGAAATGGTATATTTACTAAACTTGGGGAAGATATCTTTGATGAATATTGAGCAAACCATAGCAAAATAAGTGTTAAAAAAGAGGACGGAAGCTTGAAAAAACTTACCACTCTTGATGAATTTTTAAAATATAAAAATATTTTATGATGTATGTTGTTTGAAAATATCCATCATAATAAAATTATTGTACCACCAATTAAGTGTCAAGGTATTAAAACAGATTTAGTGAAATGGATAAAGTCCAAAATCAATTTGAACTATAACACTTGGTACGAACCATTTTGTGGTACTTGTGTTGTTGGTTTTAATATAAAGCCAAAAAAAGCAGTTTTTAGCGACAACAACCCTCATTTAATCAATTTTTATCAAGCAATCAAAAATAAAACAATCACATATAGCATAGTAAGAGATTTTCTTGAAGACGAGGGAAACAAATTGTTACAAGGCAACGGAGAATATTATTATGAAGTTAGAAATAGATTTAACAACCTTCGAGACCCTCTTGATTTTTTATTTCTAAATCGTGCTTGTTTTAATGGCTTAATAAGATTTAACTCAAAAGGTGGCTTTAATACACCATTTTGTAAAAAACCTAATAGATTTGCAAAAAGTTATATCACAAAAATAACAAATCAAGTTAAGGCTATATCTGAAATTATTTTAGACAATGATTATGATTTTATATATCAAGACTTTGTAGATACAATAAAACTAGCAACTGAGAATGATTTAATATATTGCGACCCACCGTATATTGATAGGCATGCCGATTATTTTACATCTTGGAATATAAAGCACGAAAGAACTTTGTACGACTCATTAAAAGATTCAAATGCAAAATTTATTCTTTCAACTTGGCACTCCAATAGGTTTAGAACAAACGAAGCAATAGAAAACATTTGGAGTGAGTTTAAAATTGATACAAGAGAGCATTTTTACTTTGTTGGCGGCAAAGAGGGCAACAGAAATTCAATGTCAGAAGCACTTATTATGAATTTGTAATATGATTGTTAATAGCAGTAGCCATTTTGATAAACGATGCGAATTAATGCACAAAAGAGGCTACGATATGCAAGATTTAAAAGCAGTTCTCAAAAGATTAATTGAAAAGAAATTATTGCAATCGGACAGAGACCACAAATGGCATGGCTCTTATAAGAAAAAAAGAAACATAAGAGAGTTGCATATAAAACCTGACTGGCTTTTGCTTTATTATATTAATCACAATATTGTTTATTTGGTAGACACTGGAAGTCATAGTGATTTTAAAATTGGTTAGTTGTTGTTTTTACAGTGTCAAATTCTTTATAATTACCGGAAAATTATAATTTCTCTTGACAATTAAACTGCAATATTGACAGATTGTTTTTGGGAATTTTGGGGTGTAGCCAAGCGGTAAGGCAACGGTTTTTGGTGTCGTCATGCGTAGGTTCGAATCCTACCACCCCAGCCACTATAACTTAATTAAGACAATATGGCAAAGAAAAAAGGTGGAATTGTAAACATTAAACTTGTTAGCACAGCAGATACTGGTTATTTTTATGTTATTCAAAAAAACACGAGAAACATTACAGAAAAAATGTCTTTTAGAAAATACGACCCTGTAATTCGCAAACATGTTGAATTCAAAGAACAGAAGTTAGTTTATAAAGCCTAAATGAAGTACAAGCGGGTACTTTATAAAATTTCCGGTGAAGCACTAATGGGCGATGGATCTGGTGGTTCTTATGACATATCTACAATGAAAACAATAGCTGAAGATATTAAATCTGTTCGCAAAACAGGAATTGAGCTTTGTCTAGTTGTAGGGGGTGGCAATATTTACCGCGGAGTATACGGTGAAAAAATTGGTATGGAACGCTCCGTTGCAGACTATATGGGTATGCTTGCAACTGTAATGAATGCAATCGCACTACAAAATGTTCTTGAAAATATAGGAGTTGAAGCAAGAGTTCAATCCGCCTTACCAATTGCATCAGTTTGTGAACCATATATTCGCAGAAGAGCAATTCGTCATCTTGAAAAAGGGCGCGTTGTAATTTGTGCCGCAGGAACAGGCAATCCATTTTTTACCACAGACACCGCCGCAATCCTTCGTGCAATGGAACTAAACTGCCAGTGTTTAATAAAAGGAACAAGTGTTGATGGCATTTACTCTGAAGATCCGAAAAAATCAAAAACTGCTACTCGTTTCGAAAAAATCTCATACCAAGAACTTATCGAAAAAAACCTTAAAGTAATGGATATCTCTGCCGTCTCTCTTGCACGAGATAATAACATTCCAATTAAAGTTTTTTCTATAAAACAAGAAAACGCACTTCTTAATGTTCTTTCCAACAAAACAATGTATACACTTGTTAGTGCAGAATAATTAACTGAAAAAATCTAAGATCATTTCCTGAACTTCTTTGTTAGAAGATAATTCCAGTTTTTCTTCTTTTTGCATTACACCCAGATTACTTTGTGGAATTTGTACTTTAATACCAATCGCTTTTTGAACTGCCTCTTCAAATTTACAAGGGTGTGCCGTTGCAATGACAACATTATTTCCTTTTGGAGAAACTGAGTGCATCAAATGAGCAAACGCCACGGCAGTGTGTGGGTCAATAATATAATTATATTTATTGTAAACTTCATTGATTGTTTGAAGTGTAAGAGCATCATTAACCGAAAATGCGTGAAAATGATCTTGAAAAATTTTCCAAAGATTTTTATCAACTTTAACCGCGTGTCCCTGTTTGATACTTGTGTAAATCTCTTTGATAAGATTTGCATTTTCACCGGACTCCATAAAAAGCATACGTTCAAAATTTGACGGTATTGAAATATCAATTGCCGGCGAAACCGTATGAATAGTTTGTTGATTTCTCACCACACCCTCTTCGTAAAATTTAGATATTACATCGTTGGCATTGTTTGCAATAAACATTTTATTTATACCGTCGAAACCACATTTTTTCAGAAAATAACATGCAAAAATGTTTCCAAAATTCCCTGTTGGAACAAAAATGTTTTGGGATGTTTTCAGATCTGAAAGAAGTTTGATATAATAAACAATTTGCATCATAATTCTACCCCAGTTAATTGAATTAACCGTTGAAATATTTTTTTCCTCTGCAATATTGGAATTTGTAATTTCCTTAACAATTGCTTGGCAGTCATCAAAATTTCCATTAATTGCAATGTTTAATACATTTTTAGCATGACATGTTGTCATTTGTTTACGCTGGAATTCTGTTATTTTACCCCTTGGGTGAAGAACCACAATTTTAACATTTTCCTTTCCTGCAAAAGCATGGATTGCCGCAGAACCGGTGTCTCCTGATGTTGCTGTTAAAATATTAAGTTTTTTTCTAGATTGCGAAAGAATATATTCTACAATATTACCAAGAAACTGCATTGGGTAATCTTTGAATGACAAGGTTGGCCCATAAAATAATTCTGCAACTGTAATATTTTCTTCAAGTTTCTTTGTTTCAAAAACTGCACTGCTAGCAAAATTCACAAGCGATTTCCTTACAATTTGTGGAATTTCCTTCTGTGGAATTTCTGTAAAAATACCAATAATTTTTTCAGCAATTTGAGCATAACTCATACCTGAAAAATCTTCTTTTTTTAATTTCGGCAATTCTACCGGAATATAAAGACCGCCACAAGGTGCATTACTTAAACAAACAATTTCTGCAAATGTTTTTTTTACCTCCTTATTACGAGTTGTATGGTAAAACATATTATATTTGAATGTATTTAAAAATTTTAATAATATCTGAAAGAACCGCCATTGAAGTCACTTCAATACCAGCTCCCGGACCTTGAATTACCACTGGTGTTTTGTTATAATATTGAGTTGAAAATGCAATAATGTTATCAGTCTCAAGCGTGTTACCAAGTGGAGAATTCTTCGGAACTGCAAGAACTTTTGCTGAAGCTTTTCCATTTTCCAAAACACAAACATATCTTAAGACTTTTCCATCTTTTGTTGCATTATCATACATTTTCTGCAGAATTTTATCTTGGTTATGATATTTCTCGAAAAACGAATCATCAAAATTTCCACCCTCAAGTTCTTTTGGTACAAGACTTTCAATAGAAACATCATCAAAATTCATTCTGTGTCCAACCATTCTTGCTAAAATCAAAATTTTTCTTGCAGCATCGGCACCACAAAGATCATCTCTTGGGTCAGGCTCTGTAAAGCCTTGCTCTTTTGCTTCTTTTACAATTTTTGAAAATGGCTTTGTACCATCATAATTATTAAAAATATAACTTAGAGTCCCCGAAAATATTCCTTCAATTTTTTTAATCGTATCACCGGTATAAAGCATATCTTGCACTGTTGCTACCACAGGCAACCCTGCTCCAACATTTGCTTCGTAAAGAAAATGCACTTTGTATTTTTTACAAGCATCGTGAATTTCTTGATACCTTTCAAATGGTAATGAATTAGCTTTTTTACTAGCCGAAACAATATGAATACCATTTTTGATAAAATCTGCATATTTTTCTGCAAGTTCATCACTAGATGTTAAATCCACCAAAATAGGGTTTGAAAGCTCAGCTTTGGTAATTTCTTGAAGTAACGTATCAATATTATCATAAGCAATACCATTGGTGTTAAAACTCTCAACAACAGAATAAATGTTAACATCATTAGCATTTAAAAAATATTTTTTGCTGTTAGCAATAAAGTTTATAGAAATACTAACACCTTGCTTTATAAAGTATTCTTGCTGTTTTTGAATCATCTTTACCAATCCTTTTGCAACATTACCAAACCCAAACAAACAAAGTGAAACATGATTTCTTTTTAAAAAACACATTTTATTAATTTCATTCATCACATAGCTTGTTTTTTCATTTGTCACAGAAAAAGAGATGTTTACCTCTGAAGCATTTTGTGCAATTGTATAAATATTTATTCCCTTACTTCCAAGATGCGAAAACAATCCACCTGCGGTTCCTGTTTTACCGATCATTCCATTACCGATAACGGAAATCACTGATTGATTTTCAAGAACGCTATAAGACAACAAACCATTATGCAATTCCGAGTTAAATCTTGCACTAATATAGCTTTTAAGCTGATCTAAATGATATTTTTTCACACCAAATGAAATTGAGCTTTGCGAAGAAGATTGAGATGTAATAAAAACTTTAATATTGTTTTTATGGCAAAAACTTATCACTTCACCAAAGATACCAAGAAGTGCGTCATTTTCCGTGTGTTGCAATGTGATAATTGCAATATCTTCTGTACATGTTGCAATTTTAATATCATCTTGTGTTGGTTTTGAAGAAATTGTTGTTTCCAAAATATTTCCATCGATCTCAACAATCTCAACAATTGCATTTTTATTTTTTATAGCAAGTAGCTCGGTTTTTGTAAGTCCATTAAAATTTAATGCCGGAGCCTCAAGAATATCTTGATAAGAGATTTCTTTTACAACTTGTGGTTTATTAATATACTTTGCATCAATATTATAAATATATTTATTATGCTTTAATAAAATAACTTTTTTCAAGTTATGAGGCGTTGTACTATCAGCATCTTTGGTGTAATATTGTACTAAATTAAGCTTTCCTTCTGTATATTTGTTCAAGAGAATAAATGTAAGCCTTGAAAAGTACTCACGCACAATGTTAACAAGATTTTGTGTAAATTCACCGGAAAGTTCAACAAATTTTACAAGGGATTCAATATCTTGATAGAAGTTTTCTATAATTGAGTTAATTTCCGGAACAGAATCAAAAATATGTTTATATTCAAGCACAATATTTCGAAGCATTGTATAACATGAAGAATCTGCAATCTTTGCTGCTTGTAGAATCGTTATGATATTCTTTCTTGCGTTTTGTGAAAGTGTGATAAACACTATGTCAGGTTTTGTGGCTTGAATTGATTTAATCAGTAAATCCAAACTTTCTTTACTTACCAAACAAGATGGATCCACTTTTGCAATGCAAGACATAATCTAATTAAAAATTGACAAAATATAAATAAACATCTAGCTTATTTCAGATAATAAATGCATTAATGAAATCTAATTTGCAAGAAAAAACCAAAATTTTTACCCTCGTTGGAATGTCTGGCTCCGGTAAAACAGCACTCTCACACAGGCTTTCAGCTGATGGACTCTTCCACTACTCAATAGATTATGAAATTGCTCACACACATTTAAAAGACAAAATTAAACAAAGCGTTATTAGCAAAATTAACAGTCAAAGCCCATTCTTCAGAGAATTAATATCAAAATTTGCAATTAAGATAGATTTGTCTCTCACATTTGACGATCTTGAAGTAATTACAATGTTTGTGATCCCTATGAAAGAAAACGGTAAAATAAATTATGGAGAGTTTTTGAATAATCAAAATTTATACAGAGCTGCAGAGTTACAAGCAACCCAAGAATTTTGGCAAAGAGCCAAAACTGCTTTCGAAAACTATGAAATTTCCGGATTTATCAATGACACAACCGGCAGTATTTGCGAGATATCTTTAAATAACAAATCACTGCTTGATTTAATCAAAAACCATAGTACTGTTGTTTACCTAAAAACTACTCAAGAACATCAGAATATGCTCATTGAGCGAGCAAAAACCGCAATTAAACCAATTCTGTATAATTATGATTTTCTACTAAAATATTTAACTGAATATTATAATTTTCAAAACTTTACCCATGATTTTGAAATCGACAAAGAGTTTTTTCTATGGTTATTTCCAAAATTACTTGAATATCGTAAAAAGTCTTACACAGAATTTGTTGAAAAAACGAATGGAAAAACTATTAATGTTTCCAGTTTAGCAAAAATAAAAAATACCAAAGATTTTATTGAATTAATTCATGAAAATTAAAACTCCAAAAGTTCTTATACCACTTTTTATGGCATTGTTTATGGCATTTTTTATGTCTGGAGTAATGACACTTATCAATATTGGCTTTAATCCAAGATTTCTATTTTTATGGATGCGGGCATTCGCAATTGGTTTTGTAGTTGCCTTTCCAGTTGCATTTTTTGTTTCACCGCTCGTTCAAAAAATTGTTAAGAAGATTTGCCAAAGCTAATTTTTAGTGTCAGCATCAATCATTTTCGCAAGTTTACCAAAATTTGAGTTTTTATAGTACTCCTGAATATCTTCTGTTTTAATGTTTTGAATCATTGAGTTGTACGTGTTTAAATAATCGCCTCTTAATGGTTCTTTGAAGTAAATTTGATTAAATGTATAACCATTTCTATGAACATTTTGCCCATCATCGATACCAAAAATGCTAACCATTTCCCTATCTGGACTTTTATTTTCCACAATAAAACTCTGCATAAATTGAATTTATACCATTCCAGAGATGGTGCTGAATATATTATCTCTTTATGTCCAGCATTATATTTACCACTGTATACAATTCCAAGTAACCTATCTTCCATTAATTTAGCGTACTGCATATCTGCAATTCTTTGGTTAAGCTTGCGTTGGTCGAACATCTGCCGTCCAATGATATAAACAGTTATTATGCCAACAACAGTTGCTCCAATTTCAATAGAAAATCCTGAAAATTCCGCAGAAATAAACTACTGCACAATCTACCAATCTAATGCTCCGTTTTTCCATTCGTAAACAAAGCCAAATGTTACAATAAATAGAAAAAGCATTACCGAAATATACCCCGAAACATCAAGAATGCGAATATTCATTGCCCATGGGAATAGTAAGGCAATTTCAAGATCAAAAATTACAAACAAAATTGCAACCAAATAAAACTTGACATTAAAATTT
>JAURNI010000094.1 GCA_030830305.1 Alphaproteobacteria bacterium | reverse complement strand
CTTTGTCATATTCAGTATGTAATCTTTTTTGCTCTTGAAATTTACTTTGTAACAATTTAACATCATCGTCTGTTAATTCAGATTGTAATTGTTGCAATATATCTTCTTTCATACCAGCTTTTTTCAAAACTTGTTGTATTGTCTCTCCACCACCAGAACCACCATCACCTTTCCCCGCACCAGCAGTAGCTTGGTGACCAGCAAATGTTAAAGTAAGAGCTAATAAAATAGCTTTTGCTTTATCAGATAATCCTTCTTGAATTATATATTTTTCTAATTCATGACGAATTATAGAGCGAAGTTGAGATTCAATGATTATTTTATTTGTTTCCATCCACCTGTCATCCTTAATAATCCACCGATATCAACACCGGGGTCGCTTGGATCTGTGTCACCCAATGGGTCTGCTGCTCTTGCTTCATTAATTTTTTGTTCTGGATTTCCAGCAGAAGCAATAGGAGTTGTTCCCTCAAATATATTTATGCCGCCATATGCTTTTTTACTTACTTCTTCAAGCATTTTCTTTCTTTCTTCAAATGCTTTTTGCTTATCGGCAAGTCTTTGTTGTTTATAATCTTCATCAATAACTGGCTGTTGAGCTTGTTTTGCTTCAACAACTCTGCCAGTTTGTTTAACAATTTCGCTTATTACGCTTGTTAACTCTTCTTGCATTGCTTCTTTTACAAGTTGCTTTACAAGTGGTCTTAACATTTTTTTTAATTCTGTTTGTGTCATTTAATGCTCTATGGTGTTGTTTGCTGTGCTTGTTGTGCAGCAGGTTGCTTTTGTGGTAAATCTTTTAAATCATCATTTAAAGCTGTGAAAAAATTAATATACAATTGTCCCAATTGTTTTGGATTTTTTGATTGTTTTATGTTAATTGCTTGATTTGCAATTTGACAAGCATATAAAAAAACTGAACCTATTAAGATACTTTCTTTTGCTTTCGCTTTTTTCGCATCTTCAACATATTGTAAAGCTTCTTGATAAAAAGTTTGAATTTGTTGTGGTGATGGTCGTTGTATTTGCGAAAACCCACCACCAACAGCAGGTGCAAATGGCAATGGTGCCTCTTGTAAAGCAGTTGGAATTTAAGGTTTTAGATTATCAAAATGATCACGAACAATTGCTTTTAAAGCATTAACCTTGGCCTCAAAAGCATTTATCAAAACATCTTGAACAGAAAAAACATAATTTCCATCTTTATCTTTTGTGTATAAATAATTATATACAGCTTGTAAATTATTACCTTCAATACCTAATGGTTTAAGCTTTGCTTTTATTTGTGCAAATTCTGGTGTTTGTGCTTGTTTGGCCGATGATAAAGCAGATTTAAAATCAGTAATACTTTTTTCAAAATCTTTTTTGACATTTCCAATAGCAGCGCCAGCAACATTTTTAAGTGTATCAAATGGCCCTTCTTGAATTAAATAATTTTTTAATTCAGAACGAACAATACTCCTTATTTTATTTTCGGTAATGATAATTTTCATACAATAAACCTATAAATAAATAGAGGATGGTATAATAAAATACCATCCTCATTAATTTTAAATCAAAAAACGATTATTTCTTTTTTGATTTCATTGCGCTCATTTTGTGATCGGCGTGAGCGCCTTTCATTTTCTTTAGTGAAGCTTTTTTCTTAGCTTCTGCAAGTTGTTTTTCTAATTCAGCAATTTCTTGATCAGCAGAATCATCTTCATTTGTTGTTGTTTCTGCTTTTAATTTTTCAAGTTCTTCTTTAATGATTTTTTTAAGAACATCTTTTGTGAGAGTCATATTAATATTTTCCTTTTTTTAGAATATTATTTATTAAACTATTGATTTTTGCTTCTCTATTTTCAATCAAAGAGCGGTCTTTAATTTCTTGCATCATGAATGCGCCTCTGGTTGAAGGTTCGGAAACTATATCAAAGCATATAAGATTGAAATCATCCTCAACAAGAGTAACGCCTTTGTTTTCTCTAACAGAGCCTGTGCCTCTTGAAGAAATACCAATCTTTACATTTGCATTTACTAATTCTTTTAATACTTGTCCGCATGGTGTATTAAGGACTTGAATTTTGCCCATAACATCATTTCCTTGCCACCAAACATCAGTAACAAGATGGGAAACTTTACTTAGATTAATTACAGATTCTGCTGGATGATCAAGTTCTCCAAGTGCTCTTCTGTCTTTTACAACTTCTAAGTATCTTTTGACTTCTCTTTCTAAAACCATGCGTGGATAAACTCTTCCGTTTCCGTTTTGTTCGTCGCATCTTTGCATTGGTCCTGTAAGAATTAAACCACCATTTTTAATAAAATGTTTATCAGATTCTGTTAATACATCATCGCAATAACCATTTGGACATAATTCAAAGTATTCTGTTAATAATTTTTTAGCCATTTATTTAGTTCCTACGGACAAGCCGTTTGCCTTTGCAACACAAACGGACAGGCTGTAATGCCCATTTACGAATCCAGAATGTTTGTCTTAAATTTGTTGCCATATTTAAACCTCAATCTAAATTAAATAGTTTATTTAATCTTTATTGACTTTTATATTTATACCAAAATCTGTAAATAACATTGATAAAGCATATGAAGTGGCAGAAGAAACAAAACCTGCTTGTAATACTCCGCAGTCTAAATCAAAAAAGAAGAGCCAATGAAGAATTCCTACCCAAAAGCCAATACACATGGGACATTT
>JAURNI010000093.1 GCA_030830305.1 Alphaproteobacteria bacterium | reverse complement strand
GTATATAAAATCTTGATAAATTATGAATTAATTTTCATGTATATATGATTTTAATTGCAATTACAAATGTCAATTACCGTGCTTGAAACAAAACATAAAGATATCTTTTCTGCCATTAATAATATTAATACTCTTGTAACACAAGGTAAAAAAGTGTTTATTTGCACGCAATCCAAGTTTTCATTAGTGCCGATTCAAAAAATTTTAACAGAACACAATTGTAACACTCAAGTTATTGAAAAATTTTCCGATACTAAAAACGGAATTGTGAACATTTGCCAATATATTACTAAAAAATCGTTTGTTAATCAAAATAATTATTTCTTTACGGAGGAGCACATTTTTGGCAAAACTGTTGTTTCAGCAAAAAAGAAGCGGGAAATTTCTACCAAAAAGCAAATGATTATTGCCAACGGGTATTCTGTTGGAGACCTTGTCGTTCATAAAAAACACGGTGTTGCAAAATTTGAAGGACTTTTTATGGTGCAAAACCAAGGAAAAGCTTATGATACCGCAAAATTAATATATAGAGGTGGAGATATTCTCTACATTCCGGTTGTAAATATTGATATACTCACAAAATACGGTTCAATTCCGGAAGGTGTGGAGGCGGAGTCTCTGCTTGATAAACTCCACACAAATGGATTTCTTTCAAAGAAAGAAAAAGTTAAGAAAAACCTTCTTGCCATTGCAGAAAAACTGGTAAAGGAAGCGGCAAAGCGAAAAGAAGTTGAAGCAACAATTTTTCACGAAAGTGACATTACAAGAAAATTTGAAGACCAATTTCTTTTTGCTTTAACAGAAGACCAAGCACTTGCAATTGAAGATTGCAAGAACGATTTATCCTCTGGCAAACCAATGGAGCGACTTATTTGTGGAGATGTTGGCTTCGGAAAAACAGAAGTTGCAATGCGTGCCTGTGCATTGGTTGTGCTTGGTGGGGAAAACTCAATGAATAATCATAATGCGACAAAAAGCTATTCGGGGCAGGTTTGTATAATTTGCCCAACAACGCTACTTGCCCAACAACATTTTAAAACATTTTTAAACAGGTTTAGCAGTTTTAATGTTAAAATTGCAAAAATCACAAGAACAACTTCTGCAAAAGAAAGAAAACAAATTATTGAGCAAATCAATGTTGGAGAAATTAATATTCTTATTGCAACCCATGCCGGTTTTAGTGATGACATTTCCTTCAAAAACCTTGAATTACTAGTGATTGACGAAGAACAACACTTTGGCGTTGAACAAAAAGAGAAGCTCAAAACAAAATTTCCATGCCATGTGTTACTACTTTCAGCAACACCAATTCCAAGAACTCTGCAAATGGGTCTTTCCGGTTTGAAAGATATTTCAATCATTGCAACACCACCGTTTGATAGACTCCTTCCTCAAACTCAAGTGATGACATTCGATTCCATCGTCCTTTCAAACGCCATAATGCGGGAAAAAACCCAACACGGAAGAACATTTTTTGTTTGCCCGCGAGTTTCTGACTTAGAAGAGCAAAAAGCACGAGTTCTTGCCATTACAGGTGGGGAAGTTTCCGTTGGAATTGCACATGGTGGAATGCCACCAAAAGAACTTGAAGTTGTAATGGATAAATTCTATTCAGGAGTTTATGATGTTCTTGTTACTACAAGTATAGTGGAATCTGGAATTGATATTTCCTTTGCAAATACAATGATTTTATACCGAGCAGAAATGTTTGGGCTTTCAGCACTTTACCAACTTCGTGGAAGAGTTGGTAGGGGTAAGATGCAAAGCTATGTATATTTCGTAGTTAAGGATATTAACCGTATGACGGAAAACGCCAAACAAAGGCTTAAAGCAATTTCTTCAATTGCATCGCTTGGAGAGGGTATGAAAATTGCAGTTTCAGATTTAGACATTCGTGGTGCAGGAAACATTGTTGGCAAAGAACAACACGGTAAAATTAATGATGTTGGCATTGAGCTTTACGAGCAAATGCTTAAAGAGGCGGTAACGGAAATAAAAAATGATACAAAAAGTGACAACGAAGATTACACTCCTGAAATTAAACTCTCCGTTCCATTTTTTATTCCGGAGGAATATATTCCAGATTTTTCATTAAGAATGCAAGTTTATAGGGAACTTTCCGCAGTGCAGTCAATTGAAGATTTAACTATTGTGCAAGAAGACATTCTTGACCGTTTTGGCGTAATTCCACAAGAAATGCTGAATTTAATTCAGGTAATTAAAATAAAAATTAAAGCAAAAGCATTATATATTAACAAAATTGAAGGAGGTCCAAAAGGTGTTTTACTTCATTTTGCAAATAATTTTCAAAAAAATGATGAAGTTATCAGTGTATTAAAAAAACATCCAGATAAATTCCAAATTAAAACCGCAAACAGTATTTTGTGCGTGAATAATGATGAAGATTTACTCAAAAAAACCAATTCCGTACTAAAATGGGTGGAAGAGTTATGATTTTCTCTCTTTCTTTTTTTCTAAAATTTGCGAAATTATAATACCACAAATACCAATAAAAATTAAACTGTCTGCAACATTAAATGCCGGATAGTGGTAAGATTCATAATAAAAATCAAGAAAGTCAATTACCCCTCCATGAAGGAAGCGGTCAATAATGTTTCCAAATGCACCGGAAATTATTACACTATAACAATATTTTATAAAATTGTTCCGTTCTTTATACATTAAAAAATATACAACAATTAATATAAATACTGTAATTATAAGTAAAATAACCCTTCCATTTTCGATATTTGCCAATATTCCAAAACTAACACCGGTGTTTAACACGCAAACAAAACGAAAAAACGGTAACAAGTTAACTACTTGATCTTGCACACAAATGTTTTGAATAATCATTTGCTTTGTGATGTAGTCCGCTACAAAACCAACAAAAGGAATGACGATAAAAAGTATTATATTTTCTAATTTTTTTTTGATTATAAGCATATACAGGTTCATTTTTGAAATGTTTTCAAATGAAATATAAAAAAACTTGAAAAATCAACAAGTTTAAAAATTATAGTCCTATAATGTTGTATATTTATGGAGTTTAAAAGTTTAAAAGCTAAATTAGTTCATTTTGTCGGAATTGGTGGCGTTAGCATGAGTGGCATTGCTAAGTGTTTTGCAGAAAATGGTATTAATGTTCAAGGTTCTGATTCAGCACTTAAGGATAGCAACTACATTAAAGGATTTGAATCTATTGGAATTAAACTATTTGACTCACATCACCAAGATAACATTACCAAAAATATTGATTTAATCGTTAAAACATCTACAATCAAAGACGACAACCCAGAGATTATAGAGGCAAAAAAACTAGGAATTAAAATTATTGAAAGATTTGAAGCTTTAGAATTAATACTTTCTGCATTCAAAGTAAAAATCGGTATATCCGGATCTTCCGGTAAAACAACCACAACTGCATTAACATGGCAAGCTTTGTATGGTACATTGGGTGTAAAACCGTCATGTATTATCGGTACAATATTAAATGAAATACATTCTAGCGTGTATGTTAATAATAGTTCGGAATTTTGTGTTGTAGAAGCAGATGAATCTGATGGTTCGTTTGCGGATATGAATTTCAATGTTGCCATTATTACCGATATTGACGCAGATCACCTTGACCATAAACGATACCAAGGTAATAGAGAAAATCTTATAAAACACTTTGAAGAATTTACATTTAAAACTCTTAAAAATGGAGGAGTTGTCATATACAATTCAGACTGTAAAACAACACATACTTTAATACAATCATTTTTGCCGCAGTATAACAGTAATATTTTTTCATATTCAGGAATTGATAAAGCAGTTAATACCGTGCCCTATATAAAAGGAGATTGTTTTTTAAATGAAGTAAAAAATACCCAAAACGGTTTAATGCTTTCTTGTAAAGGTATAGTTTCGGCTAATGATATTTTTATTCCCATGATTGGTAAAATTAACGCTTTTAATGCATTGCCGGGCTTAATTCTTTCAAAAATTCTTTTAAAAAATGAAAAAAAAGATATCTTTACACAATTTCAAGGAATTAACAAAAGAGTAGAGGTTGTTGGTAACATTGGCAATATTACAATTATTGATGATTATGCACATAGCCCTAAAAAAATAAAGACATTTATTCAATCATTTGCTTCTTATTGCAAAGATATCAATGCACAGTTTGTGATTATCTGCGAACCGCATAAGTATACACGTGTTGCGAGTCTTTATGACGAATATATTACATGTTTTGATGACTGTAATTATTTAATAATGATGGAAATTTTCGGCATTCAAGGCAGAGACGCAATGATGGATATTTCTTCCGAAAGGTTAACAAGTGATATCAAACACAGATGGGATTTAACGAAAAATAATAATTTTTATATTAAAAGCTTGAAATTTAATAAAGATATTTTAAATACTTATACCTTTTCTTTTGTAAAAGAGTTTTTTAACATGGAACATAAAGTGTTTTATGTTTTTCTGGGTGCAGGTTTTTCAAGTAAATACGCACATCTTTTGTATGGCTCTATAAAGTAAATTAATGAATACATGTTCTCGAAGCTTGGAATATTAAAGCAGAATGTTATATTTCTTTTTATAGGTAGTAAGGAATTGTACTTTATACGATTCATAAAAGGAAAAATTTTTTCAACAAGATCATATAAAACAACCTATAGCACTGAACATGATTCAATAAAAACTTTTTTTAAAGATTACTTTATTGGCAAAGAAGGCATTCCTGTGTGTATTATCTACGATATACCAAATCAAATTTTTACTGAATATAAATTTTTGAAGTCCATCAATGCACAAGCGGTGCATCAGTCTATTATAAAAAAAATAACACAAGAAGTTCCGCAAGAAGCGGTTCATGATTACTTAAAAATTACTACAAACAATGCAAAAAAAACAGAAAATGTGTATCAAGTTGTGTCTCTTATACGTACGCCGGTTGCTCACATTTGTGCTGATTTACTACAAAAATTTCCCAATCCGATTGCCGGCTACTTTTCTATCATTCTTGAAATGCCTTCAATATGTGAAGGAAATGCGAAGCGAATTAACCTACCAAAAGCAATTCCGGTTATTGAACAAGATGCACTGGATATAAAAGAAGAAGGTATTGACGATCTTAACATTGCAATACAGCACAGTCCCATTTCCGGTGTAAATTTTTCTTTATATCAGGGTAGTCGGGTACTTTTTCACCATCATGTTGTGTGCAGCAAAATTGATGATGATACACAGAAAGAAATTAATGATACCGCGACCACGATGGTTGATTATTGTAAACAGTCAAATGTTGAATATCAAACATATATTTATGGTAGTGAAGTTTTGCTTAAAAGTATCTTAAAAACTAACATTGAAGTTAAATCATTGTACTACACACAAGCCGAGGTTTCTGACGCAAAATTTTTTTACCACAAACAATACAATGCTAACCTTGCCAAAGTAAATACTTTAGATAGTATTGCGTTTAAGTGCTTGTACGAACCAGTATTATTTATTCCAAATAAAAACTTTTTTTCTTCAATTGCAAAGCATTATACTACAAAATTTAGTTTGGTATTGGGTGCGTTTTTGATCATAACTTTTTTTGTTTACGAACTCTTTCTTTCATCTCTTTCTGTTTTGAGTTCCTTTACAAAGTATCATAGCAATAATTCTCTTAATATATCAAATATTATGAATAAAGTTGAAACTCTTGAAAATGACATTAACAAAAAGAAGGCAATTGTAAATTTTTATTCTAGCTTTACACAGGAGTCTTACCAAGCATTTATCAAACAAATTAGAGAGTTAGTTAAAGGTAGTGTTTATATCAAAAATATATCGTACTCGTGTATGGCAGAATGTAACAATGCCAATCCTTCGTTAGAAATTTCCATTTCCGGAAACGCACAAGATCTACAAGATTACTATAATTTAGTTTCAGACATTAGACGAGTATTTTTCCGCTATGATATTTCAAGAAAAATAGACGAAGGTACTGGTAATTTCTCAATTCAAATTATAGCAACCAATAAATAGTGCATATATGAACAGGTCGTATCAAATTTATTTACAAAATCGTTCGTC
This sequence comes from Alphaproteobacteria bacterium, assembly GCA_030830305.1. Taxonomy (GTDB): domain Bacteria; phylum Pseudomonadota; class Alphaproteobacteria; order Rickettsiales; family Deianiraeaceae; genus CAJQOT01. The sequence continues at coordinate 2,920 of JAURNI010000093.1, read as the reverse complement.
AATCTTTTTAAAAAAAGTCCTTGCTATTTCTGGCATTTTTATATCTCTTGTAATATTGGCATACTTTATTAATAGGCACTTTGCCCAAAAAAATAAAACAGCCGAAGAACAACGCAAAAAAATTGAAATATCATCATCAAAAAGTGCAGCCCTTGGTGCAAACAAAATTGCATTGGAAAAAGCCTTTCTAGACCTCAACCCTGCAAGAAAAGTTAATAAAGACAATGGACGCCAATACATCATTGAATCCTTAACAAAAACAGCAAGCAGTTTAGGTGTTTCTAATTTTGTAATTGAAAATATTACACAAAAAAACCAAACAATTGAACGCATGTATAAAGATTTCTCACAAAATTCAAACGTGGAGTTATTTGAAATTGAATTAACATTTAACTCAATTTTGAATAGTCAGTTAATGGACTTCATTCAAACACTAAATAAAAACATAAACGGCGTTATTGTGGTTCATAAAATTGAAACCAAAAAAATTATCGAAGTTGTTGACAGTAATGTCCTGGAAAGCATTAATACCGGCCAAAAAATCTCTATGTTGGGAAATAAGTTGGTTTTACATTGGTTTTTTATAAAATAACATGTTATACATTATTCTACTGCTTTTTACAGCCAATACCTTTGCAGAAGATATTTCACCAAAGCAAACATCGGAATTAAAACAAGCAGGTGAAATGCTTACATTCGCAAAAAATGCTTTAATTGAAAATACAAATATTGCAAAAAATGAGTTTGATATAAAAGATGACGAAAAAATACAGGAAGAGTCTCCAAATTTTGATGTAAAATATAATACTACAGATTACAGAGACATTTTTTACACCACACAAGATTCCGCACTTGTCAATCAAGCGCTTGATTATTTTTTGCAAGGAAAGGTAATGAAAGCAAAACCTCGTAAGTTTGTTACACAAAAAGTACAGAATATCAAAAAGCCACTTGTTCAACTTTCCTCAATTATGTATAATAATGAATCTTTCTGGACAGTATTTACCAATATTGGCAAATTTACATATACCAAGCCATTTGTTGATAGTATTAGGATCGCCGGTATTTCAAGTTCTGAAGTTGAATTTACAATTCCAATTAAAGGAAAATTACGTAACTCAGTAAGGGACATGCACAACGAGATTGCAAGTATGGAAAGAATCTCAATTCAGAACCATAATATTTTGCTAACATTGCGAACCGGAGAATGTATTTTTGAAGAAGATCTTAAAATTACAAAAAGCTGCAGTCCAATTATTGAGGAAGTTGAAAAACAGATTGAAATTTGATTTTTTGGATACACAATGAAGTATTATTTCGCTTAAAATGTATAAGTTGTACCACTATTCATTGTGTCCGTTTTCTAGAATGGTTCGCTTTGTATTAAATGAAGCTGGTATCGATTATGTCCTTGTTGAGGAAGAATTTTGGAATTTTAATGAGAAATTTCTCAGAATTAACCCTATGGGTACAGTACCTGTTCTTATTACAGAAAAAAATATTGTTTTAAACCATCATCAGCTGATTTTGGAATATATCCATGCCAATCATAACACAGATTTTCTCTTTCCGGAAGGTAATGATGTTTTAGAAACAAAAAAGATTTGCATTTGGTTCAACGAAAAACTTTTTTTAGATTGCACTAAGTTTTTTATGCAAGAAAAAGTTATAAGGTATCTACATGAAAAAACGCATCCCAATGCAAATATACTTTCTCTTGCGCGATACAACTTGACAATTCACCTGGATTATATCTCTTATTTGCTTGATAAAAGCACATGGCTTGCAGGTGAGCGGCTTTCAATTGCTGATATTGCGGCCGTATCTCAATTTTCAGTGTTGGATTTTCTTGGGGAGATTCAGTGGTCTAAAATCCCTCATATCAAAGATTGGTACTGTATTGTGAAATCTCGTCCTGCTTTTAGACCGTTCTTGAAGGAAAGAGTTGCCGGAATTTACACACCAAAACATTATTCAGAATTAGATTTTTAAACATGTATTATATTTTGTTATTTATTTCGTTTTTTGTTCATGCTGCGGACTTTCCCGTAGAGGAATTTTCAATTGTAAATGAAGTAATTAATTATGCCAAAAAGAATTCCGTTAAAAATGATATAAAAGATGAAGATATTACATCGGGAATGCTCAAGGGTGCTCTTGGAGAGATTGATTCTCACTCAACATATTTTACAAGGGAAGAGTACTCTAAACTTACAGAATCCCTTGGTGGAAGTTTTTCCGGAATTGGCGTTTATATTGATCTGCACGAAGGTCTGCTTCATGTAAGTGGCACAATTAAGGGCATGCCGGCAGAAAAAGCAGGTGTTCAAAATGGAGATTATATTACACATATTGACAACAAAACAACATTTGGATTAACCCTAGAAGAAGCATCTTCAAAATTACGCGGTAAAAAGGGTACAAAAGTAAAAATAGAAATTATCCGCAAAGATGCAGAAAAACCCATAGAACTGGAAGTTGCAAGAGATGATATCTCAATTGATACGGTTTCAATTAAAAAAGTCGACAATATTTTGGTAATTTCATTAAGTTATTTCAATGAAAATTCATTTGATGAGCTCATGAAGCTTTTAAAAAAACAAGAAAATTACAAAGGTATTGTAATTGATTTGCGTTCAAACCCCGGTGGTATTTTAGACAGCGCTATTGCAATTTCTTCTCTTTTTTTGGAAAAAAAGCAAAATATTTTACAAGTTTCTAATGTTAATCAAATCAAGCAAGCATCTGAAACAAAATGTGTTGGTGGCAAAAAAATATGCAGAAATATTAAATACGAACCCCTTGGAGAAAATATTTCCATTGTAAACGATAACGACGCCTTCTTTCCAAAAAATATACCTGTTGCGGTGTTGGTTAACTCATACTCTGCATCTGCATCTGAAATCACGGCTCTTGCAAT
>JAURNI010000092.1 GCA_030830305.1 Alphaproteobacteria bacterium | reverse complement strand
CTTATCTTTTATTAAATGGATACAGTGATATTCCGGAAGTTCCGGAGAGTATCCGTCAACAAATGAATGAACTATATGATACCATTGGCTATGAAGAATTTTTACGAATCGTTAAAGAAAAAGATATCAATACTCCAATGGATAAACAGCGTTTGGTCTATAATTATTGTCTTTTGGAGGTTTCAGGGTATAGTTTAAATTATTATGCAACACTTCCTCAAATTCAAATCTTCAAAAAAGATGAAATTGAAATTATCATTCCACAAAAAACAAGGCAAGAAGTTTATAAAACATGTGATAACAGATTTTTGGATATGCTAAACAATGGGCTTTTAGAAGAAATTGAAGCGGTTATTGATGACCAACTTTTACCAATTAAAAGAGCTACAGGTTTTTGTTATATTGTAGAGTATCTAAGAGGGATAATGACAAAACAAGAGATGATTGAAAAATCTCAACAAGAAACAAGAAATTATGCAAAACGCCAAATTATTTGGCTTCGTAAATTTGCAAAAGAACATTTGATTTCATTGAATTTAATTAATAATCTATAAAAATATATTTCAAATAGAAAAAGTGCTTGACTTTTAAAAAATACATATTCATATACAATCAAACTAATTAAATTATATTTTATGTCAAATAATAAAAAAAAGGTGTCTGCAAGGATGAAAGTTATCTTGTCAATTTCTGCTGCTGGTGTTGGTTCGTTGGTGTACCATGGTTTAGCAAATGCTGTTGACCGTGATTTTGGTGGTGACAACATCGGTCAAGCTGGTGCAAAAATCTTACAAGTTATGACAACTGCACAAACAGCTGCATTGAACTTTGGTGAGATTGTTCCTGCAACAACAGCCGGAACTGTTACAATTAGTGCTAATGGTACTGTTTCTTCTACTACAAATCAATTAATCCCTGATTCCGGTGCAGGAGTTGGTACCTTTTCTATTACAGGTGGTAATGCTTCACATCCTGTGAGTGTGAGTATTGATGGTACCGTAATAATTACAAATGAGTCAGACCCTACTCAAAAAATGACAATTACTTTAGATTCACAAAACAAACCTACAGCTCTTGATGCTACCGGTGCTGCATCTTTTGATGTTATCGGAAGTATTACTGTTGGTGCTGAACAAGCTCCAGGTGTATACACAGGTACATACGATGTAAATGTTATTTACAGCTAAAATTATTGCTACATTACTTATTTATACTTCATTCATACGCACAAGTTTTCACTTGTGCGTATGCAAACTCTCAATTTTTTTACACAAATGAAAATAAAAATATCGCACTTTATAATATTTTTTATTATATCATTTTTACAAAACACTATAGCTCATGCAAGACTAATGGTGAGTCCGCAAAGAGTGGATCTTGATAATGTAAATAAAATTCAATCTGTAAAACTTGTAAATACAACGGATGAAGAAGTGACATATTCTGTGAGCTTCATGTATCAAAAAATGACAGAATCTGGTAAATATGAAGATTTTACCGAAAGCGAACTTCAAAATTTAAGTAATATAGAAAAAGTTGTTATGTTTTCACCAAAAAGAGTAATACTTGCACCAAAACAAACACAAACTGTAAGATTTGCTCTACGCAGAAAAGAAGATATTAAAAACTTTGAATATAATGCACATATATTATTTAAAGAGATTGCCAAAAAAGAAACAGTTATGGATCTTAATAAAAGAAACTCTGACGGTTCAATAGGAATGAAAGTAATACCATTGTTTAATACTGCTATTCCAATTAAAGTTTCAGATAGCTCTGGGAATGTGAAGCATCAAGCTGAAATATCCGCTATTAATTTAAACAAAGAAACCAATGTTGTATCTTTTGTTCTTACAAACAAGGGAAGTAATTCTCCTTTAGGAAATATTTTGCTAACATTTCTTAATGCCAATGGAAAAAAAATAAATACTGTGCAGGTAAATGATATGGCTATTCCAATGCCATTAATACTCCGTAACATTGATATTTTTTATGATGATACGAAATTTGATGAAAATATAATAAATAATATTACAGTTGAATATTTCAGTTCAGTAGAAGGAAAACCTTATACTATATCTTCCGGTAGTTTACAAAAATAAACAATATGTTTAAATGTGGAGGAAGTTTTTATTATGTGTTTTGTTATTTTTTTATATTTCTTGCAATGCAAATGCTTTTAATGAAGAGGAGTATGAGTTGTATGTAACATCGCTACAATTATCAGATTTAGTCCTTTCTGAATCTTTTGTTGTATACCAACACTCGGTTTCGGGAATTTACTACCTTTCAATTTTAGATTTTGCAAGGAATATGAATATCAAGCTTTCGAAAGATGGCGATAATATTTCCGGCTGGATTATGAACGAGGAAGACTCTTTTGTAATTAACACAAAAACGAAAATAGTTCAAAGAAAAGACAATAATGATTTATCTTTAAAGGAAGAAGATCTTATATCGGTTTATGGTGATGACTATATTTCGTTTGCTTCCTTAGAAGCATTCATGCCTCTGAGTGTAATCTTTGATAATTTTCAGCAGGTTATTAAGGTTGAAACTAAAGTAGTTTTACCTATTCAGCAACAAATATCTCGTGATCAAAAATATCAAAAATTAGCAAAATTTAAGGAACAAAATACTAAAAATTTATACGAAAATCTGCCACTTGAGGTACAAGAGTATGGTTTATTTTCCATACCAAATTTGCGGTTTAACTATGATACTAATTTCTCTTCAAAACAACCACAACAAAGAACAGATGCACTTTCCTTTTATGTTAATAATCATACAGGATATCACCTTATGAATGCAGCCGGTACTGTTAGTAATGGTAATATAAGCAGTATGAGGCTTTCAATGCAAAAAAATGATTTCATTAAGCGTCCATTTGAACATCAATTACATGCAAAACAATATTGGTTTGGAGACATCGCATCTAAACCAATAAACTTAATTTCTTCATCTGTAAACGGTATTGGTTTTTTTGTTTCCAATATTCCCCCAGGTTGGAAAATTGACTTTAATAATTTGTACATTACAGGTTATGCTGTGCCACATTGGTCAGTTGAAGTATACATTAATAATAATTTGTTTAATTTTGCAACCGTAAACGAAACCGGTGTGTATTCTTTTCAAGATGTTCCGTTAAATGTGGGTTTAAATACGGTTAAATTAATATTTTATGGTCCTTATGGAGAAAAAAAAGAAGTTGTAGAAAATATTAATTTGAGTAGCTCTCTTTTGCCAAAAAATAAGTTAGTATACGAAATAACAAAAATTAAGGAAGGAAGTTTTTTGTTTGAAAATGCTCAAGATGAGAGTTTAATTAATACAGTGCAAAAAGGTGATATACAACAGGCGAATTTTCGTTATGGTTTGGGTGATAAAACCGCTATTGCTATTGGAATGGTAAATCGTCAAAAAAATTTACTTAATGATAATAAAAACGCAGAAAACTATATACATTCATCGTTTACAACGGGTTTAGAGAAAATCTTGTTGAATATGGAT
>JAURNI010000091.1 GCA_030830305.1 Alphaproteobacteria bacterium | reverse complement strand
TTTACATAAAAACCTCTGCTTTTTGCGAACAAACCCAGCTTTTACAAAAGCTTTGGAAGAACATTTTGGACATTTCATAACATTTAAATGAATTACAACAAGCTAACGCTTGTTATATAGTTCTTAATTTGTCAATGCCTTTTTTCATAATTGGTGCGGTAAATTTTGGTACACTGTTTGAAACAACAGCTATTCCGGAGCTCAAAACACAAGCTCAAAAAGTTGCTAACAGCATTATAGCAAAAATTTCTTGACAAATCTATTTATGTTAGTTTTTTTAAGAAAAATCGTATTATTATGAATGAAATTAGAACTCAAATAAAAGAGTTTCAACAATGGCTTGGGTCTATTCTTAACCGCAGGGTGTCACTTTTACCGGAAAATGATATTGCTCAAAAAAGAATAAAAAACGCCATATCTCACTCCCTTCTTGGAAACGCTAAAAGAATTAGACCATTTATTATTGCAAAGTCTTGTGAAATGTATGGAATTTCAAAGGAAGAAGTTATTAACCTTTTTGTTGCAATTGAATATATTCATTGTTATTCATTAATACATGACGACATGCCATGTATGGATAACTCTGACGAACGCCGCGGAAAACCTGCATTGCATAAGGTATATGGGGACGCAACAGCTCTTTTAACCGGTAACTCATTGGTTTCCTTAGCGTTTGACGAAATCTTAAATGAATCATTCCAGTTTGAAAATTATATAAAAATTCATTTAATGCAAAATCTTTCAAAAGCAATCGGTTATCATGGAATGATGGCAGGACAAATGCTCGACCTTCTAATCGTTCAAGACCGCAACAGTACAACAGAAGAATTCATTCACATGAACAAACTTAAAACAGGTGAACTGTTTGCGTTTTGTGTATCTGTAGGAGCGACTTTAAAACAAAATTCTCATACAATTCAAGATCTCCAGAATATTGGCTATGATATTGGATACATCTTCCAATTGGTTGATGATATTCTTGATATTACCGAAGATGTCGGGAAAAATGAAGGAGAAATTTTTGCAAAAAGAACATTTATTGAACACCTTGGTGGTTTGAGCGATGCAAAACAACACTTATTGATGATTGCCGAGCAGGCAAAATCTAAAATTTCAAGAGTTGCAAAACAGTCGCAACTATCGGATTTAATCGATTACATAATTAATCAACTATAAGTATGAACGCTTTTTATAAATCAATTCTTAATTCAAAAGAACTACAACAATCGCCGAAATATTTAAATATTTTAAAAAAAATGTTTAGTGTAATGGAAAAATACACAAACAAGTATTTCATGTCCGGCACTTCAACATATAATGCAGTAACCGTTAAAATGACGCCGGCAATGCGTCTAAAAGAAATAAAAATTGATATTGAGGCTTTGGTTGACACAGAAAGAGCGTCACTGGAAAGTATAGAGTATTTGCGAGCTTTGTGTAATGCAATTGAACAGGAGATGCTATCAGCATGTAATAACGCACAAGATAAAATCTATAAAAAAGCTGTATCTGCATCCGAAAAACTTAACAATGAAAACTAGAATTTACATTACTACAGAAACATTTCCGGCTTTAGTATCTTTTTTGCAAAAAGGAATTGAGCAAAAAATGAAGTTCTTTATTTACGATGAACAAGACCTAATTAAATCTCGTCTTTGGACTTTCTCCTCCACGGTATTTTTACCAAATGTTACCGCAGAGGATCAAATTTTACAAAAACATCATGTGCCAATTGTAATTTGTACGAACCCAAATACACTGCCACTTTCCGATTATTATTGTGTAATATACGAAAGTACAAGTATCATACCAAGTTTGAACCTAAGCAAAGCAGTATTTTTTATACAAGAAAAATCTTCAGCAAAAGAGATAATTCAAAAAATCAGTGTAAAAAATGAAGATTGCGAAATTTTTATTAAGAATGAAAGTAAGTGGAATAAACTTACTTCTTTACAACCATAATATCGTAATGTTGTGATTTCTCAATAATCTTTTGTAGGAATTTGCTTGCTTCTGCTCTGTCGTTGAATGGTTTATCGCCTGTAATTCTGATTACATTCATTCCATTAATTTTTTCTATTCTAACATTTTTAACTTGAGCATTTTCCAGTTTTTGCACTATTGCTCTTGCGCCAACCTCGCTTTGGTATGAACCGGCTTGAATCTCGTAAAGTCCTTCACTTGCAGAAGAGCTTTGTTGTGCAGAATTCGAAAATTGTGTACTTTGGGAAGGTGTCAAGGTGTAATCTGTGTTATCGATTTCTTGTTCTTGACCTTGATTATATGGATTAGTATTTTGCATCTTATTTGCGTCATCTCTAATTTTTTGAATTGTTAACGGATCATAATTCTGATTGGATTTCGGTTGCTGCATTAGCATTACATCTTCAGAGGATTTATTCCTAAATTCACGTTGTACGTCTTGGTAGTCATTAGCAAAATTAGGATTTACCTCTTGGTAGTCTGCGTCGTGTTCGTGATTTTGCACTTTTGACATCATGGCATCATTATATGGTGGACGCTTTTTTTCTTGAAATATAGGGTCGGTTTCAGGTATAGAAGGATTTTTCTGGCATGCTTGTAATACTGTTAAAAAAGCAAAAAAAAGTAAAAACTTTGTCATATTTGTATATAAATTTCATAAATATATATGCAAGCTATTATAAAAGTTTTTAAAAAATCAAGCAAAAAATGCTTGACAAACAAATTTTATTCTTGCTACTGAACAAATTGGAAACAATTGAATAAAAATTTACAGAAAATGAGAGCTTCCCTTTCGTATCACTATCAAAAAATAACTTCCGCTTTCATCATTTTTTCGGCGTTTATTTTTGCTGTTTCGTATTTTGTAATACCGTCGTCATCTCTTCAAACAACTTCTTTAATTTTACCGATAAGAATTGTTGCGTTAGTAATATTTGTTTTTTGTTTTGGTATATACTCATACCTGCGTGCCATTACATTATTCGGAGATTACATTAAATCAGGTGTTTCGCGTTCTATTATTTCAAATATTGTCTTGTTTATCAATTTATTTACATGTACTTCCGCACTTGTTGCATTAATTTACATACACTTTCTTTCATTAATATCTTTTATTCAGTAAAATGTCTACAAAACGTACATACCAACCCTCAAAAGTTAAAAGACAAAGAACTCACGGTTTTCTTGTAAGACAGCGTACAGGGAATGTTATTGCTTTGCGTCGCAGAAAGGGAAGAAAACGCCTTGCAGTTTAAAAATTTGTTTTTGTAAAATGCCTTTAAGAACACCACTTTATGAACAGCATAAGGCTTTGAATGCGACAATTGTTGAGTTTGCAGGGTACGAGATGCCCATAAGGTATTCTCAAGGTTTAATCGAAGAACATCTATGGGTTCGTAAAAAATGCGG
>JAURNI010000090.1 GCA_030830305.1 Alphaproteobacteria bacterium | reverse complement strand
CCCTAATTATGAGGCGCGCCTTAGAATTTTCACAAGAAAGCGGGTTAGTAATTGCTCAACACGCGGAGGATATCAATCTTTCACAACACGCTTGTATGAATGAAGGTATGATATCTGCAACTCTTGGTGTTAGGGGACAACCCAACGCAGCAGAATCAATTATTGTTCAGCGAGACATTGAACTTCTAAGAGCTGTCGGCGGGAAATACCATGTACTGCATGTTTCAACAAGGGAATCCTTAAATGCAATTCGCCTTGCAAAAAAGGAAGGATTAAAGATTACATGCGAAGCTTCACCGCACCACCTTGTATTAACCGATGAAACAGTAATTGAACACGGCACAAATGCAAAAATGAATCCGCCTCTTCGTAAAAAAGTTGATGTTCTTGCATTACAAGAAGCCTTAATTGACGGCACAATTGATGCAATAGCTACTGACCACGCCCCTCATTCAAAAGAGGAAAAATCTCAACCACTTGAAAAAGCACCATTTGGAATTGTTGGGGTTGAAACTATGCTTCCAATTGCATTGGAATTTTATCATGCTGGAAAAATTACCCTTTCGGATTTACTTTCAAAAATGACATGGCGCCCCGCTAAAATTATTAATTTTGATGGCGGAACATTAGAAGTTGGAAAAAGAGCAGACCTCACTCTCATTGACCTTAACCACGAGTGGACAATTGATATTGAAAAATTTTCAAGCAAAAGCAAAAACTCACCATTTCATGGAAGAAAAGTGAAAGGAAAAGCGGTGATGACCATCGTGAACGGGGAAGTAAAGTTTAAGGAAAATATTTAAGATATTTCTCCTTTCTTTTTAAAGCGGTAAGTTAAGTAAATTAATGCCATAATATTTGGAATTGTAATTAGCAATGTTGTGAAATCTATAATCAAAAGTAGGTTTGAGAATGTTGTTAAAGCAGAGATAAACATTAACACACAATAAAGAAATGGTAGTGTTTTGATGATAACACGCTTACTTGTAATTCTTTTTAAAGCAGAATTTGCATAGTAAAACCATGTTATAATTGTTGAAAACCCAAACAGTAATATGATTACAATTAAAACATAATTCATTAATGGGTAAAATTGCACAAATGCAAAACGCATTGTTTCAATATCTCCATTACCATGGGTAAATGCACCGGAAGCAACCAACATCAAACCATTGAGTGAACAAAAAATCAAATTACCAAAAAACGGCGCAACCATTGCAAGTTTTGCTTCGTCCTTGGAAGAGGATCTATCCGACCTTCCATGTAAAAGAGATGTTGTTCCAAAACCGACTTCTGTTGAAACAATTGCTCTTCTGAAGGAAAGAAATATCATTGTTAAAATTCCACCGTAAATGGATTTCATATTAAATGCTTCGTGAAAAATTAATAAAATTGCATTTAGCAAATTACTTTTGTTTGCACAAATTACTACACAAACCGAAACTACATAAAGCGCAGACATACAAACACCAAGCTTAGCTGCCACTGCGGAAATTCTCTTCAACCCACCTGTAATAACATAAAAGATTATCACGCACAAAATTGCGGTTGTTATGTATTTTAAAGTTTGGTTTCCCGTACCAGCAATAACGCTCACCATTGGGTTAACTTGTATTGAAAGTGCACCTATTCCTGCAAAAATAAATAAAAATGCAAAAATTTTAAGCCAATTTGATGATTGCAAACCCACTAAATTAAGTGCATGGTGAAAATAGGAAAACGGTCCACATTCAGTTATGAAACCATCTTCTTGAGTACGAAGTTTGTGCCCGAAAAAGACTTCAACATATCGTAGTGGCATTGTTATAAAACCGCAGACCATAATCCAAAACACGGTTCCCGGGCCACCAAAATAAACAGCAGCACACATTCCCGTAATGTTTCCAACCCCAACACAACCTGCAATGGAAGACCAAAATGCTTTTTGGGAACCGATTGCATTCCTCAATTCTACTTTTTCATAGCTTTTACAAAGCAATATTTTAAATAATGAAGCAAAAAATTTCACATTTGGAAATTTCAGCCACACCATAAATAAAATTGAGGAAAAAACAATAAATGCCATTAGAAATTCTACTTTTTGCCCATCAACAAAAAATAAGACATCAAAAAACAGAAGATGCATTCCAAACTCCCCAATTGCTTGGGCTACATTATTTATTAAATCTAACAGCATTATTTTTTAACTTTATCAGCATAATAAAAATTACGGATATCATAACAAACAATATTCCAATAAAAGAGTATACTATTATTTCTAACAAATGAATTTTTTGTTTCACCTCCTTCTGCTCTGTAATCATATCCTGCATTGTGCTAATTAATGGCAGGGATAGACGGTCGTAATCTACAAAATAATATCCATCTCTGCCCATATGCACAAACTCTGGGAAAAGCTCTTTTAATTCTTGAGCAACCACACCGTACTGCACACCATAACCATAATGCTTTTTGTCTTTCCAGCTGTAAGAACGAAGCTTTACTTTCATTAAATTTTCTTTATGAAATTTATAATCTACAATGTTTTCCTTTAACCGTGCATCGGAAGCACCAGGGTTAAGAGTTTTTGCCTTAATAATATAATGCACAGCAATGTTTTTTGGGCGGGTTTCAGAGTCACCACCTGCGATTGGGTGGGAGTGATTTTCTGCTGGGTTAATGAATAGCGGGTGGGAGTGCTCGCCATCTGAAGATGTATTGTAACTATTGGCTCCAGTATCTAACCCTTGAAAATCAGAAAATATATCATTTGCATCGTAATTAGTTCGCACATACCCTTGTATACTATGCGAGTGACTACCAGCATTACCAATACTACCACTATGCGAGTGACTACCAGCGTTAGCCGCACTAAATGTTTTCGTAGGCATTGCGGTTGAATAATTTTGCTTTTCTAGAAATGGACCAGAAGCTGTGCCATCAGTGTTTGTACCATTCCCACGAAGGAAATAACCACGGAAGTCGGGTAATTGCCCGCTTGGGAAAATTGATGCAAGTTGTGGGTACGCTGAAGTGCTAAACGTTTGCCCATTGAGTAAAAGCCACCCGTCCGGAGGCGTATTGTTGGATGCCCATGCAACAACAGTTCCAACGGGGGTTGTGTCAATTCCACCGCCATCTGAAACCCATTCAACTCCATTCCATGTTTCAAGGGCTTTGATTGTTTGGTTGTAAATAATAAGCCCTGCAAGTGCTGTTTTTGCGGCAACAGGGTCCGCTTCACTATTTAACGATGTAATAATTGTATCTCTCTGTGTTTGAGTCATTCTTGGTGGAAGGAAGCCTTTGCTTGATGATTTTAATTCAAGTAGTGATTTGGTGTTAGGCGAAGTTGTTCCTAAACCAGTATTACCATTGCTATCTACAAGAATTTTTATATTTCCACCTGCACCAATTGCAATCTGATTATTACCAGTTACACTTGGCGGATTTATGCTGTCACCGATTACAACATTACTAGAACCCGTAGTAATAGCATTGCCGGCAAGGTAACCAAGCGCTGTATTCCTATTACCTGTAGTGTTTGCAAACAAAGCATCTCTACCAACCGCTGTGTTTTGAATACCAGTGGTATTGTATGTAAGCGAGTACTTACCAAAAGCCGTATTATCACTACCAGTGGTGTTTGCCCATAAAGAATTTAACCCAGTGGCCGTATTATCACTACCAGTGGTGTTTGCTATAAGAGATCCGTTTCCAATGGCCGTATTATTATTACCGGTGGTATTTGCCATAAGAACAGAATTACCAATAGCTGTATTCCATTGACCAGTTGTGCCACTCTTAAGTGCAGCCACACCAAGCGCAGTTGAACCTGCGTTTCCACTACCATTACCTTTCCCAATAAGAATGCTATTTATAGCTATATCTTTGTCGTATTTGATATCCGCAGTTGGATTTGTTGTTTTGTCGGTAGTATTTGTTTTAGACCAAAAACTAGCATTCCATGCTGCACCGTCCCAAACTTGTAATTGACCAGAATCCGTATTAAACACCACCAAACCTGCAAGTGCTGTTTTTTCAGTAGTTGTTAACGAAGATACAAGATTATTACGCTGCTGCTCCGTCATTCTTGGCGGAAGAAACCCTTGCACGGTAGATCTTAACTCAAGTAATGCTTTTGAACTTGGTGGAGTTGTAGACCACGCTGTAGATTCGTTTGAGCGAATACCAACGGTAGACGCGTTATCAAATAATATGCTTTGCAAAAGCTTATTATTATTAGCATCAAATTTTGTAACATAGTTATTTTCAATTGTGGTTTTTCCAAGTAGTTGATAGACTTTTTCCGCTGTTAAAATATCATTGCTTGTAGAACCTACATCGTTAAATTTTTTACCGGAATCTTTAAAAAGAACATCTGTTTGATAGATAGGTATATTTCCTGGCGTTCCAATTGTTGTAGAATCTACACATTCGGGAGTTGCATCAAAGGAGGCAGTGTCATCAGTTAATGATGCAACACACTTTACTTGTTTCGGTACTTTTGGTGAAGCACATGAGTAAATAAGATTATTTCCCACTGTAACCTTCCCAGATTGCACCGAAGTGGAATCGGTGATATCGGCCGTTGTATCTGAATATGCACACGTCTTTAGTGTGCAAGAATTTAAAATAATTTCAAGGGCATATTGTCCACTTGCTTGTTGGGTACATTGCACTTTGTAATCCCCCGCATAATTTGCATTAGTATCTCGGCAAGTACCTGTGTAAAAATTTGATGGTTGAACTTCAGGAATATTTGCAACAAGTTGTCCAATTTGCAGACTCTGTGCAGGACACGAACTTGAAGAAGAACCTGACGCAAGAGATCTTGTAATAGGCAAATAAAGCATAAAATTTTCCCCATCTAGTGCTGTGTTACTATAATTACAATCTGAAGGACTGGGAGGATTTTTACCACACATCCACGAACCACCAGTTGGATTGTTATCATCATATTTTTGATCTCCAAGACGAATATCCCCTTGTGTTAGAACAGGACGAGAAACATCTCTGCCATTCAAGCCACCAATAATAAAAGAATTCGCACGGTATCCAGATGGTGTATTATATATAACACCAATTGCAAGGTTATCTGAGTTTCTAATGGCAGGTAAATTTATGCCAAGCTCAGGAGTTGTATTTGTGGCAAGAGTCTGAAAGTTTTGCTCAAGCATATTAGATTTGCTTAAATGTGGCCAAACTTGAAATTGCTCTGTTTCATTCTGAATTCTTCCATCACCATCACCATCGATAAGGTCACTTGATATTCTTCTTTTTGCAGATGCAAGATCTCCGGGCAGCCCACCATAAACCAAATGAAAAGATTCAAGAGTTCTTGTGTATTCTTTGGCATCGATTGCAATTTTTGTAACCTTGGACTTTTTCACAAAGAACTCATACGAAAGAAAAAATATAACAGCAATAATACTAAGTAATGCTATTACGATCGTCATCTCGATAATCGTTACACCTTGCGATTTTGTACTATATATTTTCTTCATAACTCAAGTTATCTGCAATTTATACAAAAGGAAGCAAGCTTCTTTTTATTTGTCAAGAATTTCTGTTTGATAAGTATTTGAAATTGAAATTAAATTTGACCAGTCCCACCAAAGGTTATTAAGAAGAAAAGCTTGTTATCATAATTCGTTGCCTTAATGGTTCTACCAAACGCAAACCCAATGGGACCCATCGGAGAACGCCACGAAACCCCAAGGCCAGCCGATGCCCTATATACTTTTTCGTCAATCATTTTTGTATTTGAACTGGAAAGATTAAAGTGATCATCATCAATACCATAAAGCGTTCCAATGTCAGTAAATAAATAAGTTACCAGACCTAAATCTTTCGGAAGAGAATTGGGAAATCTTAACTCAATAGAAGCAAGGTGCAGATTTTTCCCACCATATGAGAAAGATTCATAAGATTTTACTGATCCATCACTATTAAGATAGGCAAGCGTTGGACCAACACCACGATAATTAAACCCTCTTAAACCAAATCCACCACCAAGAGCATATAAATTCTGTACATTTACAAACCCACCACCAAGAGCATCAATTTTTGCAATTCTTCCCTTTAAACCAAGTACCAGGCCGTCAATATTAAATAAACCCTTATACCAGTCCGCTCGAACTTCATTTGAAATAAATTTTACATTACCACCCAATCCTGCAGCTTCTTGTCTAAACGTAAATGAATAACCTTCGTTGGGAATGAAGTTGTTATCTCGTTTATCATACATTAAAGCATGAGAAATTGCCGATGTTCTGTAATCTCCAAGTTGAGCAAGAATAAACGGACTGAGATTTTGAGAGTTTTGGGAAATTTTATCCACCTGATATTTGTAATTAATACTGTGCCTTAAATACTCCGTAATTGAATATGCCATTGAAGATCCAAGGGAAGCAGTTTTAGAATCATAGGCAACATATTGAGGATTACCATACCTTGAGTAAAAGAAATTTGTACCTAAAAGAATATTTCTTCCTTTAAAATAAGGCTCAGTAAAAGACATACTATAACCTTCAGAAATTGCTGTTTTTTCAAATGAACTACCAACATTGAAACCCTCTCCCATAAAATTAGATTCCGTCACTCCAATGTTTCCAGCTAAACCATTAATTTGATCAAATCCAATTGATGCATTAATACTTGCCGTCGAACGCTCCTTGACGGTTACAGTTACGATCATTCTATCACTTGTTCCGTCAAGTAATTTTTCATTAATTTGAACATCATCAAAATACTGCAAATTGTGTAACCTCTGAATAGATCTTCTAAGCTTTATAACATTATAGACATCACCCTCTTTCAACAATAACTCCCTTCTGATAACTTGATCTGAAGTCTTTTCATTTCCAACAATGTCAATTCTATGAAGATATACCCTTTTAGCATTCTGTAAAGAATACACTACATTTACTTTTTTATCTTCAGTAAATTCAAAAGAATGCTCAACCTGAGCAAACATAAAACCACTTTCGTATAAAATATCCTGAATATTAGAAATGCTTTGTTCTACTTTTTCAATGTTAAATAAAAAATTTTCTTTTGTTGTAATTGTGTTTTTTTTAATCTTTTTTTCATCAAAATCTTCAACTAAATTCTCAATTCTATAAGAACCGAATTTATATTTTTCCCCTTCTTCAAGATAATAAGTTACATAAAACAAATTTTTTTTAACATTAAACTTACTTACCACATTTTGAATTTTAATTTTTGGAAAACCTCTTGTTTGATAAAACCTTTTAATATTCTCCTGTTCGTTTTCAATTTGTTCAATATCAAAACTTGCACCAATATTAAACTTCAAAATACTTCTTTGACGAATCTTTAGCCCATCATCCTTAATTTTAGTATCACTAAAATATTTATTCCCATCAATATTGATTTTCCCAATTTGTACTTTTTTGCCTTCTTTGATATCAAAAATAACCACAACTTGTGTACTATCTTCCAAAAATTCCACAAGTGGCCTAACATCAACATTCAAATATCCAAGCTTCTGATAAATTAGTGTCAATCTTTTGACATCATTTAAAACATCAATCTTTGAAAAGAATTTTTTCTCTTTAGATGTTAACTCTTCAAGGATTTTATCCTTTCCAATAGCTCTACTGCCATTAAATTCAACTTTTTTAATGATTGGAGTTTCTGTAACTTTGATTTCAATGGAATCGGCATTATGCGTTATTCTAACATCACTAAAAAAACCTGTTTTATATATTCTTTTTAAAGCTTTTGAAATATTTTTATCTGTAGTATTATCTTGTTCAATCTGAGCATAAAGCTTTATTGTTTCCAGTTCAATACTTTTATTTCCAATAACAGAAATTTCTACAGCACCAACATTAAACGAAATACAAACTACCAAAAAATAAAACAAAAAAAACATTGACAAATAAAAATACAAACCCCAAATGCCTTTGAAATACATTTTTTTTATTGTAAAGTTATTTAATATATGGTAACGACAAATCAGCTAGTAAGACATGGAAGGTCTGCAAGGGTTTATAAAACAAAATCTCCGGCATTGGAAAAATGCCCACAAAAGCGTGGTGTATGTGTAAAAGTTTACACAACAACTCCAAAAAAACCGAACTCCGCTTTGCGTAAAGTTGCTCGTGTAAGAGTTTCAAACGGTTACGAAGTTATTGCATACATTCCTGGTGAAGGACACAATTTGCAAGAGCATAGTGTTGTTTTAATTCGCGGTGGGCGTGTAAAAGACTTACCTGGTGTAAGATATCATATCGTTCGTGGTGCATTAGATCTTCAAGGTGTTAAAAATCGGAAACAATCCCGCTCTTTATATGGAGCAAAAAAACCTAAAAATTAGTAGTTAAATAATAAAACAAAATATGTCTCGTAAGGCAAGAAAATTCAAGCGTCATCTTTCGCCAGACCAAAAATACAACAGCTTAGTTGTGTCAAAGTTTATTAATCATATCATGCTTAATGGCAACAAGGCTCTTGCGTCTAAAATATTTTATTCAGCAATTGACAAACTTGAGCCAATATCAAAAGAGAAAAAAACTTCAACAATTGACTTATTCTACAATGCCCTTGAAACATTGAAACCTAAGGTCAAAATGAAGTCTCGCCGTGTTGGTGGTGCAACTTACCAAGTTCCAAAACCTCTTAGGGAAACGGAAGGTGAAATGATTGCTATGAAATGGTTAATCGAGGCAGCAAGATCTGTAAATGGTAAACCTATGTATCTTAGTTTGTTTAATGTTTTAGCTGATACAATTGATGGCCGTGGAAATGCTTTAAAAAAGAAAGAAGAGATGCATCGTACAGCCGAAGCAAATAAAGCTTTTGCGCACTTTGCATAAAAATTCTTGACAAATAAAACAATATAATATTTAACAAACTGGTTTTTTACTAAAAAATGGCAAAAAAAGGTAGAATTGAAAGAAACAGTAGAGTTCTTTCTACAATACAAAAAGATTTCGAAAAAAGACAAACGCTCGTTGCTTTACTAAAAAGTCAGTCAACATCTTATGATGAAAAATTTTCCGCAATGGTAGCTTTGCAAAAAATATCCAGAGATGGCTCAAAAACAAGATATCGTAACAGATGCGCCATTACAGGACGCTCGCGCGGTTATTATTCTAAATTCGGTTTATCAAGGAATGTAATACGTCATTATGCATCTTTTGGTCAAATTTCTGGTTTAAAAAAATCTAGTTGGTAATAATAAGTATGAGTACAAATCATGTAGTAAGCTCTTTCGTCAGTTCTATTAATAACGCTGGAGCGGTCAATAAGGCTGTTGTTGACTTTCCTTATAGTAAAATTATAGAAGGGATTTTAAAAATCTTGCTTGATGAGGGTTTTGTTAATCATTACGAGGTATATGAAAAACGTCAAAATGTTAGATATATAAAAATTCACATGAAATATGTGAAAGGTAAATGTTCTGTTCAAGATTTTAAGGTTGTTTCAAAACCTGGTAAACGCATATACTCCTCACCAAAATTACTTCGCCCACATTATGACTCTCTCGGTCACTATGTTTTCTCTACAAGTAAGGGAATAATGACAGATCACTCTGCGCGTCATTTAAATATTGGTGGCGAGGTTCTTTGTAAAATATTTTAGTATTGTATGTCAAAAATTGCAAGGTTGCCAATTATAGTTCCACATGGTGTTGATATTAATATTGTAGATACTTTTATTAAAATTCAATCAGGAAGTTCTGTTCTTTTATATCCATTTCATCCTTTTATTGAAATTAAACGCGAGGGCAATGCTCTTTCGTTCGAATTAAAGAGTACTCTTAGAAATAGAACAGTTCGTTCTATTGTTGGTACTGTTCATGCATCAATTAAAAGAGCTATAAATGATATACAAAACAAATTCACTGCAAAAGTTCAGCTTAAGGGTGTGGGTTACAAGGCTGTATTTGCAAACAACATTCTAACTCTTTCTTTGGGATTTAGTCATCCAGTAAAAATAGCAATACCTAATACTATTGACATTAAAGTTACGCAAAATACAAACATCGACATATCCGGTATAGATCGTCGAATTGTGATGAGCATTGCAACATCAATTCGCAATTTACGCAAACCTGAACCTTATAAAGGCAAAGGTGTCTTTGTAAATGATGAAACAATAACACTAAAAGAAGGGAAAAAGAAATAACAATTAATAGCATTTTATGTCTTCTTATAAACATTTTGATCCAAAAGTCATAAAAAAGCGAAAAAAATATCGCTCCAAATCTGCTTCGACAACTCATGAACTTTATGTATTAAAAACAAATAGACATATTGTTGCAGTACTATATGATAAAAGTTTGTCCAGAGATGTTACATCAGTCTCAACACGCCCATCTTCTTTTGTTAAATCTGACAACAGACTGAAAGACGCCTTTGAAATTGGTAAAAAATTTGCAGAATTGTGTAAAACACATAATATCGATAAAGTTTATTTCAACAAGATGAATTATAAATTTCATGGAATTATAAAAGAAGTTGTTAACGGTGTAAGAGAATCAGGAATTAATATTTAATAAATATGAATCGTAAAAAAGATAATAAAAAATCCCCTGTTTTTTATGACACAATTGTTGATATTCGTAGGGTTGTAAAAGTTGTAAAGGGCGGAAGAATATTTTCGTTTAGCGTTCTTGCAATCATAGGAAATAAAAAAGGTGTATATGGAATTGGCAAAGGTAAGGCTCTTGATATTACACAAGCTAAGCGTAAAGCAATATCAATGGCTAGAAATAATTTGGTTAAGGTAAACTTAAGGTCTGCAAGAACTATACATCACTCAATTACAGGCAAATTTGGTGCAACAAGTGTAATTCTACGCCCAGCATTACCTGGTACAGGAGTAGTGGCAGGAGGTGCCGTTCGCGCACTTTTGGAATCAATTGGGGTTCAAGATATAGTTACAAAAGTAATTGGTTCGTCTAACGTTTATACAGCATTACTCGCAACAGCAGACGCTTTAGAAAAAACTAACTCTTTACGCAGCATTGCTTCGTTGAGATCTAAAACTATCAAAGAAGTTATTGCAAATGTCAAAAACCAGAAATCTTCAGATGGAGATGACTTGGAAGAAAAAGATGAAGTGAATATTTCTGCATAATATGCAAAAACCAAAAATATCTTTAATTGGTGCGGGTGCAATTGGTGGCACTCTTGCGCATTTACTGTTCATGAAAAAATATTTTGATATCGTTTTGCTTGATGTTAATGCTGGAACAGCTTCTGGTAAAGCACTTGATATATCACAATCTTCTTTTATTAACGACTCTGATGCATTAATTGTAGGCACAGATGACTACTCAAAAATTTCAGGAAGTAAAGCAATTATAGTAACAGCTGGAATACCACGTAAACCTGGTATGTCTCGTGACGATCTTATTACAACAAACGCAAATATTATCAAATCTGTTGCAGAAAATATTGCAAAATATGCACCAGATGCTTTTGTTGTCATTATCACGAATCCTCTTGATATCATGGTTCAGCATTTTCAAGAAGCCTCCAATATGCCACATAATAAAGTAATTGGAATGGCCGGAGTTCTGGACACAAGTCGCTTCATAGAATTTCTTTCTATAGAATTAAATGTTTCATCATCAGATATCAAAACATTTGTTCTTGGTGGACATGGTGATACAATGGTACCACTTATGGACTATACAACGGTCGGTGGCATTCCGTTAAAACAATTTATCAAAAATGGTGCAATTTCACAAGAGAAATTAGATGCTATTATTCAAAGAACAAGACAAGGCGGTGCTGAAATAGTTTCCTTACTTGGAAATGGTTCTGCATTTTATTCACCAGCTCACTCTGCAATTAAAATGGTAGAATCTTATATATTCGATAGGCGTAACATCTTGCCATGTGCTGCCTATCTTAATGGTGAATACGGCGAGAAAGGTATTTACGTCGGAGTTCCGGTTATTATCGGAAAAAATGGTGTTGAGAAAATCCTGGAAGTTGAGCTTTCTTCATCAGAACAAAAAATGATGAGTGATTCAATATCTGCTGTAAAAACTCTACTTGAAACATTAAGAAATATTACTAAAAAATAGTTTTTCAAAATCACAACTCCTCTACAATTTTTTGCAATGCATTGTATGGATTGTTGCTTCCTGTAATTGGTCTTCCAATAACCAATACATTTGATCCACACTCAAATGCTTCTTTTGGAGTACATACCCTTACTTGGTCATCTTTAACATTATACCACTGTGGTCTTATACCAGGCGTAATAATAACAGGCCTTACACCAAATTGCTTTCTAATTTGTTGAGCTTCCAGTGCAGAACATACAATACCATCTGCTCCAGTATTTAAAGAAATTTTCGTTAATTCTAAAACTTCATCTATATTTGCATTTTGACTCGTCAGCTTTGTTACGCAAATAATTTTTGCATTCGAATTTCTGTCATTTCTTGCATTAACTGCAGACTGAATCATTTCTATCCCACCACTTGCATGAATTGTTACAAAACATACATTTGGAATACTGCATATATTATACACAGCATGATATACGGTATTTGGTATATCAAAAAACTTGAGGTCAAGAAATATTTCACAACTAAGCTGAGTAATTCCTTGTAAACTAAATTTTGTAAAATATTCAAGCCCTATCTTAAACATAGTATTTGTTGGGAATTGTTTCGTAAAGTGATGCAGATCAAAATCTTCATCACTTTTATCAATTGCAATACAAATTTTTTTCATTTTTGAACGTTGAATTGTTGTCTGAAATTTTCTGCTTCTTCAATTTGTCCGGCAT
>JAURNI010000089.1 GCA_030830305.1 Alphaproteobacteria bacterium | reverse complement strand
TCACATGGCTTTACGCTTTCAACCCTGTTTTTCAAAAGGAAGATGTTAATTTGAAAGGTCTTTCATTTCGCCCACTGAACGACACGGATGAAGTAGAAATTGAAGGAGTTTTGGAAGTGGCTGATGAACATCTTGGCAAAAAAAGAGGTAATGCAAAGTATTATATTGATCTTTCAAAAGAGGATTATTCTAATGTTGGATACGGTCTTGATGCAATCATTTTAGATGGAAAATTTATTGGCTTTGGTGGATTAATTGATGGCAAACATAAAAACTATGACGGCATTGAATTTGGATTTGTATTACATAAGAGTTTTCAAGGCAAAGGTTTTGGAACGGCAATTTTACAACATTACAAAAACAGAGCTTTTAATACATTTAATGCAAAAAAGCTTTATGCTTCCGTTGATGTGGCAAATGCTCAGTCAATAAAAGTTTGTGAAAAGTTTTTTAATACAAAAATTATTGACTCAACGAAGGAGAATAGATTTTTATTTTCACTTGAAAACCCAAATAAAGGTTTAGAATTCCGCCCGCTGCAAAACACCGATTTACCATCTCTTGAACAAATTCTTGATGGCAACGATGAATACATGATTTATAAAAAAGACCGTGCTTCACATTATATTGAGTCTTCAATTGAAGGATACAAAAAGCACGGCTATGGCTATGATGCCTTGATTTTGGACGGCAAAATAATCGGTTTTGGTGGAATAACTGATGGTACATCTCGCCAACTTGACGGTGTTGCTTTTATTTTCGTTCTTGGAAGGGAATATCATGGCAAAGGGTTTTCAAAAGTAATAATTCAGTATTATATTGAAAAAGCATTTTATGAGGTAAAAACCCACCAAATTAATGCCATTATTGTTACGGAAAATAAACCGTCAATTGGTGTTGTTTCAAAATTCATGCAAAAGCAAGAAGGAATAAAACGCATTCCAAATTTTGAAAAAGATAATTACCTTTTCACGCTGAAAAATCCGGCACTTGTACCAATTTACATTGCAAATTTTGTTTTGATGGAATACGGCACTGGGGCGGTTTTTGGGTGCCCTGCTCATGATGAGCGAGACTTTGAGTTTGCAACGAAGTATCAACTACCAATTAAAAGGGTGGTTGAAAGTAGTGAAGAACTTCCATACACGGAAAAATCCGGCAAAATGATAAATTCCGGTTTTCTTAATGGTAAAACAGTACAAGAGGCTTTTAATGAAACAATTAATTTCTTGGAAAGAAATAATGCAGGAAAGCAAAAAATAACATATAGATTACGGGACTGGGGTATTTCACGCCAACGCTACTGGGGTTGCCCAATACCTATTGTATATTGTGATTCTTGCGGAGTTGTTCCTGTTCCAAAAGAACAATTACCCGTGCAATTACCAGAAGATATTAAGATTGAAGCAGGAGAGAACCCGCTTAAAAAACACCCAACTTGGAAAAACTGTAAATGTCCAAACTGCGGAGGCGACGCACAGCGAGAAACCGACACATTTGACACCTTTTTTGAATCATCGTGGTATTTTTTACGGTTTTGCTCGCCAACATTGAAAAAGCCATTTGAAAATGTAAAACCCGTGGACCTTTATATTGGCGGCGTTGAGCACGCAATTTTACACTTGCTATATTCTCGCTTTTTTGTAATGGCGTTAAGGAAGTGTGGGTATGAAATTTATAACGAAGAACCATTCCGTAAACTTGTAACACAAGGAATGGTTTGCCATAAAACATTTCAAAAAAATGGCAAATGGCTTTCACCGGAAGAAGCCCTTGATAAAAATGGAAACCCTATTGACGGCGTTGAGGTGGGAAAATCAATTAAAATGAGTAAATCCAAAAAAAATACCATTTCACCAGTTGAAATTGTGGAAAAGTATGGGGCGGATACTGCTCGGTTTTTTATAATTTCAGATAGCCCTCTTGACCGTGATTTCGAATGGAGTGATGCCGGCGTTGCATCGGTTTATAAATTCTTGCAAAGAGTTTATAGATTTAGCGAAAAAATTACAAACGGCACAATGGAATGCAATGCAACAGAAATTCACAAAATTTTAAAAGAGTATTTGAATAATATGGAAAATCTTTTTCTTAATAAAATTATTGCAAACCTTTATACTGCATTTTCGACAATTGAAAAGCTTCCGGAAAATGAACAAAAATCTGCATTTGGTATTTTTTTACAAATGCTTTTTCCGGTTTGTCCTCATCTTTCAGATACTCTATATAATAATATATTTAGTACAAAGATAACAACAGTGCCATTCCCAAAAGTTAATGAAGCATTATTTGCACAAAAAATACATAAGGTTACAATACAAATTGACGGAAAAATGAAAACCATACTTGAATTTTTAAAAGAACCCAGTCAAGATGATATTGTTTCCCTTTTAAGGGAAAATGACAAAATTGCTCCCATCCTTAATGAGGGAAGAAAAATTATTTTTATTAAAGGTAGAGTTTTGAATGTAATTACAAAATGATTTTATTCACGGATATTATTGGTATTTTAATAATTATTGCACTTGCTTTTCAGGGATATAAAGATTCCGCAGCACTTAGTCGTTCACTAACAATACCAGAATTACTTAGTGTAACAATTTTTTATAAAATTTTTCCACACATTTATACTTTTTT
>JAURNI010000088.1 GCA_030830305.1 Alphaproteobacteria bacterium | reverse complement strand
TAAACGACACCACTAAAAGCACTTTTGTAGTGGCTTTAGTAGAAAACCAGTTAAATAACATTGTGTGTTCATCAATTACACCAATAATAACAATTAAACACAATAAAAAGAAAAAGTAATGAAGCGGTTTTCTTATAGCTTTAAGAAAAACTTCTATTGTCCAATGATGACTTATTCTAAAACGAAGCTGAAATTTTTTTATCAAAATACTTAAAAGCTTATACACTAATAAGAATACAACAATAACAATAAAAATTTCTAACAACCAAACATACTGACCAAACCATAGAAAAATCGAAGCAATAGAAAGCGAAAGCATCCACTGTAATAAAAATTACAAAATTTAATAATGAACAATAAAACAAAAAACAAGACTATTTTTTTAAAATAAATCAATCAATTCATGCACAAACTTCTTTTTTTGTCGTAACGCATTTAACGGCTGCAGTGTATCTTTAGATATTACTACAAAATCCTCCATTGTAACTGTTAATAATATCTTCTTAAATGAAGTGAGATATTCAACCTGTGTGTACAACACAACCTTTTGAGCACTTGATGCAGATTGCAAATCTTGCCACACTTGTTTTAAATATTTTTGTAATAAACTTGAAATAAAACGGACAATATCATAATTTACAAAAGACATCATTCCCGAATTAAGATTTCTACTATTCTGTATTTTTTGAATCATTTCAAATTCATTAAAGTAAATAAAATTTTGTAAAATTAATGTCACAACCTGATGTTTCACATGTGGAAATTTTGTTACAATTAAAGTATTGATATATTTTTTAATATCAACAAAACCACGATTTACACTATTAATACCAATAACACTACCAGCTCCATCAAAATTACAGAGAATAGTTTCTTTTCTACCTATAAAAAGAATGCTTGTTCTTTCTTTATTAATTAACTCTTTGGAATTTTGTATAAAAAGACTAAATACAGACCACACCCTTTCAACATTAATGCCAATACTTGTAAAACAGTTTATCAAAGCCTTAAGCGAATATTCGTCATACATTTCAAAAACTTTACATGTTTTCATGACAAAATTATTCGTAACCATTTTGCCAGTAGGTACAACAAAGTTTTGCATTTTTGGCATACGAATTATATTTGGCGAAAAGATATCACATACCATTTGTACCTCTTCAATTTTGCAACTATATAACTCTTCATGTTTTTCGATTAGAGAATTAATAGAATGCTGTAAATCTTGAATATTTGATATTTCGTCATTTTCAACACCATAAAGCGGCATTGTACTGAGATGTACACCGGTGGTAATTGAAATACTTTCTAAATAGACTCTAACAACATGCATTTTGTGTAACTTTTAATGCCTCTTTTAAATATAACGCAACATTTTTATTGCTAAACCCCTTAATTAAGTTTGCAAGAGAAATTGCATTTTGATGTAAAATGTCATGATTACCATGAATAGTGTAGTCGATAATCTTACAAACCATTTGAAATGTTGTTTGAATATTAAAATTTGTAAGAATATAATCGTATTTTTGAGAATGCGAAATCTCCTCCAAAGCATTTTGCATTCTTTCAGCAATAACATTTTGCGAAATGTCTCCTCTGTTTTGCAGACGCTGCTCCAATTCCTCTAAGGAAGGTGGAAGTAAGAATATGCTGATTATTTTAGCTTTACCATTGCGGCTAATTTGTTCAAAACCTTGGTAGTCAATATCAAAAAGTGTATGGTTATATTCCATAACACCTTTTAATGGCGTGCCGTATAAATTTCCACATACATTTGCATACTCAAGAAACTCATTATTATCAATCATAGTTCCAAACTCTTCCTTTGAAAGAAAAAAATACTCCCTTCCATGAACTTCATGCTGTCTTTTGGAGCGAGTTGTTGCAGAAATTGAAAAACCAACATTACCATAAATTGGTGAATTTTTATCGCTAAGCAACATGTTACAAATTGTAGTTTTTCCTCCTCCTGATGGAGAAGAGATTATAATATAATACATTCTCAAATTGAAAATTGTTCAGATAATATTTTATCTTCCATTGTGAATTGTTTGTCAAACAATAATTCAACACCTCTATCTTTACACAAACAGACCTTAATTCTCTCAATATCATGAAAATGTTTTGAATCTACATTAACGGACGCAGGACGTTTATAAATTTGCAGCATTTCAATTTCAATGGTTGATTGATCACTCAATAATGCACCTCTCCAATAACGAGGACGAAACGGAGAAACAGGGTGCACACCCAAAAGCCCGGAATTTAAACCAAAAATCGGTCCTCCAACAGAAAAATTATATGCAGTTGATCCCGCTGGAGTTGAAATCACAATACCATCTGCAACAAGCTCTTCAATTCGTGTTATACCATTAATAGAAATCTTCATATAAGTAGCTTGCCCTGTTTGCCTTAAAATTGAAACATCATTCAAAGCATACTGTGTTGATTTTTCACCATTAGTAAAATTTAAATCAACCTTAAGAAATTTTAATAAAGACGGAACCGCAGTTCTAATTTTTTTTTCCAAATTCACAGCTTGCGTTCTATTGTTAGTCAAAAAGCCAATAGTTCCATAATTTATGGGATAAACTCTTGGAAAATTTGAAATAGCACTCAAAAGACGCGTTACATGTAAAAGTAATCCATCTCCACCAAGTGTAATAAAAATAAAATCCTCAGAATGTTCAGGTAAAACAAAGGTTTTACTATCAAATACCTCCCAACCATAAAGCTGGTGAACCTGCTCCGCAAACTCTTCCGCTTGAATGCTTCGAGAATCATACACACAAACACACTGCATTTTTTTAACTAATTTTTTTATGTATTTTGATCATTTGAAATGGAATTGTCAAGAAAATGCATACCTTAATATTTGCTTCTAATTTCTATTTATTTTTCATCTTCACGAAGTAGTCTCTAAAAGACTTAGAAACATTGTTTGAAAAAAAATACAAACCCAGGGTATTAATAATTGTCATTAACAAAACAAAAATATCTGCGAATGCTACAATGGTATCCAAGTGAACAATTCCGGCAATAAATATAAAACTAAAAAATACTCCATAAATTACTTTTTGCGGTATTTTCAAATGCTGTGAAATCTTTGTGAAATAGTAGGAATCTGTAATTAGTGTCGTTAACGCAAAAAACAAAATTGAAATAATAACAATATAAGAAAATAAGGGATTGTACATCGCAAAAGCATTTTTTACTAAAATTGCACCATCAACAGAGCTGTCAGTATATAACCCTGAAATTATTAAAACCAACGCCGTTAAAAGACACACAAGCCATGTTGTAATTAGTGGATCAAAAAGATTAATAATCCCCTGTCTTTGCGAATACTCAACATTCGAAGTTGCATTAATGATTGGAGAAGTACCCTGCCCTGCTTCACATGCAAACAAAGCTCTTCTTGCACCAATTGCAACCATTGCAAGAAATGCTGTAATACCCGAAGAAAAATCAAAGGCATCATGAACAATTAATTTTACCGTAATTTTTAACTGACCCAAGTTACTAAGTATAATATATACCACAGTTCCAACATAAAGCACAACCATGAATGGAACAATTTTATCGGCAAAAGATGATATCCTCTTTACCCCTCCAAGAAGAATATAAACACAGAATAAAGTTAAACCCAAAGAAACCAAAACTTTTTTTACAGTGATTCCATGCACACCGCCGGTAATAACAGTTACAACTTGATTCGACTGAAAGCCAGCTATTCCAAGAACACCAAAAAGACCACAAATCGCAAAAGCTGCCGAAAGAAAAATTCCAATCTTTACAAAACCCATTTCTTCAAAACCCTTTTTAAGGTAAATAAAAGGACCACCAGACACAACTCCATCTTTTTGAATATCTCTATATTTATGACCCAAAAATACCTCGGCACATTTTACCGTCATTCCAAAAAAACCGAATATCATCATCCATAACACTGCACCAGCACCACCTTTTGAAACAGCAACTGCAACACCAACAATAGAACCAGTTCCTAATGTTGCTGCCATTGATGACATTAATGCTTGAAAGGGACTTATTTGCTCGTTACAACTCTTTCCACTAAATTTACCACAAAGAATATCAAAAGCATGTTTTAAACCAAAAATATTTATAAACCTTAAACGTACCGTAAGATAAATACTTACACACCCAAGCCAAAGCACAACAAAAGGTACCCCAAAAATGCTAAAAAACAGTATAGATTCCAAAAAACCCGTAAAAGAGTACAGAAATTCCATCATACATTTTTGATAAAAGTTTATCAGTTACTAATTTCTGGAATAAAAACAAATTCAACATTGCAAGGATTTTATAAATTTTCTTGACTTTTTACAACATGAATAATTCAAAGAATGTATCCGTTTTTAGAAACAAAATAATGTTTTATAGCACAAATCTTGCATATATTGCAGAACTTTACACTAAATTTTTACAAAATCCCAACTCTGTTGATAGCTCATGGCATAACTATTTTAATGAAAACAAAGAGGAATTGAACGAAATAAAAAAAGACTTGGAAAAATCTTCATGGAACAGAAATAAAATTTCCGTGATAGGCAACAAAAATGAACTATCATCTCTTCCAAAAGAAGAATGGGTAGAATCTGATAAGAAATCTCAAAAAAAAGCCGAAGAAAAACCTCAAAAAACAAGTGAATTATCAAATGAAGTTGTTTTACAATTCATTAAAACAGCATACAGAGACTTCGGGCATTTAGCTTCAAACCTTGACCCACTCGGATTTAAACAAGGCTATTTTCATGAAGCACTACAGAAAGCTTCAGAGGTTGGTAAAAACTTTGAAAAAGAAATTGAGAAATTCCAAAACATTTACTGTAGAAATATCGGCT
>JAURNI010000087.1 GCA_030830305.1 Alphaproteobacteria bacterium | reverse complement strand
CCAAACTTGGCTAAAGAATATGGTATTATTCCGGATATTGAAATATTTTTATCTTACACAGAAAACCCGAATCAACGCAAGGCAAAAATAATAATTTACAATGAAGATTAGAATTTATACCACAAATACACTTTTGTTACATAAAACAGTTTTGTTAAATGAAGAACAAACACATTATATAACTAAAGTTATGCGTCTTGGAGTTCATGATGAAATTCTTCTTTTTAATAAAGAATCCGGTGAATTTCTTTGTAAAGTTAAGGAAATATCAAAAAAACATTCTATTTGCAACGTTGTTACAAAAATTAGAGATTTTCAAGAACCGCAAATCCAGTTAACATGTGTGTTTTCAATAATTAAACCAAAAAATGTTGAATTAATTATTCAAAAATGCACTGAAATTGGAGTTACAGAAATTATTCCACTTGAAACAACAAGAACAAATGATTCCAAATTAAACATTGAAAGACTGCAAAAAATTATAATTGAAGCTTCGGAACAGTGTGGCAGACTTGATATTCCAAAAATAACTGAAATTATGACAATAAAAGAGTTGATGGAATTATCAAAAAACGGAGGAGAATTCATTCTTCTTCATCAAGATGGCATAAATTACAAACCAACAAATAACAAAAGATTAATAATTATTGGCCCGGAAGGCGGTTTTAGTGAAAAAGAATTGAAGGAGTTGGAAAATTTTACACAAAAAGTTCAAATATCTAAAAATATTCTGCGGGCAGAGACTGCTGCAATTTTAGGTTGCGGTATATTTCTTTTATAATTTTAAGCAAAAAAGTTTGCAAAAATTTTCACCCGTAATTGAACAAATATCTTTATATGGTATATTTCTTTCTTTTGCAATCGATTCTGCAACATATTTTACAAAAGCCGGTTCATTTTTTTTGCCGCGGTGCGGTTCCGGTGCAAGATAAGGACTATCTGTTTCAATTAAAAGTCTTTCAATTGGAACAGATAGCATTGCTTCTTTAATTTCCTTTGCATTTTTGAAAGTTATAATTCCACTAAAGGAAATGTAACAGCCGATTCCAAGTAACTTTTTACAGAATTCAATACCACCGGTAAAACAATGAATAAGAATTTTTAGGCTTTCCCCATATTGATTCTTTGCTTCCTTCAAAATGACCAGGGTATCATCGTCTGCATTTCTTGTGTGAACAATAATAGGCTTTGTTGTTATAACTCCTGCAAGAATATGCTCTTTAAATTGCTTTATTTGTAAAGCCTTGTGTTCCATTGAATGATAATAATCCAATCCTGTCTCACCAATTCCTATAATTTTTTTATGCTTTTTTATAAGATCAACAAGTACTTGAGATGTTATATTGGGCTCATCTTGTACATGGCATGGATGAGTCCCAACTGTGCAAAAAATATTTGCAAAATTATAACAAGATTCAAGAACTTCCGAAAATTTAGAGACCTCTGTTGAAATATTGTTTATTGCAATAACACCACTTTGGAACGCACGATTAATCACGCTTTTTTGTTCATCTTTTGGAAAGTATGAAATATGAGCATGAGTATCAATTAACATGCTTGAAGTTTAAATTTTCTTGAAGACTTAACTGATTTTAATATTGTTTTTAGTGCCTTTGTGTATATTTCCTTGTTTGTGACATCTGAAATTAAAGTTAATTTGCAATCTTTTTTGCCGGAAATAATTGTTTTAATTTCATTTTGAACAAAAAAATTACGAATAACATTGTCACTCAAAGATTCTTGTTTTTTTGCTTTTTTTAAAGATTTTTCCGGAACAACAACTGCAGGTGATTCTTTTTTGAAATCAACATACTGTACATTTCCTACTTGATTTTTACTCATACCCCATTAAAATAAATTAGTTTAATACTAAAAATGGAAATTAAAGTGTCAAGGAAAATTATAAATTTTTATACTTTTGTGGTAATTTTTTTACCACTTATGTTATTTATATCTTCATTTGTATTAGAATACATCTTTAAAATTGAGCCTTGTAATTTGTGTTTACTTGCAAGATATATTTATTTTTTGTTATTTGTTTCACTTTTGTTTTGTTATAAACAGTATCCATTAATTATAATAATAACATCACTTTGTGGTTTTTTGGTTTCCGTATACCATAAACTTTTACAAATGGGATATCTATCATATTGTCCAAGTTTTTTTTCTAAAAAACAGACTTTCGAGAGTTTTCAATTGATGTTGCAAAACACAACTCCGTGTAGTGCAAAAGCTTCACTATTTGGAGTTGATTTTGTTTGGTTTAATATTGTTTTGTTTTTTACTTATTTAATAATTTTTTTACTAAAAAAATATAAAATCTAAAATTTCCCATCTTAATTGCAATGACTGTGCATCGTTATTAATCTATATTATTGTATTTTTTTAATCTTGCTTTCAATGTTCCTGTATGCAATTCAAACAAATGATTATCATAATCATAAAAATAAATAGATTGACCTTCTTCGGGCATCCTCTTTCTTCCCCCTTCAATCTCTAAACCAAGCTCTTTAACTTTACATAAATAAAAATTACAAGACTTTTTAGAAATCTTAAATGCTATGTGGTTGTATGTCTTTTTGTTTAGACCATCTCCCTCCATCAAACAAAACTATGTTTTGCCAATAAGAAAAAATTTTTCTTCTGAGATCGAAAATTTATGACCGTTACTTGAATAAATTTCTTTAGCGTCAAACATTACTTTTAGCATATTTGCTGATTTTTCTAAATCTCGCACTATTAATGTAATATGACTGATATTCATAGTATTTGCAAGTTTTTCTAATGATGTTTTTTCATCTGCACTAAATCAAGCCTTGTTAGAAGATTTAAGTCGGAATTTGCATCATTATTTTGTGTTGTAAGGAGTTTTTCCCCATAAAAAATAGAGTTTGCTCCAGACATGAAGCACATAGCTTGCATTTCATCGCTCATGTTAATTCTTCCGGCAGAAAGCCTTACAAATGCTTTTGGAAACATAATTCTTGTAATTGCAACAAGGCGAATGTACTCAAATGAGTCAATCGGTTTTGCATTTTCAAGCGGAGTGCCTTTTACTCGCACAAGCATGTTGATTGGTATTGAATTTGGTTGCACTTTCATTTTTGAAAGAGTAACCAACATTTTTAAACGGTCTTCAAAAGTTTCACCCATACCAACAATTCCACCGCAACAAATGTTGATACCGGCATCTGCAACATGTTCTAAAGTTTCAAGACGCTCTTTATAAGGGCGTGTTGTTATTATTTTATCGTAAAATTCTTCAGAGGTATCTAAATTATGATTGTAATAATCAAGTCCGGCTTCTTTCATTGCGCAAGCTTGTTCTTGTGTAAGCGTTCCAAATGTCGCACATGTTTCAATACCGAGTGCTTTAACAGAAGAAATGATATCACACATTTTTTCTGTATCTTTGGCGTGAAGTCTTTTCCAGGCAGCTCCCATACAAAACCTTGTTGCACCGGATTCTTTGGCATTTTTTGCATGTTTTAGAATTTCTTCCTTATCCATTAACGGTTCTTTTTTTAAGCCGGTATTATAATGAGCCGACTGCGGACAGTATTTACAATCTTCAGGGCATGAACCCGTTTTAATTGAACAAAGTGTTGCAATTTCAACCTCATTTGCATTATGGTTTGCTTTATGAACTTCCATTGCTTTTGAAATAAGTTCAAAAAATGGAGTCTGTGAAAGCTCAATTACCTCTTCAAGTTGCCATATTTTCATGGTTTTGCAATAGAATTTGCTAATATTCAATAACCAAAAAAATATAAGTCAAGAATATATAAGTATTACTGGCAAGCAAGGCATTCGTCGTACATATCAACGGTTTTACCGGTTTGCATCTTTGGTTTTGCTTGAATAATATCTTGTCCGGAAGGAACTTTTTCTGCTCTTTGAATTGATGCAGAGCGGCAGTAGTAGAGGCTTTTTAAATTCTTCTTCCATGCACTGAAGTGAATATCATGTAATGTTTTTTTTGCAACATTTGACGGAACAAAAATATTCAACGATTGTGCTTGGCAAATGTATTTTTGGCGGTCGGCGGCGTGGTCAATTAACCACATTTGGTTAATTTCCATTGCAGTTTTGAAAACATCTTTTTCTTCAGGTGTAAGGCAGTCAAGATGCTGTACAGAACCTTCATTCATTGCAATTGAAGACCAAGTTTTATCGTTATCACTTGCCTTTGTTTTAAGAAGTTTTTTTAGGTATTTATTTCGAACAATAAATGTTCCAGAAAGAGTTTTATGTGTATAGCAATTTGCAACAAACGGTTCAATGCCTGGGCTTGAATTTCCTGCAATAATTGAAATTGAAGCGGTTGGAGCAATTGCAATTTTATTGGAAAATCGTTCGTCAATTCCAGCGTCTTGTGCATCTGGACATGCACCTTTTTCTTTGGCAATCTTTTTACTGGCTTCGTCTGCTTTAGTTTTTATGTGTGCAAATATATTTTTATTCCAAGATTTTGCTGCAACTCCTTCAATTGGAACCATTTTGCTTTGTAAAAATGAGTGAAATCCCATTACTCCAAGGCCAACCGAACGCTCACGTATTGCGGAATATCTTGCACGCTCCATTTGATTTGGTGCTCTTGTAATAAAATCTTCCAAGACATTATCAAGGAAATTCATAACATCTTCAATAAATAATTCACTACTTTTCCATTGTTCATAAAATTCTAAATTCAAAGAAGATAAACAACATACTGCTGTACGATCTCTGTGAAGATGATCTTTACCTGTTAAAAGAGTAATTTCCGAACAAAGATTTGAAGTTTTTACTTTAAAGTTATGAGCATTGTACACTTCCGGCAGATATTTATTGACATTATCTGTATAAAGAATATATGGCTCTCCTGTTTCAATTCTTGCTGAAAGGATTTTTATCCATAAATCTCTGGCATTAATTGTATTTACAACCTTTCCGGTTGCAGGACTAATCAAGTTCCAAGGTTTACCGTCTTGTACTGCCTGCATGAATGCGTCACTAAGGCATATTCCGTGATGAATATTAAGACAGCGACGATTTGAATCACCACCTGTAGGGCGGCGAATATCGATAAATTCCTCAATTTCCGGGTGATTATCTTGCATATATACGGCTGCACTACCTCTACGCAAACTTCCTTGAGAAATAGCCAGAGTCATGGAGTCTATAACTTTAATAAATGGAATTACACCGGAAGTTGTTCCTTTGTTTAAAATTGTTTCATTAATTGAGCGGATATTTCCTATAAAAGATCCAATTCCACCACCGCTTGAAGCTAAATAAACATTTTCATTCCACAGTTCCGCAATAGAATCAAGACTATCTTCAGTTTCATTGAGGAAGCAAGAAATTGGCAAACCTCTTGTCGTTCCACCATTTGCTAATATTGGCGTTGCAGGCATAAACCACATGTTTGACATATAATAATACAACCTTTGAGCGTGTTCTTCGTTGTTTGAATAGGCTTTTGCAACTCTTTTGAAGAGATCTTGATAACTTTCTCCCTCTAGTAAGTATCTATCCTCTAATACTGCCTTACCAAAATCAGTAAGGTTATTATCCATTTCTTTTACAATTTGTACCATTTACATAAAATTAGTTACCTATATTAAACCTACTTTATTTAATTAATTCCGTTTTCCCTAAATGCTTTAATTACAGAAGGATGAACTGGAAAATGAGGAAGAGTTGCATTAAGCGCTTCTACCGTCATTCTTTCAGTTACAGGAGAATATTGTTTAAATGAACCAAAGTTTTGAATAATATAACTAACCATATTATAAATTTGTTCGTCGTTTGTATATTTTGATGTTATAAGCAAAGCTTTTGTGCCAACTGTTTGAATATTTTGGTTGTAACCAAAATACATTCCCCCGGGTATTTCTGATACAGTATAGAAACTGTTTTGCTGCATAATGGATTTGATGAAGTCTTGTGAAAAAGGAATAATTTTCGCACCACAATTTTCTATAAGATTTTTTATCATGGAGTTTGGTTGACCACTAACGACCAAAGATGCATCTATGATATTATTACAAATAAAATGCTCAATAGATGATTGATTTTCTGTAAAAATACTTTTGAAATCTGTGCTTTTTGCGCCAAGATGCTTAATAATATTAGATGTAAAATTTCTAACACCTGAACCGTCAACTCCGATATTTATCCTTTTATCTTTTATGTCTTCTACTGTATTTATACCTGAATCTTTAGAAGCAATCATTACAAATGTTTCTGTATACAAAGGAAATACTATTTGAACCCCAGATTCTTTACCGTCCTTTTGCTTCATTTGAAGGTAAGAGAAGAATTCATCTGCTTGCACAAAAGCAAAGTTATTTAACCCACCCTCAACCGCGTTAAGGTTGTATTCTGACCCAGGAGTAGATTCAACAATGCACTTTGTTTCGCCGTTAGATGATAGATTAAAAATTCTGCAAATTGCACCACCACTCGGGTAGTAAAGACCGGAAGTTGAACCTGTTGCAATGGTGATAATATCTGACGAATGAGCTGTAAATGTTATAAAAAACACAATGTAAATTAACCTTACTAATTGCATACAAACGGAAAACTTTTTCAAACAAACAATTTTCCTAAAAAATGAAAAATCAAGTTTTTTAATATTTTTTATTGCTTGACAAATTTGAAACTTCAAAGTAATGGGTTTGGTATGTTTTACTAGTTAAAAAGTAGTGTATGTCTGAATTAAACTCCGTTATCACTGATGTCTATGCAATTGAAGTTCTTGATTCCCGTGGAAATCCAACGGTTGAAGTAAATATAACGCTTGAAAACGGTATAACAGCTTCGGGAATTGCACCGTCTGGGGCATCAACTGGTACAAAAGAAGCATGCGAACTTCGTG
Organism: Alphaproteobacteria bacterium; assembly: GCA_030830305.1. GTDB lineage: Bacteria > Pseudomonadota > Alphaproteobacteria > Rickettsiales > Deianiraeaceae > CAJQOT01. Next base: position 13,078 of record JAURNI010000087.1, on the reverse strand, counting down.
ATGGAGATAAATCAAGATACTGTGGCAAGGGCGTGTTAAAAGCGGTTGAATTTGTAAATACGGAAATTAATAATGCACTTGCGGGGATTGATATTCAAGACGATATCGATTCAATTTTAATTGAACTTGACGGCACGGAAAATAAAACAAATCTTGGGGCAAATGCCATTCTTGCAACATCAATTGCTTGTTGGAAAGCAAAAGCTGAAGATGCCGGCCTGCCTTTATTTGAATATATTGGTGGTAAAAATGCAGATATTCTTCCAACGCCGATGATGAACATTCTTAATGGAGGCGAACATGCATCTAATGAACTTGCAATTCAAGAGTTTATGGTTATTCCACACGGTTTTGAAACTTTTTCTGAAAAGCTTCGTGCCGGTACTGAAATTTTTCATACACTTAAAAATGTTATAAAAAAAGCAGGACACACAACCGCAGTTGGTGACGAAGGCGGTTTTGCTCCAAATTTTAAAACATCAAAAGAAGCACTTGATTGTATTATGCAAGCAATTAAAGATGCAGGATATCAACCTAAAACGCAAATATCAATTGCACTTGATGCAGCCGCAAGTGAGTTTTATAAAAACTCAAAATATGCGATTGACGGACAAGAGCTTACAACCGATGAACTAATTGTGTATTATGCAAATCTTGTAAATACATATCCTATTATATCAATTGAGGATCCATTTCATGAAAATGATACTACTGGTTTTCAAAAATTCACCGAGCAATTTGGCAATAAAATTCAAATTGTTGGGGACGACCTCTTTTGTACAAATCCGAAATTAATTCAAAAAGGAATTGATGGTAAATATGCAAATGCATTGCTTGTGAAGCCAAATCAAATTGGTACAATTTCCGAAACACTACAAGCAGTAAAAATTGCACAAGCGGCAGGTTTTAAGTGCGTGATGTCTCATCGTTCCGGTGAAAGTGAAGACACCACAATTGCACACTTGGCAGTTGCTACAAATTGTGGACAAATTAAAACTGGTGCACCTTGTAGAGGTGAAAGAACCGCGAAATATAACGAACTTTTAAGAATTGAAAAATATTTGGAAAGTTAGTTGTTTGTGCTTGACAACTTTAAATCATTATTTTCAGTTTGTATTGTTCATTTTAGCGTGTTATGTCAAAAGAAAAAGTTGTTCTTGCGTATTCCGGTGGTCTTGATACCTCTGTTATTTTAAAATGGCTTATTGAAGAAAAAAACTGTGAAGTTTATACTTTTACTGCAGATTTAGGTCAAGGTGAAGATAACATGGATCAAGTTAAAACAAAAGCACTTAAAACAGGTGCAAAAGACGCATTTATAATGGATCTTAAGGAGGAGTTTGTTAAAGATTATGTTTTCCCAATGTTCCGTGCAAACACACTTTATGAAGGTTCTTATCTTCTGGGAACGAGTATTGCGCGCCCTCTTATTGCAAAAAAGCAAATCGACATTGCAAAACAAGTTGGAGCAACAGTTGTTTCGCATGGTGCAACCGGTAAAGGAAATGATCAAATCCGCTTTGAACTTGGTTATTACGCAAACATGCCAAATGTAAAAGTTATTGCACCTTGGCGCGAATGGACTTTAACATCAAGAACTCAAATGCTTGAATTTGCGCGCAAACATAATATTGATATTCCAAACGGTAAAGAAAAAGAGCCACCATATTCTATGGACGCAAACCTTCTTCACCTTTCAATTGAAGGAAAAGCACTTGAAGACACATGGGAACCTGCTCAAAAAGATACTTACATTCGTGTGCGTCATTTGGACGACACTCCAAATCAAAAAGAGTCAATAGAATTAGATTTTGAATGCGGAGATTTAATAGCAATTAATGGTGAAAAAACCTCACCAGCAACAATGCTTGCAAAATTAAACGATATTGCATCAAAACATGGAATTGGCAGAATTGATTTAATTGAAAACCGCTACATTGGAATGAAGTCTCGTGGAATTTATGAAACTCCGGGCGGAACATTGCTTTTACATGCTCACAGAGCAATTGAATCTATTACTCTTGACCGTGGCACAATGCATCTTAAAGATGAACTGATGCCAAAATATGCAGAATTAATTTATAATGGCTTTTGGTTTTCAGGAGAAAGAGAAATGTTGCAGGCTGCTATCGATTCCTCACAAAAAAATGTTACGGGAACGGTAAAACTTTCTTTATTTAAAGGCAATATTATTATAGACGGAAGAAAATCTCCAAATAGTCTTTTCAACAAGAATGTTGTTACATTTGAAACAGATTCGGTTTATAATCAAAAAGATGCAGAGGGTTTTATTAAGCTTAATGCACTACGGTTTAGGCTTAGAAATTTTTAGAGACCTAAATTAATCAATTTAGAGTAATTTTTTTACGTTTTTACTTAAAAATTAGCTATAATTTGGAGCATCTTTTGTAATTTTTATGTTATGCGGATGACTTTCCTTTAGCCCAGCATTTGTAATTCTGATAAACTGAGCATTATTTTGCACCGATTCAATATCTTTCTGCCCAAGATAACCCATGGAGGATTTTAATCCACCAATTAACTGGTGAAGTATATCTTCAACATTTCCTTTATAAGGCACAACGCCCTCGATACCTTCCGGAACTAATTTGTTTTTTTGAACTCCTTTTTGGAAATATCTATCAGATGACCCTTTTTCCATTGCCCCAATAGATCCCATTCCACGATACTCCTTGTATGTTACATCATCATATACTACAATTTGTCCCGGACTTTCATCGGTTCCTGCAAGTAAACTACCAAGCATAACACAATCTGCACCTGCTGCAATTGCTTTTGCAATATCACCAGAATTACGAATGCCGCCATCTGCAATAATTTTAACACCAAACTTTTTTGCTTCCTTTGCGCAGTGATACACGGCACTAAGCTGTGGAACGCCAACGCCCGCAACAATTCGTGTAGTACAAATAGAACCAGGACCAATGCCAACTTTTATAGCATCTGCGCCGGCAAGTGCTAGGTCTTTTACTGCTTCAGGAGTTGCAACATTTCCAGCAATAATGGAAATGTTAGAAAATGAACGAATTTTTTTTACCATATCAATTACGCCTTTTGAGTGACCGTGCGCAGTATCGACAACAATCACATCACAATCTGCACTAATTAGTGCTTTTGCTCTCTCAAGTTCTACATCACCAACCCCAATAGCAGCAGCAACAGCAAGACGACCATTCGCATCTTTTGTTGAAAAAGGATATTTTTTAGATTTTTCTAAATCTTTAACTGTTATCATACCAACGCATTTGCCTTTTTCAGCAATGATGAGTTTTTCAATTTTGTGCTTATTAAATAAGGTTTTTACTTGAGACATCGAAAATCCAGGGGATATCGTTATCACATTTTTTGTCATGACATCTTTAACCAAAAACGACGGATCATCAATAAATCTTGTATCACGATTTGTTATAATACCAACCAAGTCTTTCTTGTCATCAACGACAGGAAGACCTGATATTCCTTTTTGTGTCATTACATTAATCGCATCTAAAACGGTTGAGGTATCGGATATAAGTATTGGATCTGTAATAATACCAGATTCGTATCTTTTAACTTTTTGAACTTGAAAAGCTTGCTCATCTATTGAAAGATTTTTATGTATACAACCTATTCCACCATTTTGTGCTATTTTTATAGCCATTTTATATTCCGTAACTGTATCCATCGCAGCAGATATTATAGGAGAAAAAAGCCTTAAATTTTTCACCAAAAACGAAGATACATCAGCTTGAGATGGAAGAATCTCAGAGTAAGATGGCAAAAGCAACACATCGGAAAACGTTAAAAAGTCTCCTGAAGAAAATATATCAGATGCCAGCTTACTTTGATACATGGTTACTGTTTGTTTGATTCTACTTTTTCTTTGTATAATTCTTCTTTAATAATGTTTCTACAAACATTTTCAAGATTTCTATTGCACCAATCTTGTACTTGATCTTGAACAATTTTAGCAAACATTGTTTCAATGTTTAAGGCAATTTGACCAAAACCATAAGATGGTGCTGAATTGCTACTTGGATTGTTTAAGAAGTGGATATTAGATTTTTGTTGATTCTCCTCAGTAGAGTCAAATTGTGTGTAATCATCTTCTTCTAGATTCCACTCGCCAAGTTCTGCATTGAAATCTTCATCTAGCTCTTCTTGTTCTGCATTGAAATCTTCATCTAGCTCTTCTTGTTCTGCATTGAAATCTTCACTTTCATATGTATTTTCTTGCGTATCTTCTTCTGGATTCCACTCGCCAAGTTCTGAATTGAAATCTTCATCTAGCTCTTCCTCATCACCATTATTTATTTCTTGCTGGTATGATGACTTCATTGCATTTTGATACGCTCTATAAGCTTTGTTAACATTAGAACCATTTCTACTTTCAGCTTCTTCAGGTGAAGAAAAATCCATATTCAGTGAAAAGTCATCATCAAAAGATGAGTCATTTGATGAACTTTCTTGTCTTAGGTTTGGCTGATTTTTACTTTGAGCTTGATGTATGTTTACAACTTGCTGATTTACAGATTTTGATTGCTGGTTATTTTGTGCATTTTGTTGAGGTTGCATACCTTGATCATGCGATGCTTCTTCAGAAATACCAAGCCTTTTACGAATATTTGCTAAAATATCATCTGCAGACAAACTTCCGTATGGCGTATTCGCCTCTTGATTTTTTAAGTTAAACATACTTTTAATAAAAGTTAATACCCATTAATTTAAACTATATCGTAGATGTCGATAAAAAGTTTATTTGTCAAGCTTTTTGTTATTTAAAATAGAAAATATTTTTATTTGATTATAAATCATTGAGGCAGCTTGTTTTGAAGTTTCATGTGCAATATGGTTTTGCCCAACATACTGACCAACTGTTTTATCCTGCAATAGAGTAAGATCGTTTGTTAATGCTACATTTCCGCTCGTTTCCATGTTATCATTACATGTTAAATGATACTTAACGGTAAAATTCAATGTTTGATTAATAGAAAACGCTGTACTTGTTAGACCAGATTGTTGTGTAGTTTTTTGTATGACAATGGCAATATTACACTGTCTTGTTACTTTTTCGGAAGTAAAAAAAAGTTTTTCGAGCTCATTCTTAATGATACTATATTCTTCTTGGTGTATTGGTGTTAATAAAGTTGTTGTTATGTGCATCTGGTATTTTTCAGATTCCAAATTAACTGTTTTGCAAGATTGTAAAACAAGAAACAATACCAAAAATATATTATTATATAACATGAAAAATAACATTTATTAATGGTACTTTGCCATGGGATATTCGCATTGATTTTGCAATAATATGTGATATTGTTTTTTCAATTGCTTTTTTAGATTGTGAAATATTGGCAAAGTTTGCAACAAGTTCAACAATTTCACCCCTTAGTGCTTTTTGAAATCCTTTAATTTCATCTTGTTTTTTTACATCAAATACACCGTAATGTTCAATAATTGGTTGACAGGTAAATTTTCCACTTGAATTTACAATGCATGTACATGATATCATTCCACCGTGCGCAATTGATTTCCTTTCTTTAAAAATTGAACTTTCAATATCTTCAAACCTTGTACCATCAATACACAAGTAGCCACTTGGAATGGAATCAACTTTTTTTATGCCGTCTTTTGATATCTCAATAACATCGCCATTTTTAGGGCGAATTGCGTTTATTCCAAGGCTACCGGCAAATTCACAGTGTTCCATAATGTGATATTGTTCTCCGTGAACTGGTATGATATTCTTTGGTTTTAAAAGTGAGTACATTTTTTTGAGCTCTCCTCTGTTTGGGTGCCCAGAAACATGCACGGGGTGGTCTCTTTCTGTAAAAAGGTTGATATCTCTTAATACAAACTTATTGAAAACCTCATAAATGCTTTTTTCATTTCCAGGAATAATTTTAGAAGAAAAAATAACAGAGTCTCCTTTCTGTAGCTTGATATGTGGGTGTTCTTTGCTTGCAATTTTGGAAAGAGAAGCATTTGGCTCACCTTGGCAACCAGTGCATAAAATAAGGGTTTGTTCCGGTTTAAGCGCCATTGCATCTTTTTGGTCAAGAAATTCAGGACAATTTTGAAAATACCCAAGTTTTAGCCCAATATCCGTGATTCTTCTTAAAGAAAACCCTGAAAGAACCAATTTTCTGCCTGTTTTTCTTGCAACATTTGCAATAGTTTGAACTCGTGCTAAGTTAGAAGCAAAGGTTGCAATTGCCACCCTACCTTTTTGATCTTTAACAATTTTGGTTATATTTTTTTCAAGGTCTCCTTCGCTACCGGAAAAACCTTCTTGCGAAATATTTGTAGAATCACATAAAATAGTGTGAACACCTAGCTTTCCAAGTTCTTTTAGGCGAGATAAATCGCTTTCTTCACCAACAACAGGAGATTTATCAAATTTCCAGTCTCCGGTATGAACAATTTTTCCGAATTGCGTATCAAGAACAATTGCTTTCATTTCAGGAACAGAGTGAGTTAAACCAACAAACTCAACACCAAAACCTGCAACATTAATGGTTTTTGCTTCCCGATGAATTGTGATTATTTCAGGTTTTTCTTTCTTTTTGATATCCGCCATTTTGTTTAGGATAAACTCCCGCCCAAGTGGAGTTGCATAAATTTTTGGCTTGCCAATGTGTTCCCACAAATGTGCAATTGCACCAACATGATCTTCATGGATATGTGTTAAAATCAATGCTTCAATTTTGATTTTATTTTCTTCAATGAAGGAATAATCTGGCACAATAATTTCAACACCAGGAATTGATTCACTTGCAAAACCAATACCGCAGTCAATGGCAATCCATTTACCATCTTTGTGGTAAAGGTTGAAGTTCATACCGATTTCATTGCAACCGCCAAGAGGAATAAAGTATACACTTGAAGGATTTTGTAAGAATGGAAGTTTTTTCATGATTTTTGTTTTTTTAAAATTTCGGCAGTTAATATACCGGACTGTACATCGCTAAAATTATGTGGAACAACAATTAATGAACCACTTTTGGAAATGTCTCTCAGAGCATCTCGGTAGTCAATACCAGCAATTAATTTAAGGAGTTCGTCATCTGTAATGTTGAGTTTTTCTTTTATAAGTTGGGCAATTTCTGCTCTGCTTTGAATATATGCTTGTGACTTCAACTGTATTGACTCTGCTTCCGCTTTTGCTTCTCCAACTTTTTTAATACGGTATGATTCCGCATAATTAATGGCTGCTTCCTTTTCTCTTTCTGACGCAATTACTTTGTCAAATGCAATACGAATTTCAGGACTTGGCTGCGGGTCATCAACTAAAACATTGATAATTTCAAATCCATAACTGGAAAATCTTTCATTGAGAGTACTTTTTACTGAATCCTCAATTGCATTTTTACTTTGAAATAAATCTGCCATTGGCATTGAGGAGGCAGTACTACGCACAACATTTACAACGTACGATACAATTTGGTTTTCAGGAGAAGAAAGTTCATAAAATGCTTCTTTGATTTTTGTTGAAATTACGCGATACTGTACCTTAACCGGAACTTCAAGAAAGGCGTTATCAAGTGCTTTTACATTAATTGAGCGAGATAACTCCTTAATTGAAAGATCCATCACTCCAGAAACAATACCAATTGGATAAGGCACTTTAAAACGCAAACCTGCATGTTTTGCGTTATGAAAACGCCCAAAAACTTCAATAACTTGCACAGTTTGTTGCTTTACAATGATAACGGAAAGAAATAGAAAACCAATAAATGCTAATGTACCAAGGAATATCCATAGTATTATCATATTTTATGAATGAATTTGAGATTTATCAACGGCCATTGCAGCTTCTTTAATGGCTTCATTTAGCGTTGGGTGAGCATGACAAGTTCTTGCAATATCTTCTGCCGACGCAAAAAATTCCATACCAACAGCAATTTCGTGAATGATATCCCCTGCTCCACGAGAAATTATATGGCAACCAAGGATTTTATCCGTTTTTTTGCATGCAAGGATTTTCACAAAACCTTCAGTATCATCAACGGCTTTCGCTCGAGAATTTGCCATCATGTTAAATTTCCCAACTTTGTATTCAATGTTTTCCACCTTAAGCTCTTCTTCGGTTTTACCAACGGAAGCAACTTCCGGGTGAGTATAAACAACAGAAGGAATTATGCCATAATTTACATGACCGTATTTTCCGGCAAGAATTTCTGCAACTGCAACACCTTCATCTTCTGCTTTGTGGGCAAGCATGGGACCAGGAATTACATCTCCAATTGCGTAAATATTTGGTACATTTGTTTGGAATTTTGCGTTAACTTCAACTATACCCCTTTGGTTGATTTGCACACCAGCAATATCAAGACCAAGGCCATTCGTAAAAGCACGACGACCGATCGCAACTAAGCAAACATCTGCTTCAATTGAAGCTTTTACTCCGTCTTTTACACTTTCAACATTAACAACTACACCTTTTGAGGTTTTTTCAACACCTACAACCTTTGATTCCATTGTGAATTTAAGACCTTGTTTTTCAAGGATTTTCTTAAAATTTTGTGAAATTTCACCGTCCATTGTTGGGGTAATTTTTGGCAAGAATTCAATAACTTCAACCTGCGAACCAAGACGATTGTAAACTGACCCAAGTTCAAGACCAATTACACCTGCACCAATTACAACCATTTTGTTTGGAACAGATTTAAGTTCCAATGCACCGGTTGATGATATAATTTTCTCTTCATCAATTTGTACATTTGGCAACGGAGTAACTTCTGAACCTGTTGCAATTACGAAGTTTTTGGATTGCACTTCTTCTTTTGAACCGTCTTCTTTGGTAATAACAATTGTGTTTTTATCTTTAAATGAAGCAAAACCTTGAATGTGGGTAACTTTATTTTTTTTGAAAAGCATTGAAATTCCACCTGTTAATTGTGAAATTATTGATGATTTTTTTTCCATTAATTTTGGAAAATTACACGCTACATTTCCACTTAAAATTCCCTCTTCAATTAAATGTTTTGATGAATAATACTTTTCGGAAAATTCAAGTAGTGTTTTTGACGGAATGCAACCAACATTCAAGCAAGTACCACCAAGAGTTTTACGGCTTTCAACACACGCAACTTTTAAACCTAACTGCGCAGCTTTAATTGCACAAACATAACCACCTGGGCCTGCACCAATAATAAGAACATCGTACATCATTTTCGATTAACTAAATCTAATAGCATTGGGTTGGTGTTCTAAAAGTAAATGTCAAGAATTTTTGACACAAATACCAAGAAAATCAAGGTTTCTCTACTTCAGAATACTTAAGTACAAAATACGGTAACTGGTTTAATGCTGCTTGTGTAACAACCACTTTATATTCACACCCAAGTTCTTCAACTTGTTCAAATTTTACATGCGAAACTAAAATATCTGTACATTTCATAGGGTCAACTTTTTTGACTTTTGCATTCTTTTTTAGATATGTCACTTTTTTTGTTAAACAAATACCGTCGTCATCGCAGAATTTTTCACCATCTAAAAAATCTTTTTTTATTCCAAGCTTACTCCGCCAAATTGCACGAGCAAAATCATCGTTTTTTTTCCCAATAATATAATATCTTCCCTCCTCTCTAAAAACAATAGAATCATAATTCGCAACAACGTCCGGTGTATAAGAAAATATAAATATTCCAATACCAACGGCAGCAAGTAACAAACCTACAACCTTTAAAAGAGACTGGATTAAAAATAACACGAGTACTCCTGTTAAAATAAGCAATACCGCTGTAAGAGGTAAATCTTTTAGTGCCAAAAAAGAGTAATCAAAACTAGAAAGAAACTCTGAACCACCAAGCATGCCCTCAATTGTTTGAAACATTACTTTTGCAAAAATATTACAAATGAAACTGTTTTCAAATGGTGTAATAGTCAAGAGAAAATAACCAACTCCTGCCGGCATAATAACAAAAGTAAACAATGGAATTGCAAGAATATTTGCAAAAGGCCCAACAACAGAAATTCCCCCAAAATGGTAAACAACCACAGGAAATGTAATAATGGTTATTATTAATGAAGATTTTACAATAGAAACAAAATAACGCATCAAAAAATTTTTGATTTTCCAACTTTCATCAACTATTATGGCAAAATAAAGAACAGCTAAAAACGAAAGTTGAAAAGAAGCAAAAAAGAGTTCATGAGGGAATAATACAAGAAGACAAAACCCCGCAAATAATATAGACGCAAACAACTTAGGCTTTGCATTTATAATAAAAACCACTGTAGCAAATAAAATCATGATAAAACTCCGTAAACCAGGAATAGGCATTCCGGCTATCATCAAGTAAAGAAATGAAAAAACCAATGCACACAGAAGAGAAATCTTCTTGATGCTGAAATGCAGTCTTATAAATTTTGAAAGTGCAAAAACTCTAAATAACACGGCATAGCATATTAACGCAATAATAGAAACATGCATTCCGGAAATTGTCACAATATGTGATAGACCTACCTTTCGTAAATCATCATTAGTTTTATTTGAAACACGAGACCACTCACCAAAAAAAATTGCTTCAGTAATTGCAACAGCTTGTGTATCAATATTATTATTTTCTGCATTTTTATTAAGTTTTTTTAAAAAAAACATTCGTACTTTGGTTGCAATTGTGGTTAAATTTTCCGAAGACTTCTCTTTTAGAGGTTTAATTTCATTCACAAAAGCAAAACCGGAAAAACCTTGAAATCTATACTTATTTTGTACATCATACCCTGTTGGGTAAACTTTTTTTGGCAACGGAAATACTGTTATTTTAGCAGAAATAATACTATTTGGTTTTATATCCAAGTTCTTACATGTTCGGCAGTATGCCATAATTTTACCATCAATCTTTAGTTTTTTATTCAAAACCTTAATATTTGAAAGTGTGTATTTAATTGAGCGTTCTTTATCTGATGACCTCTCCATTAATGCTTCAATTTGTAAGTTTTTATGGTATTTTATAATTAAAACTTGATTATGCCTGGTAAAATCAAGTTTCATTGCAAGAAAACCGACGGTAAATATTAAAGCTCCGATTTTATTTTTAAATACCAGTAATAATATTACAAAACTTAACGCAAACCAATATAGATTGCAATAACATAAAGAAATACCAATAATAAAAACTATAAAATTTAGAACAAGATTATAATTTTCTTGCTCTTTTATTTTTTTATATTCATTTCGCAGGAAATCTAAAGTTTTCTTGAAAAAATGTTGCTCTTTGGCATTATCGGCAACCCTGTTAAACATTCAAAATCTCCATTAATTCATAACGCATGGTTTAGGGAAAACAATATTAATGCGTCGTATCAATATATTCCCGTAGAAAATCAAGCAGATTTACAATCGGTTTTTGAAATATTACCTAAAATGGGGTATTGCGGTGTAAATATTACAGTACCGTATAAGAATAAAATGTTTGAAATTACTAAAAATGCAGGGTTTAAAATTAGTGATGATGCGGAAGTTTTGCAGGCAATAAATACCATAAATTTTGTAAAAAAACAGGCAATAAATACAGATTTATACGGTTTTTCAAAGGTTTTTCAACCAAAACAAGATGACCATATCTTAATAATAGGTGCCGGAGGTGTTGCATCTTCTGTTGTGTTTGCTTGCCAAGGGGCAAATATTACAATTACAAACCGTACACCGGAAAAAGCTCAAAAAATTGCAGAAGAATTCATGTGTGATTCATATCACGGAGATTTATCAAAGCTTGATATTTCCAACTTTGATGCAATAATTAATGCAACATCTGTTGGGTTAAACAATGAAGAGTTACCGTTAAACTATAAAACTCTACAAAAACAAACTAAGTGTATAGATACAATCTACAACCCAAGGTTAACACCTTTTCTGGAAATTGCACAAAAAAAGGGGTGTAAAATTGAAAACGGTACACATATGTTGATTTATCAAGGTGCAAAGTCTTTTAAAAATTGGACTGGTATTTTACCAAAAATTGAAACTGCAGAACGACTAATGAAAGAATTTTTATTACAAACACAAAGGTAAATATTGTACAATTATGTGCCAAAGTTGTTACAATTTGTATACATTTTGTGTATTTTTTGTATACAAAACAGCACATAAATAGCACATTTTTGTACCATGTTAGTGCAAATTATGATAGAATTTAACACCCACAATTATAACAGAACTTACAACATTAGTACATTCCTCCGTTCACATGGATTGTTGTTCCTGTAATGTAAGATGCAGCATCTGATGCTAAAAATGCTACAGCATTTGCAACTTCCTCTGGGTTGCCAAGCCTACCAAGGGCAATTTGTTCTTGCAATTTTTGTGCTTGTTCTTGCGGAAGAACATGCGTCATTGGTGTTTGAATAAACCCCGGCGCTACACAATTCACTGTAATTCCACGGCTACCGACTTCCTTAGCAATTGATTTTGCCATGCCCGTTAATGCAGATTTAGAAGCAACATAATTAACTTGCCCGGGGTTTCCTGTGAACCCAACAACAGAAGAAATAAAAATAATTTTACCACTGCGTTGTTTAATCATCTTTCTAATAACTGCCTTGCTAAATAAAAATGATGATTTTAGGTTTGTGTCGATAACGCTGTCCCATTGGTCTTCTTTCATTGTCATGAGTAGGCCGTCCTTTGTAATTCCTGCGTTACAAACAAGAATATCAATCCCGCCAAGTTTTTCTTCAGTAAATTTTACAAGTTCTTCAATTTCCGCAGGGTTTGAAATGTTGCATTTCTTTGCAAAAGTACCAGACTGCTCAATTTCTGCAAGCTTGGCTTCGTTTGTTCCGGAAGCAATACATTTTGCACCCAAATTGACAAATAATTTAAGAATTTCCGCACCAATTCCGCTTGTTGCCCCTGTAATTAACGCTTTTTTTTCTGTTAGGTTTATCATGGTAGTTCAAATAATAATTTTCATTTTTGATTAAAAATCTGCTGCATTTTGTTATAACTTAGAATCGGCATTGCTTGTAAAATTGTATACTGACAATCGTCATTTTCATATTTTCCACATACGGATTGGTATAATATACCTTCTTTTGTATCAAGTACATATTGGTCTGCTCTTGCTTTGCT
>JAURNI010000086.1 GCA_030830305.1 Alphaproteobacteria bacterium | reverse complement strand
TGTATTGTGCTAGGGGGCATTAAGCAAGCCAAGGGCGTATACCAAGGTTTTTGCGGAGCAAAAATTAAGATACGCCCGCGTGCGAGCAGGGCATTAAGACAGGAGGAATATTTAGCATTAAGCATTAAGCACCACCATGCCCCTATCCGTTTCGATGTCTGTTGCTCGCGAGTTATATTATTTCAAATGGCTCGCGTTTGCTACGCTTCTCCACCTACGAGCTTCACTCTCCGGCCGACATCTTCAGAATACGGGGCTCGTCCTAACCAAAAAATTTACCATTAAGAAAAAGATTGACATTACCAAAAAAAATATGTTAAGTTGTGGGTACAATTTTAGCATAAATACCTTGAGTGAAATTGAATCTTTTAAAGATAAATGCGGTGTTTTTGGAATTATTAACCATACAAACGCTTCCCACCTTACAATGCTTGGGCTTCATGCACTGCAACATAGAGGACAGGAATCCTGTGGAATTGCAACGGTAAATAATGAAAAAATACTCCTTAAAAAACATGAAGGTCTTGTTTCAAGAACATTTACACCGGAAGAAATTGAAAATTTGAAAGGAACAATGGCAATTGGCCATGTAAGGTACTCAACCTCCGGTGAAAAAACAGATACCACAAACTGTATTCAACCGTTTTGTGGGCAAACGCAGCACGGGCAGGTGGCACTTGCTCACAATGGAAACTTGGTAGATTATTCATCGGTTAAAGAAAGTCTTCTTCTTCAGAACACCATTTTTACTTCCGATGTCGACACCGAAGTAATTCTTCATTTAATAATTCGTTCAAAAAAAGTCTTAATAGAAGAAAAAATTATTGATGCAGTTTCACAAATCAAAGGGGCGTTTTCCCTTGTTATTACAACAAAAGATTTCCTCTGTGCAATACGAGACCCAAACGGCATTCGTCCTCTTTGTATTGGAAAGTTAGGCAACGCAAGAATTGTTGCTTCGGAATCTTGTGCAGTTACTGCGATCGGTGGAACACTTCAAAGAGACATTTCCCCCGGTGAAATTCTTTTTCTTTACAAAGACGGCACTGAAAAACAACATTTTTTACAAAATATTCAAGAAAAATTTTGTATTTTTGAATTTATATATTTTTCAAGACCTGACACAACCATTTCAGGAAAAAGCGTGTATAATATTCGTAAAAATATAGGTAAAATTTTGTTTGAGGAAGCAAAATGTGACGGAGATATCATTGTTCCCGTTCCGGATTCAGGCATACCTTCTGCCATGGGTTACGCCAATGCTTCAAACATTCCATTTGAATTTGGAATCATTCGGAATCATTATGTTGGAAGAACATTTATTGACCCAACACAAAAAGTTCGCAAAAGCAAAGTTCAAATGAAACACGCCCCAAATATTGATGTAATCAAAGGTAAACGAGTTATACTCATTGATGATTCCATCGTTAGAGGAACAACATCAAAAAAAATTGTACAAATGCTAAAAGAAGCCGGAGCAAAGGAAATTCACATGAAAATTGCCTCTCCTCCAACAAAATTTCCGTGTTTTTATGGAATTGACACCCCATGTAAGGAAGACCTAATTGCAAACAACATGAGTTTAGAAGAAACCGTTGCGTTCCTTGGAGTTGACAGTCTTCAATACATTTCTATTGACGGCTTAAAGAAGGCTTGCCTTGGTTCAAACTACTGCCTTGCATGTTTTGACGGTAATTACTTTGTGTAGGAACAAATGGCTGAGCATGAATATTAAGATTCACTCGCTGGCTATCATTATTCCAAATGTTTTTTATGTTTTGAGGAACGATTTGCATAGAATTTTCACAACCTTCAAATTTCGTATAAAATAATGGATTAGAATGCCAATTAAAATTTTGTCCAAAAAAAGTACTATAAATATCATAATGTGTAATTTTTGAATTTGTTCATTAAACAACGCTACAGAACTAGTATTCATCAAAGTTTTATTAATATCATTATACCTTATCTCGCTATTGTTTTTTGTTATTTCTTTTAATTTTTCCATTTCTTCTTGAATAATATCAGACAATTGTTTGTATGGGTTATAGTTTTTGGAAGATTGAACAAATCGTTTAAGTATACTATAGGATACTTCGTCTGTTAAATCATCTTCATATTGTAAATAGATGGAAAATAAATTTGAAAAATCCTGTGATTCACCATATCTGGCATGCAATTCAGATATTACATCACTTACAGTAGGAACAACATTTTGCATAAAACAACTAACAATTCAATTTTACCACAAAATTATAACAATTGCAAGCAGTTTACACACTAAAATGGTCAAATCCTTTTTGAGGAAACACAAAAGGAAAGTTTTCCAAAAGAAGCCCGTTTCCTTCTTTTACAAAACCAATGTGAACGGCATTTAATACAGGGCTTGAAGATGTAACCAGAATATTGTAATCATCGCCAAATATAAGCATATTTTGAAGGTTATCCAAACCAGCAAAAGGAATTTTATTGAAATCAATAACTAAACATTTTTTTGAAGCATTTGCCATTTTTTCTGCATCTGCAAGAAGACCGTCCGAAATATCCATACTGGCATTAATTGCAGAATAATCTTTAATATCAGTTAAACTTGGCATAAGATATTCCTTCGCATTTTGCGTTTGAATATTACCGTTTTGGCAATCAAGCAAACCAAGATACGCACTCCCTACTTTTTTTGTTAAATAAATACCGTCTCCAAGTTTTGCACCTGCACGAGCAGTATGCTTTTCCACAGTTGCAAGAATTGTTGCAACAATAATAATGTTTGAAGCATTATGCACGGAAGTGTCTCCGCCAAGTAAATCCATTTTATAAGTACTTACAAATTCTTGAAGCCCGGAAATAAGGTTATTAATTTTACCAAAGTTTTTCGGTAAAATAATATTCAAAAAATATCCAATCGGCTTTCCATTTTTGGCAAGAATATCAGAGTAACTTCTTGCAAGAGCTTTATACGCAATATATTTAGGATTCAAACCTTGTAAAATATGAATTCCTTCAATGGTGGTGTCTGTATTCAGAATAATGTTTTCCGAAATTTTGGCGATGTCATCTTGTAAACAAAACGCTTTAGGGTTGGAATTTGTTAAACAAAGTAACTTTGAAATGAAATCTCTTTCATTTATTAATGTAGAATTCATATTCGGTGGTTATATGTCTTTTTGTTTGTGTGTCAAGCATCATACAATTAAAATTGTTAACCGCACCAAACAGTGCATAAAGAAGCATTTTATTTTTCCATTTTTTATCAAGAGTTTGCATTTGAAAATAAATTTCATAAATGCTTCTTTGCAGAAAATCATCAATCGTATAAATTCCAAGCTTTGCAAGTGCTTCTTCTACTTTTGAACCAATATTTAAAAGTGTAGAAGGCTTATTCATAACACGGAGGGAATAGAATCAAGCACTTTTTGTGCGTGGTCTGCAACTTGCACGGATTTCCATCTTTTCACAACAACACCATCTTTTAAAATAAATGTTGAACGAATAATTCCAACATACTTCTTACCAAAGTTTACTTTTTCTCCAACCACACCAAAAGTATTGCAAATTTTCCCGTCAACATCGGCAATAAGCGGAACGGAAAGACTGCAGTCTTTCGTGAATTTTTCATGAGAATTTTTATCATCTTGGGAAACTCCATAAACCTTGACACCAAGTTTTTCAAATTGAGGAAGCAGCGAAGAAAAATCTTTTGCTTCAATTGTACAGCCCGGAGTATTATCCTTCGGGTAAAAATAAACCACAACAACACCTTTTTGAAATTCAGGAAGTAAAACCTTTTCACCAATATCGATCATAAATCAAACAAAAAACCTATTGATTTAATAGGATATTATTATAAAAAAGTCAACTAAAAAATTGAGCCTTAAATGCCACAAAAACAATTTCTAAATTTTAGCTTGACATTAAAAAAAATACATTTAAGAATGCGTTTAAACTTAACGAAAAGTAAAAAGCATGTCAAAAGTTATAACTTCTAAGTCTAAAATTTCAAGAAAATACGGCGTAAACCTTTGGGGGAAAGCTAACGATGCTTTCAATAAAAAGCCTTACATTCCGGGACAACACGGGGGGAAAGTCATGAGAATTTCAAAAACATACCGTAAACAGCTCGTTGAAAAAAATAAAATGAGATTCTTCCATTTACTTACAGAAAAGCAATTTGCAAACATAGTTCGTGCTTCAATTGCGTCTCGTAACAACTCAACTGAAATGGTAGTACAAAACTTGAACACACTACTTTCAACAGTTCTTTTTTCATCAGGGTTTTTTGCAACAATTTTCTTTGCCAAGCAGTTAATTAGCCATGGACATGTTTTTGTAAACGGCAGAAAGGTTACATCGCACACTTACAAAGTTAAAGTTGGCGACATCATCACATTCGCAGAAAAAATTAAGGCAAATCCTCAGGTTGTAGCTTATTTAGAAGCTAACACACCCGTTCCTCCGTCTTATTTAAAAATTGAGAAAAATTTAATGAAAATCGAATTGTCAGCATTGCCTGATTCCACATCGGTTAAATATCCTTGTGAAGTTCAGCCAAATGTTGTAATTGAATATTACTCTGCATAATATGAAAAGTACATTAAAACGCACTGTTACATCGCCAAAAGCAACAGCACTATGGTTGATTAACAATACATCTTTGACATTCAGACAAATTGCTGATTTTTGCTCACTTCATCAAATGGAAGTTAAATCGATTGCAGACGGCGTAATGTCTGCTTCACTAAAAGAGAAAAATCCAATTCTCCACAAAGAAGTAACTGAGGAACAGATACACGAGTGCGAACAAGATGAAAGTAAATCTTTAGATATTATCGGTTTTGGTCTTGATGGTATAACCAATATTAAAGTCAAAAAAAAGGCTTATGTTAGTATATCGAAAAGGCATAACAAGCCTAGTGCAATTTTATGGTTACACAAAAACATTACCAACATCACTACACAAGATATTCGTACAATCACTAGTGCAACAAAACAAATGATTGAATCCGTTATCAATGGTACTTATCGTTATTCTAAAGAAATTACTCCGAAAGATCCTGTATCTCTTGGTTTATGTACACAATCACAACTAAATGCTTTGATTGAAAAAACCAAGGAAAGATCCTCGTAAAAGATGAATGCAATATTAATGCTTATAATTTACAACGCTTTAATATTATTACTTCTTCCTTTTTTCTTCTCTTTTTATTTAGTAAGAGTTTTCCGCGGCAAAGACACCTTCTTTTCTTTTTTCCAAAAATTTGGTTTATACACACTTTTTGAGTCATTTAACCGTTACGATATCTGGCTTCATGCAGCATCTGTCGGAGAGGTAAAATCACTTGATTTTATCATCAAAAAAAATTTGCAAAATGGCAAAAAAATTTTAATCACAACCACAACAATTAAATCTCGTGAAATAGTTTTACAATATAACTCCGCACTCATTCACCATAAATTTTTACCATTAGATTTCCCCGTTTTTTACATTATTTTTCTCATCAAAAATCTCTCAAATAAAATTATTATTGCCGAAAGTGAAATTTGGCCAAATTTTTTTCTTATACTAAAAATTTTTAACAAGGAAGCAATTTTATTCAATGCAAGAATTTCAAAAAACTCACAAACAAAATGGCAAAAAATACCTTCTGTATTAAGGCTACTTTTCAAGTCTTGTAAAATTGTAATTGCTCAAAGCAAGGATTCACAACAGTTCTTGCAAAAATTTCACCATAATGTTAAATATTTCGGCAACCTGAAAATGCTCAACTTAAATTTTACAAAACCGGAAAAAATTGACGCAAAAATCCTAAGTTTTGTAGAAAATTCCAAAAAACCGATACTGTGCATTGCAAGCACTCACGAAGGCGAAGATGACTTAATCATTCCTATTATTGCTCAATTTCAAAATAAATATAATATTATTTATGTTCCGCGCCACCCACATAGAGCGGGGGAGATCTCTGAAATACTAGATAAAAACCGCATCAATCATTCAATTTTTTCAAATTATCAAAACGGTTTTGAATGTTTATTGATAGATCAAATCGGATTTCTTACACAAATTCTTTCACAAAGTAAATTAGCTATTTACGGCGGGAGTTTTCTTCCTCATTTAAAAGGACATAACATTTTGGAAGCTGCAAATTTCGGTTGTAAAATTATTACAGGTCCATTTGTTGAAACATTTTCTGAAATTATTGAAGAAATGAAAGAACAAAAGGCAATTTTAATGTGTAATATCAACAATTTAGCCCAAACGCTTATTGAAAGTGAAACAAACATTGAAGTTGGTAACAATGCAAAGCATTTTCTTCAAAAAAGCACGCCAAGCATTCATGAAATTTGGGAGTACTTACAGAAATAAAAGATTGAAATTTATTCCACAGTGTTTTATCACCATCAGAGATGATTAACCAAACAAATGCTTGAAAACTTGAGGCTGGAAGATATAAAATCTTTTTCAATTGAAAAACTTGAACAGCTCAATAAAGAAGTGCGTCAGTTTATTATTCAAGGGGTTTCAAAAACCGGCGGGCACCTTGGTGCAAGTTTGGGTGTTATTGAACTTACAACAGCATTACACTATTCTTTTAATTCTCCTGTTGATACCCTAATTTGGGATATCGGCCACCAAACTTATGCACATAAAATTTTAACGGGACGCGTCAAAAACTTTCACACAATCCGCTCTTATAAAGGGCTTTCAGGTTTTACAAACCCTGAAGAATCTCCGCATGACCACTTCTTTGCCGGACACAGTTCAACTTCGGTTTCTCTTGGCGTTGGTGTTGCGTCTGCAAAAATTTTAAAGAATGATAACTCCTACACTGTTGCAATTATCGGAGACGGCGCCATTTCCGCAGGCATGGCATTTGAAGCAATGAATAATGTTTCAACAGCCGGAAAAAGGTTTATTACCGTTTTAAACGATAACGACATGTCAATTTCCCCACCAACGGGGGCAATAAGCCATTATCTTCCAAAACTTTTCATGAGCCACGGCTACCAGGAAATTAAGGCAATTAGCAAGAAATTGCTTTCTAAATTTCCAAACAAGTTTTTTCGGTTTTGTTCACATACTCATAAATCATTAAAGGGAATCGTTAGCGGAGATAACTTCTTCGAAGAACTTGGATACGAATACATTGGCCCTATTGACGGACACGACACCAAAGCCTTAATTCAAATTTTGGAAATCATCAAAGAAAATGCAAGCAAACCGGTTCTTTTACATGTTATTACAAAAAAAGGCAAAGGATACGAACCCGCAGAAAATGCAGACGACAAATTCCACGGCGTTAAACCATTTGATATTCAAACCGGTAACCAGCCAGTTGGTAACGGAATTTCTTGCAGTAAATTTGTTGCAGAAAAAATTACGGAATTTGCCAAAAATGACGAAAAAATTACAGTAATAACGCCGGCAATGAAACAAGGCTCGGCACTTGAATGTTTTGCCGATTTTTTCCCGAACCGTTTTTTTGATGTTGGTATTGCAGAACAACATGCAGTAACATTTTCTGCAGGGCAAGCAGAACAAGGCTTTAAACCGTTTTGCTTTCTTTATTCCACCTTTTTACAACGAGCATACGACCAAATCATTCACGATGTTACCCTTCAAAACCTTCCTGTAAGGTTTGTTGTTGACCGCTCCGGTTTAACAGGAGAAGACGGGCCTACTCACCACGGTATTTTTGACATCGCAGCACTTCGCATTTTACCAAATGTTGAAATCTGCAACACATTTTGCGAAAATTCTATTAATGCAGCATTGGAATATGCAAAAACTTCAACAAAACCTTTATTTATTCGCATTCCAAAGGAAAATGTTTGGAAATCAAATTTAAAATATACACCACATAAAATTACAGTTGCAAAGGAAGGAAGTAGAAATCTTTTAATAACAAGCGGAAGGTTTCTTAAAAAAGCATTGGAAAACGCAAAATACCATGGTTGGACTATACTTGACCCTTTTTTCATTAAACCAATGGATATTGCTATTTTTGATTATATAAAATCACATGAACACATTAAAATTATTGATGAAAACTCCATCGGGGGAATGGCGTCAATAATTCTTGAAGAATGTAATCGTAATAGT
Organism: Alphaproteobacteria bacterium; assembly: GCA_030830305.1. Lineage (GTDB taxonomy): Bacteria > Pseudomonadota > Alphaproteobacteria > Rickettsiales > Deianiraeaceae > CAJQOT01. Next base: position 4,065 of record JAURNI010000086.1, on the reverse strand, counting down.
ATTTCAACGCAAAACATAAAAATTCATACAATGCCCGATCGCTTTATTCCACACGGAAAAAATGAAATTCTATTTGAAAATGAATGTGGTTTTTAATTTAGTTAACTAAAAGAGAATCTTTTTTTGACTCTTTGTATTTTTGCAGGATTTTATCCTTACTTTTGTCATGTTCTTCAACCGGATTTCTAAATAACGATTGACTTGCATTTGATAAATTATCAAAATTTAAACGGGAATAAGTATCTTCTTCAGGTTTACGATATCCTAAATTCCCATTACTTTGGGAAAGTACATCACTATATCTTTCAATGTTATTTTGATTATAAGAATTATAAGGTATTTCTTGGTGAAATTTTGGGCGTGCTAAGTGCACGGGCATTTGATGGTAATTAAACATTCTTTGATGATTCCCCGCACTCAGTCCGCGAATTCTATACCTTGGTTGATTCTGGTAAAATTGCTCATCTTGGTGCATGGCATCAAGAAGTTCTAATTTAGCTCTTACTTCTGCTAATGCAATCTCAATTCTTGCCTTTTCTGCATATAACTTTTCAAGGTTACGAGCCTTATTTTGCCTTTTAATGTCTCTTTTTAGTTCTTTTCTTAATTCTTTTTTAATCTCTCTTTTTAAGTCCTCCTTTTTTTGCTTAATATCACCCTTTGGTTTGCGCAATTTCACGCTTATTACCCTTTTGCCACCATGAATACCCCTTGCATCTCTGCCATCGCGCCCGTCTCTTCCGTCTTTACCTTTATGCGCCAGCTCACTTCGAACAATTTCTTTTACTTTATCTTCCAATGTTTTATTAGCTTGACTCGCAAGATTTGCTTCAAAATTAGCAGTGCTGTCAAAAGCTTGTTGTTGGTTTTGACCATTTTGCCCTGGTGGACCTTGTTGTCCTTGTTGTCCTTGTGGAGGGTTTTGAAGAAGAGCTAGAAGATCAGGATTAACTTGATTATTATTATTCGGATCCATAAGCCCTTGAAGAGCTTGAACCTGTTGTGCATTTAACTGACCAATGATACCATCAATCCGCTGTATAGCCTGCTGACGAGCCTGTCTCTCCTGCTGTATATCCTGCTGACGAGCTTGTTGCTCATTCCGTATATCCTGCTGACGATCCTGTCTCTCCTGCTGTATATCATTCGCATTCTGCTGTATAGCCTGGTTTTGCTGCAAATTCGCTATATCCTGCTCATGCTGCCGTACAACACCATCAATCCGCTGGTTTTGCTGTGCATCATTTCGCTGCAAATCTTGTATTCTTTGGTCTACTTGGTTATCTCGTACATTATTTCGCCACCTTTGAAGGAGTTGTCTCATTTGATCTCGTCTTCGATCTTGCGACCTTTGAAGGAGTTGTCTCACTCGATCTCGTCTTCGATCTTGTATTAATGCTTGTATATCTTGGTTTTGTACTCCAGCCGGCTGGCCTTGGTTTTGTTGTGCTACTGGATCTTGTAAGGCAGGTTGTACTTGTTGGTTTAGTAGTTGAACTTGTGCTAGCAGTTGTTGAATTTGTTGTTGATGTTGAGCATTTTGAGCATTTAAGGCAAGTATAGCCTGATCTTGCAACTGGTCATTTTGCTGCAAATTCCCTATTCTTTGGTTTATTACACGATTTCGCCATGCTCGTTGTATTGCAGAAGCAGCTTGGTTTCGTTGCAACTGGTCAATTGCGTCTTGATTTTCCTTCTTCAACTCTTCAAGTTTATCGTCACTTTCCTGCTTCAACTGTTTAATTTGCTCGTTTTGCTTTTCTTGGCTTTTTTGCCATTCTTGGTTTTGCTCTTTTTGGTTTTTTTTCCATTCTTGCTCGCGAGCATCAAACAATTTTTGCAACTTTTCAAGTTTTTTGTCATAATCCGCGTGGTTTTTGTCTATAAGTTTATTGAGTTTATCCTCTATTTCTTGTAATTGTTGAATTTGTTTATCATCTAGAGTTTTTAGAGCTTCCTCAAATTTAGTAAGTTCTTTTTTATATCGTTCTTGTAAATCATCTCGTTCTCTTTTAGCGTTTTGTAAATCATTCCGTGCATTTTCTATTTGTTTTTGTAATGCTTTTTTCTCTTCCGCACTTGATTTCTCACTCTTTTTGAACTCTTCTGCTAATTTTGTTAGTTTTTGTGTTTTTTGAACAACATCATCTTCTTTCTTTTGTAATTGTTCTTGTAGTTTTTGTATTTCTTGATCCTTCTTATTAAGACTATTCTCTTTCTCTTGTATTTTTTGTTGTACTTCATCTATCTTCTTCTGATCTTCCTCCTTTTGTTTATCTCTTGCTTTCCTTGCCGCCTCCTCTATTTCTTTGTTTTGTTGTTCTTCTGCTTTCTTTTTTTCTATATCATAATATTGTTTAACAACACCAAAAATATCTTTGCTTACAAGATATGTACCATTATTTTCCAACTTATCATCACAATCTTTTCTGGTGTTAATTTTCTGCATTAAAGCTGTTATTTTGTCACATTCATCATCTTTGTTGTCAAATTGTGACAAACTAAAATCATTACCTTTATGCCCGTGTACTTTTGTTAGAACACTTTTTACAAAGCTTGTGTAATCCTTAGTATCAATATTTTTAATGTTAATAACTTCGTCTTGATTACCAACACTTTGTGGTACTTGATGACTCAAACAACCCAGAGTGGAATTTGAATCCGTTTCTATTGTTTTTTTTGCTGCCTGCTGAGTTAGCGGGTAGTAGTATTTTTCCTGTAATGCTTTGTCACCTTTATATACTTTGTAACAAATGAACGCATCGTCTTTCTTCCCAACATTACCATCGTCTTTCTGCCCAACATTACCATCTTCGTCTGTAATATTCTCAATTTGTATGGTATATTCACCTTCACCTTCATCTTTATCTTTATCTTTATTTAATCGTTTTACAATTTCTGCTTCAATTTTAGCAGCATTTGTTTGATGTTGTTTTACACTATCACTAGCTGCTTGTGAATTTTGAACCCCAAGGCCAACAATGTTTGATATTCCAGCAAGATATTTGTTGTATAATTGTAAAGTTTCAATAATTTTTCCCTTTCGTTCTGTGATATTGCCATTTTCACCTTGTACTGTTTTCTTTAATTCTTCTATATCTTTTTCTGTTTTTTTCTGTTTTTCTGCAATAACACCTTGAAATTGTTTAAGGTATGCTTCGTATTTTACAGGGTCTTGTTCAAATTTTTCCAGGCCTTCAATAAAAACCTTCATCAATGCTTTGTAGCAATGCTCTTCACCAATAACATTACTAAATTGATTAAAGCGTTTTGCAGCATCTGTTAAAGTCTGTTTCAAATTCAATTTTGCTTTATAGAATTGAATTACGGATTTTATTTGACCACTTTCCTCTTTGTATTTTTTAATATCACCTTTTAAACCTTTTAAAAACTTTTCCCCGTTTTCGTTGATATCAGTTGGAATGTTTGTATCAAATGTTACAAGGGTGTGTTCTGGAGATGTTACAAGACCAAGGTTGTCGGGTTTTAAGTCCGCCGTTACAAAAGCATCTACGGTAAATTTCATGAATTTTTCGTAGTGTTTTACTTCTGGTTGCTGTGCTGGCTTATCTTGTATACCAAAAGTTTCTTTAATAAATTCCGGCGTAAATTTACCTTTTACCAAGTTTTCATTTGCTTTAAAGTATTCTTTATCAAGCTGTAACTTTAAAGCATTGTATTTTTTGTATGCCTCCCTCAAAGGTTTCATTGTGGTAAGCGTTGGGTCCATTCTGAAGTTTCCGGTTGGAACTGTAATTGGGCTGTTCGCCTCACCAAGGTTTACAATGTTTTTGTTAATTATTGTGCCTTTATTTTGTTCAATTTTATAATATTTCTTCACGTCTTCTGCTTTTGCACGAACTTTATCGTAAATGTCCTGTGCTTTCTGAAGTTTTTCTTTTTTGCTACGATCGTTATCCGAATATTCATAAAGAGGGAATTTACCTTCTTCATAAAATTTTTCACCGGTAACCAATTGGAAAAAATCCACTATTACTTTTATCTGCTCCGGAGTTCTGGTGGGTAGTTTGAAGTTCTTACTTTCAGTTGATGTTTCTTCCAATG
>JAURNI010000007.1 GCA_030830305.1 Alphaproteobacteria bacterium | reverse complement strand
TTGTAAATCAAGTGAACACAGACGGATATGCAGTAAATTTAAGCGCAAACACACCGGTATTTACAGCATCAAATTTATTTGTGTCATCGCAGTTTTTTTCTAATAAATTTAATAATGTAATATATAATAAAGACAGTGAAGGTGCTAGAAAGTTATCAAATGAAATGCGATTAACCACCGGAAAAAATATTTTTGGCAGGTACTTATCTACAATTTACTATCTAAATTTCGCACAATTAAACAGTGGAAGCATAACCCATACTAATTCATTGCGTAATTCAATGAGTGTTTATAGTTTTTTAAATATATCTCACACATTCACTATTAATAAAATTTTGAATGATATTCAAGCATATGGTGCGTTAAATGTAACCACAAGATACAAAAACATTTTAATTTTGCGTGGAAGTATTAATTATGTACCTTTTTTTGGGCAACAAGGCATTGCATCACATTCTTTGAATATAAATTATAATATTGGTAAATATGGTATTTCGTTTGGTACAACGGGTGATGCAGCAATTGGTGTTAATTTTAATAGGCGTTATTTTACAACAAGTGTAAGTTTTGGTTATTCAAAAATGCTTGGAATGCAGGTAAAGCTTGGAATTGCCTCGGGTGTGGTATTTAGTGGTATTACTCCAAAAATTACCCCTGCAAATACGGCAAATTCCGGTACAGTTGAGGTACAGGCTTTTTTAGATGAAAATCAAAACGGAATTTTTGATTTTGACGAAGAACCGTTACCTGGTGTTGGTGTAAAAGTTTCCAGCAAAGAAGATAAAGAAGTAACAAATGAAGAAGGAAAAATGATTATAACGAATCTTCCGGTAGGAAGTGAAATACCGTTTGATATTAACACAGGTATTGTGCCGGATATTAGCATGAAAGCAGGCAATGGTGTTAAAAAAAGATTAGTTCTTCTTTCGGGAGCGACTCATAAAGTGCAGTTACCTGTAATACGAACAACGGAAATTGATGGTACTTTGTCGATAACCAATGGTGAAATGGAAATTCCAATTGCAAATACGGTTGTGAAATTAGTTAATAGAGAAAATGAAATAGTAAAAACAACAACTACATCATCAGATGGGTACTATATATTTACTGAAGTTCCGCATGGGTTATATAAAGTAAAAATTTCAACAGAAGATGCAAAAAGATATAAAGATTATTTAATGGAGCAATAAATTTTATGATGATTAAATATTTATTAATGTTCTTATTTTTTATTGGGTGTCGGTCTATGGAGCCTAAATCTATTAAAGTTGAGGATCGCCTTCGTCCACCGTATAATTATGTTTTAATAGAAAAAATGGACGATAACATTATGGACTACAAATGGAGTGATTATGATGACGGGTACTACAGAACCGGAGAAAAATTCTATGAAACATATATTAATGTAATGAAAGAGACCGATGATATGTCACATAAATATGCTTACGAAATATATAAAAAACAAAAAAAGCAAATTGCACAAAAATATAAAATGAATGGTAATAAAATACTTGCTAAAAAAGAAGAAGTAGCAATTAATGAATTTTCACCAGACAATCTTTCTGAAACTGAAGAAATTATCATGACTGACGAAAACGAATTTGCTATAACAAAAGATATCATCATTCATGTTGACCAGTTAAAAGAGTAATTACTAAATTATGCTACAAGCTAAATTGTTTTTTTTCCATGCGTTTTTGTAATAATTTAGATTGCTTAAGAAACTTTGGTGGAGTGTTGGTTATTTGGCTTGCAAATGATAGTGTACTGTCTTTGTTTTCTTCCTGTTTAATACTTGACACAGATAATGTATGTAATTTTGAATTATATTTTTTATGATATGAATATATACAATCTTTTGGGTCTATTGGTTGACCAAGTTCCTGCGTAAGATATTTCTCAATTCTTTCTTCCATTGCTTCAAAATCTATTTGTTCTGTTTGTGTTTTTTGCATAAAGTAATTATTAATTATATTTAAAACATATAAAAGTATATCATAAATATAAAATTATTGCAAGAGTTTTTCACAAAACCATGCTTGACATTTGAACTCTTGTAATTTATTAGTTTTTTTGATATTTTGTATTGAATTATGTCGCTGGAGGACAACTCTCACATGAAATTTGTGGAAAGTCAGCAAGTTAACGATGACGGAACGAAGAATGTTGTGTTGAATTTTGGTCCGCAGCATCCGGCAGCACATGGAGTACTTCGTCTTATGCTTGAGCTTGATGGTGAAGTTGTTGTAAAAGCCGATCCACACATCGGGCTTCTTCATCGTGGCACTGAAAAACTTATTGAAAACAAAACATATCTACAGGCTATTCCTTATTTTGATAGGCTTGACTATTGTTCACCGATGTCTCAAGAACATGCTTTTGCCTTGGCTGTTGAAAAACTTTTGGGTGTGGAAGTTCCGCGTCGTGCAAAAATTATTCGTGTAATGTTTTGTGAAATCACAAGAATACTGAATCATATTATGAACATCACAACTCAAGCTCTTGATGTTGGTGCAATGACGCCTCTTCTTTGGATGTTTGAAGAACGGGAAAAGCTCATGGAGTTTTATGAAAGAGTTTCGGGTGCAAGAATGCACTCTGCATATATTCGTCCCGGTGGTGTTTTTATGGATTTACCCGACGGTCTTCTTGAAGACATCTCTTTATTTTGTAAACAATTTCCAAAAAAAATAGATGACATGGAATCTTTAATTACAGACAACCGTATTTTTAAACAAAGACTTGTTGATATCTGCAAAGTTTCTGTTTCAGAAGCACTTTCGTGGGGGTTTACAGGACCAATGCTCAGAGGTTCCGGCGTTGCATGGGATTTGCGAAAATCTCAACCTTATGAAATTTACGATGAACTTGATTTTTCAGTTCCGGTTGGCAAAAATGGAGATTGCTACGATCGTTATTTAATTAGGGTTGAAGAAATGCGTCAGTCCGTTTCATTAATTGAACAATGTATTGCAAAAATTGAACCTGGTAAGGTATGTGTGAATGACCCAAGAATTGCCATACCAAAAAAATCGGAAGCAAAACAAAGCATGGAAGCATTAATTAATCACTTCAAGCTTTTTACTGAAGGATATAATGTTCCAGAAGGGCAATGTTATGCTGCGGTTGAGGCTCCAAAAGGAGAGTTTGGTGTTTATTTGGTGTCAGATGGCTCAAATAAACCATACCGTTGTCACATTAGAGCCTCTGGTTTTGCACACCTGCAAGGTCTTGAATTTATGGTAAAAGGACATACTCTTGCAGATGTCGTTGCAGGAATATCAACTCTTGATATAGTGTTTGGGGAGGTGGATAGGTAAAAATCTTGACTTAAATATTTGTTACTTTTACAAGTGTGTCCAGTTTAATTTTATAAAATGAAAGCAAATATTTTAGTAATACCTGGGGACGGTATCGGTCCTGAAGTGACAGTGGAAGCGGTAAAAGTTCTTAAAGCTGTTGAACAAAAATTTAACCATGAGTTTGCATTTGATGAAGCACTTCTTGGTGGAGTTGCAATTGATAAAACAGGTAACCCTTTTCCAAAAGAAACTCTTGAAAAAGCAAAAAAAGCAGATGCTATTCTGCTTGGTGCAGTTGGTGGGCCAAAATGGGAAGGACTTGATTACTCAATTCGTCCGGAGCGTGGTCTTCTTGGTATTCGTAGTGAACTTGGGCTTTTTGCAAACTTGCGTCCTGCTAAGGTTTTTGATTCACTTGTTGATTCTTCAACCCTAAAACCTGAAGTTGTTCAAGGGCTTGATATTTTTATTGTGCGTGAACTTACAGGCGGAATTTACTTTGGAAAACCACGGGGCGTTACAACGCTTCCTGATGGTCAGAAACAAGGTATAAACACCGAAGTTTATACAACAAACGAAATTAAACGTATTGCAGAAGTTGCATTTGAAGCCGCAAAAATTCGTGGGAAAAAAGTTTGTTCGATTGACAAAGCAAATGTTTTAGAAGCAACAGAGTTATGGAGACAAGTTGTTGCAGATATTCACAAGGAAAAGTATCAAGAAATTGAGCTTTCAAATATGTATGTTGATAACGCTGCCATGCAATTAATTCGTAACCCAAAACAATTTGACGTTATGCTTACGAATAATATTTTTGGGGATATTCTCTCTGATGCAGCATCAATGTTGACTGGTTCCATCGGTATGTTGCCTTCCGCTTCACTTGGTGGTGTTAATCCTCAAACAAATCGTCGTTTTGCACTTTATGAACCAATTCATGGTTCAGCACCAGATATTGCCGGTAAAGGCGTTGCAAATCCACTTGCAACAATAGCTTCTGTTGAAATGATGCTTCGTACTTCGTTTGGTCTTGAAAAAGAAGCCGATGCTGTGCAAGATGCAATTCAGAAAACACTCAAGCAAGGTATTGTGACGGCGGATATCTCTAAAAAAGGAGCGAAAATTTATTCAACCGTTGAAGTTGGAGATGCGGTTATAAAAAATTTGCAATAATTACCAATAAAATTTTCAGAAAAAAGCTTGACAACAAAAAAAATCTGCATTGAATGAAGATGAATATTGATATTTTTTAATTTTTTTATATAAATATATGGCTGAAAAATTTGAGAGGAATAAACCTCACGTGAATGTTGGTACTATTGGTCACGTTGACCATGGTAAAACAACACTTACGGCAGCAATTACAAAAACACAAGCAGCAAAGTTTGGTGGAGAAGTTAAAGCTTACGACCAAATTGACGGTGCACCAGAAGAAAAAGCTCGTGGTATTACAATTGCTACAGCCCATGTTGAATACGAAACTGATAAGCGTCACTATGCTCACGTAGATTGTCCAGGACACGCCGATTATGTAAAAAACATGATTA
>JAURNI010000085.1 GCA_030830305.1 Alphaproteobacteria bacterium | reverse complement strand
TTTAAATAATATTAATCTTGGCATTCCACAAAATGGTCTTTTTGGAATTGTTGGTTTGAACGGAGCAGGCAAAACAACAACAATTAAATGCTTGCTGAATTTAATTCCTGAATACGAAGGCACAATTTTAATTGATGGCAAAACCACTAAAGAAGCAAAAAACCGTAGCGGCATTGCCTACATGCCTGAAAGATTTTCCCCAAATACAAACATTACAGGGTACGAATATATCAAAACTTATTCAAGAATCTATAATACTCCATTTAAAAAAGAAAAAGTTGATGATATTGCACAAGACATTTCCCTTGATTTACCATTCTTAAACTTAAGAACAAAAGAATGTTCAAAGGGAACAATTCAAAAAATTGGAATACTTGCGTGTATTTATGTAAATGTAAAAGTTGTAATTCTTGATGAACCAACATCAGGTCTTGATATTCTTGCAAGAAGAAACCTAAAAAAAGCTTTGGTAAAACATAGCAAAGAAAAAACCATTATTTTTAGCTCTCACATTCTTTCCGATGTTGAAGAGCTTGCACAAAATATTGCCGTTATAGCACACGGAGATTTGATATTTTCAGGCACTCCGCATGATTTCATAAAACAAAATAATGCTCAAAATATTGAGGAAGCATTTGTTTTTAGCTCATGCTCTTCTAAGATTTAAAATATACCCATAAATACCTTCCCATTCTATAATTTTTCTTACATAATTTCTTGTTTCTAAAAATGGTATAAGTTCAATCATCAATACCATTTCTTGATAACTTCCGGCCCTCATGTATGCATTTTCCCATTTTTCTACATTACCGTGTCCTGCATTGTACGCAGCAAGAGCTCTTACATAAGAACCATTATATTTTTCCAGTAAATAATTTAAATAAAGTGTACCAAGATAGACATTGTATCCAGCATTATTCTGCAATTGTGCATAATTATATTTAATACCATATTTTGCACATACAAACTTCGCAGTTGCCGGCATGATTTGCATCATTCCTTTTGCACCCGCCTTACTATGTGCAATTTCTTTAAAGTTACTCTCTTTTTTTATTACAGCATGCAAAAGTGCTAAATGATTTTTTTGTATGCTATCATGGATGTCTTGGCTTTTTATAAGCTTAAATTCCTGTATATCAATAAACCCAACATCTTCAGCAGCTCGTTTTGCATCCGTACAAATATACTTATTATAAGAATCACAAACATGTGTAAGTAGAGAATTCATATAGGACAAATCTTCCACGCGCTTAACAGCTTGAATTACAAATTCTTTTGCATATCCAATATAACCGGAGTTTTTTAAAATTTCTGCAATTTGCAATATTTCCATTATATGCTTTGGCAAGCTTTGATAAAGCTTTTGATTGTTGATTATATTTGTTGTAATAAATTCATCATAGTGTTTTTTATATAATACTCTTTTGCGCTGAATACTCTTTTTCCAGGCAGTGGTTAAATATCTATCACCACCTACAAGAAAATCTGGAGAGATATCATGTATTTCGTCTATAGCTCTAGAACCGTAAAATATGGTGGGTTGCTTTGACGCAATTTGCAGCCAGTATTTATAAACATTCCTATTTCCCATCTTAAAATAACTTTGTGCAATAAAATAAGCTCCCTGGGTTTTTTCATCTAAGCTTTGTGCATTTTCGTAAACATTATGAAAATGTTCATAAGCATAACCGGGATTTTCAATTAACATTGCAATTGCACCAGAAAATATCTCTTTTCTGATGTAGTGTTTATGAGTAACATTTAGATGTATTCTAGAAAGTAACTTATACGCCTCCCATTTATATCCCCTTTCAACAAGATTAAATATTATACTTTGGCTATTGTTCCACCATAATTCTCCATTATGTAAAGTTTGTGGTAACTCTGCAATATATTTTGCTATTCTTGAATAGTTATTATGTTTGTAATGGTATATGATTTTATCATAAATTAACATCTCGCTGCTAAGTTTTGCTTTTTGTGTGTAATTGTAATATTTTTTGTACTTCCCATCTCCACGAACATATAACCTTGCATACAAAATAGCCATTTGTTTTTCGTTTTGAATCTGTCCAATTTTATGCTGTATATTTAAATACCCATTCTTATTAATTTCTTCATCAATGATGTAATAATCTGAATAAAAACTTCTAATGTAATCAATAAAATCCTGAGGAAGAAAATTGTGGTTTTTTGCATCATCAACAATTTTCACAAACTGTTCCGAGGAAATATTATACTCATCAACATAGCTTTGTGCAAAATGTGTGTAATTGGTAATGTAGTTTACAAGAAGATATTTATCTGAAATATCTAAGAAATCATCTTTTTGAAAAACATACCTATTGATAACATCAGAAGATGGAAAATAAGGCGCATAAATGAGATGGTGTATAATGTTTTCCAGCTCTGACAATGTTATGTTTGACCTTAAACCCACCTGAGGAATAAGCCAAAACAAGGCTTTCTTTTCATTCTCATCTAGATGTTTAACATCCACAAAAGTTCTGCTTGCAACCATCTGTGACAGATTTGATGCAATAGCAAAACCGGAATAGAAAAATACAAAAAGCGCGAGTAATGCTCTCAAATATTATTGACTAATTAGAGCCTGAACTTTGAGTGTTGCATTTTTTGCATAGGAAATATACTGTGAAAGTTTTTCCTTAAAAGCATTGATACTTGTTTCTTCACCATTTTTTAAGAAATTTGTGTATTCTTCTACGATAGCATCAATAGTGCGGTGCATATAGCGAGTATAGGCCGTAATATGTTGCACTGTTTTTTCACCGCTTTCAGGATTTTCCTCAACATACGCCTTTGCAGATTGTATGATTGCATCAATGCGTTTGTACATTTTTTCAACTGTTGACTGAATTGTTTGGTGAATTTGGTTATATACCTCCTTTTGATTTGCTTGCATGTTGTTTCATAACAAATAATACTGTAAAAACATGTTTACACAAAAATATATTGTCAAGTTTTTTTTGGTCAGATATCATTCAATATAAATTTCCACCGCAAGCTCTTCTAATAAATTTCCCATAATGCACTTTTGCACCTTAACCATAACACTTTGAATGTGATTACTAAGATTTTTTACTTCAGTTGCTATCTCGCTTGCTATTTCTTCAATATATTCAAAATGTTTTTTATTTGGCACAATTTTAAGTATATTAATAATTTTATCGTAATCTACAATGTGATTTTTTGAAACAAACAAAACATTATCTGTTTCAACAGTAACAGAAATTAATAACTTTGTTTGATTTACTCTTTCATGATCATAAACACCAACAGAAGCCACTATAGAATAATTACGCAGAATGATTTTCATAAAAAAATATTGCAAAATTTTTATCATTAAAAATTTTCAAATGCGGAATTGCAAGAATATTATCTTCTTGCATAAAAACCGGTAAATGTGCAATCTCTAAAAATGGCTTTTTAATATTTAAGCTTTTTTTAATGCTAAACGAAACATTTCCAAGTGCCATGATTGCACAATCCTTATTACATTGGAATTTTATAATGTTATTCCAAGTTGTATGGAAATCTTTTTTTACCTTTAAAGAGCACAGTTTTTTATATTCCGGAATAATATGCAACATGTTGTTAGATTTCACAAACATACAGTGCATTAGAGTTGTTTTACAATTATCACGCACAAGCCAATTGTGTAAATTCTTTATTAAAGATTGTCTCAGCTCTAAACCAGAGTATGGAAAAATAAATAATAAAAGTTTTTTAATAATTTCTCTAAAAAGAGAAAAATCTTCTGCTATTAACACGTCAACAGGTAGTTTGACGCCAAGCATCTCCTTTTGCACATTTTTACTACAAAAACCCTTCACATATTTATCTTTCCTATTGCATTCGTTTTCAATATTTTGAATAGTTTGCAGTATTCCTGTTTTTTGCTGCTGAGTTAAATTAAGCATTTTTCTAATGTTGTTACGCGTGAATTTGGTATCTTGGTTTGTTTCATCTTCAAACCATGGTAAGGAATGAGTTTGCATATATTGAATAATTTGGTGTTTATCAAGTAAAAATACCATTGGACGAAAAAACTCAATACCGCTTTTAATGGTTTTCTCCCTCATTGAGCTTAAACCCGTTAAACCCGTACCACGCATTGCATTCAAAAAAAATGTTTCAATTTTGTCATCAATATGGTGCGCAAGCAATACATGATTAATTTGATTTAGCTTGCAATAATCTATTATAAGTTGATACCTAGCAATTCGTGCTTTTTCTTCAATGCCATTATAAAACAATTCGTGATTCCACATTAGAATTGCTGAACTCAGACCCCATGTTTTTAGTATTGCTTGCGTGTACTGCGCAACAGTGTTCGAATTTGGTTGCAAATTGTGATCCACAATGACTATGTGTAGTTTAATGTTTGTATATTTAGCAACCTCCGCGGCTATTTTTGTTAAGAACATGCTATCAACACCGCCGGAACAAGCAATCGCAACAGTATCTAATGATTTAAAATAAGAAAAAAGTTTTTCGCGCAATTCTAATGTGGAATCACTCATTAAGCAAAGTCGTTATAAAATTTAACATCTTGATGGGAGATGGGATTTTCAGAATTAATGATTGTGGCTTTGATAAATATTACAGTTTCAACATTTTGAACATATTGTTGATCCGAGCCAAAGATATAACGCAATACAGGCATATCTTTTAACTTTGGAATACCTTTACGCACAACCGATGTACGCTCCTCGTTGAACCCACCAATTACCATAATATCTCCACTTTTAATACGAAGCGTTGAATCAAGTTCTTTTTTCTTAACAATTGGAACTGCATTTGTAATTTTATTACCGCCCGTTATGGTATCTATACTGGAAAGAAATGATGCCGCGGGGTCATCAACAGTTCCCGTAACTGCAGAAAGCACCGGATGAATGTTCATTGTAATTTCATTTGCCTCGATATCCGCCGTTGCTTGTAGATTTAATATTACACCAATTGGCACTGTTCGCATTACACTTTGTACAATAATTGGTGTGTTTGGATTTGAAAGACTCACCCCTGTTGCTGTAAATTGATTTTGAATTTGTGGCTGTAGTGAAAAATATACATAATCTTGTGCAAATGAAAGCCTTGCTTTTTGATTATTCATAACATTTAGCCTTGGGCTAGATATGGTTTTAGTGGTACCAAATGTTTGTAAAAAATTTACAGCCGCCTTTAAACCACTTCCGGTTTTTAGTGGATTTACAGTTGCAGCAAATGGAGCATTTTTAAAAGATGATACCGTTGATGCTAACAAATTTCCACTACTGTTAAATTTATCACTGTTGTAATTAAAATCAATACCAGAGCTAAATTCATCCTCCAATGCAACTTCTACTAAGCGTACCTCAACAAGAATTTGGGCCGTTGCTACTTTTTTAATTTTTTCAACATATTCCTCTACTTCATTATGAACGGAAATTGGTGCCCTTAGTGTAACAACGCCAGCTTGCTTATTGATTGAATATTCTGTGCCTTTGTTTTGGGAAACTATATACTTCAGACCATTCTCAAATTGCCCCCACATTGAATTGCCAGTTTGTGATAAATCTGACGAAGAATATAAAGAATTTGGAGTATTGGCAACAGTATTGGCAATTGGATTTACGCCCATACCATTGTTATAGTAGTTACCGTTCATACCATTGTTATAGTTTGTCCCACCAACAATGTTGCCAATGTTGTTGTTTACAGTATTACTGCTACCTATAGAACTTACACCACTCCCAGAAGCAATGTTTGCATCAACAAATGCAATATTATAATTTCTTGTAAAAGGTTTATTTGCCATGAAACGCACAACATTATTTTTTACACTAACATTTAGTTCTGCAAGTTCTGCAATTCTTTCTAAAACATCTGCAACTTTTGCATTTTTTAGAGAAAGTATAACTCCACCACTAACATCTGGGTCAACTTCTACATCAATGCCTGCAAGAAGACTAACTTCCATAATTGCATCTTTGATGGATACATTTTCATCAATGCTAACGCTAATTTTTTTTGAACCGGACTCCCCCATTTGTTCGGCAATCGATTTCTTTTTTTCCGGATTCTGAACAACTTGTTTTGCAATTTGTTCAATTTTATTTTTTATAAAATGTTTATTTTCATAACGGTTCAGTATTAATGCAGAATCAACTCTTGCGTGATGCAACGGCGATGCATCTGTTTCTTTGTTAGTGATTTTCCTGCTGTCCTTTTCAACTACCGTACCCTTGGTTTTATCAAGATAATCACTATGAGATGACTGATCTGCTTCATCATCAATATGTGATGCACTATCTTCTGCAGTTTGTATATTACCCTCGAAAGAGGACTGTTCTTGAGCATTTTCACTTTGTTGTGCTTTTTTCGCACAAGACAGCACAAAGAAGAATATAATAAAAGAAAGTGTAGCAAAATTCTTCATAAGAAAACCCAAATAAATAAAGTATACAAGCTTAACGATATTGATGGAATGAAAGGGTAGTGATTGTCATCAACTTGCCTTTTTAACAAACCAAACAACATTCCTATTAAGCCAGCTTCAAGTATAATCATAATTGATTTAGAAAAATCAAGCAAAAAAAATAATATCGTAAACAACTTGATATCTCCAATTCCAATAACAATAACTTTTTCTTTAGTAATTTTTGTACGAATATTTTCATACAAAACCTTAAAACACAAAGGAATTCCTGCCTTTATAAAAGAAAAAGGTGTGATTTTTAACTCTCCTACAGAATATAAAAAACCCACAAAAAAAATAAATAAAATTATTATATGTATATCATAAATATACATAACTTGAATGTCAATAATTGAAATTAAAAATAAAATTGAAGTAACACTGCAAAATAAAAAAAAGGCTAGCATGTTATTCTGAAAAACATAGAAATTTAACAAATAAGCACATCCATGGAGTACTTCCCATATCGTATATTTTATTGAAATAGATTTCTTACACTTAATACATTTACCCTTGCATAAAATATATCCAAGTATCGGAATAAGGTGTAAAAAGCTCAAGACTACTTCACAGTTATCACACTTTGACCTAAGAACAAAAGTTTTTTCCTCGCTTGCAATTCTGAATGCAACTGCAGTAACAAAGCTACCAATATACAAACCTAAAATTAAAATACTAATCCCAGCCAAAATAAACATTGATTTTTCTTAAAAAAGCTTTTGGTGTTGGAACACAAAGAAATTTGCAAGTTTATTTTATGAAAAAACAGAGTTACGCATCTCACGGCTTTGCATTACTTGAGGTGTTTATTGCAATGTTAATTATTACAACTTTAATTTCCGGCCTAATTATTCCAGGTTTAACATTGAACAATTACCAAAAACGCAAAACTACTCACAATAGAATACAACACATACAAAATGCAATTAACAATTATGTAATAACATACGGAAGACTACCATGCCCAATTAGCTTAACAAACAACACTACTCAAAACTATCAGGAACAACTATCTAATGGAGTATGTAGCAGCGTATCTTCTTTTAATTCAGGAAGTACACTGTATGGAGCTGTACCTGTTGATACACTAAATATATCAAGAGAGTACGCCCAAGACGGGTGGGGTAATAAAATTATGTACATTGTGCCAAAAGATCTCACACCTAGTATAACCAGCAAACGTTCAATTGTTTTTTACAAAAATACAAGCTTGGGGTATAAAATTGCACAAACACAAGTTTCTACAAATACTTTAACATACACACAAGATGTCGATTTCTCTAACTACTTAAATACATATTATAGAGATAGCGGCATTGACAGACTCCTAACAAATAACAATATTTACCTACTTTTAAGCTACGGAGATAACGCTCTTGGTGCATACACAATTGATGGGGTTCAAAATAGTACAGTTGGTTACAATGCGACGGTTGGCGAAGAAAATAATTTTGTTAGCACAAGCAAAAATAACAATAATTTTTTCACAAATCCATCAAAAAACTTGAGAGGTGGAAAGCTTGATGATATTGTTTATGAAACTTCTTTAAATGATATCATTTCCGAAAATCCGTCTCTTGTTCACTGTGATTACCGTTATAGTCCATATTATGCATCAGAAGATAAAACATTTACGAATCAAATAGCTGCAAATTCCGTCAGTACAACAAACTTTACCGGAGTACAATACTATACCAGCGGATCAATGATTCAATTTGATCAAAACTGTGTAATATGTCCCACCGTATCCGGCAGACGGCTTTATGTAGAATGCCAAAATGGAAACTGGGGTGAAATTATAAAACGAGACTGTACATGTTAACCTTTTTATATATTATACAAACAGTTTTTTATATAATTGTAGGCTGACTGCGGAACAATGCCACAGTGTGTACTCGTTTTATCATCAATTATTACCAAACTGTGTGGTGTAAAGGTTTTTATAATGACCATCTGTTTTGATAAGCTCTGCATGAGTTCCCTCTTCAACAATTTGTCCATGATGCATCACAATAATTTTATCTGCATTAATAATGGTAGAAAGTCTATGTGCTATTGCAATGGTTGTTTTGCCTTGCATAAATTTATCAAGAGCATCTTGAATAAGTTTCTCTGAAATAGAATCAAGTGCCGATGTTGCTTCATCAAGCAAGACAATTGGAGCATTATAAAGAATAGCTCTTGCAATAGCAATTCGTTGTTTTTGTCCTCCGGATAGTTTTACACCAGACTGCCCAACGATGGTTTGGTATCCGTCCGGCATTCTTTGAATAAACTCTTCTGCATTGGCAAGTCTTGCTGCATTTATAATTTCCTCATGCGAGGCATCTGTTTTTGTGTATCTAATATTGTTTTCAATCGTATCATTAAAAAGTTGAACATCTTGCGAAACGAGAGATATTGATTTTCTTAGCGAAGATAGTGTGATATTTGCAATATTAATTCCATCAATTGTGATCGTACCAGAAGTTGGTTCATAAAATCTTTCTAAAAGCGAAATGATTGTTGATTTGCCGGCACCTGTTGGCCCAACGATTGCAAGAGTTTTGCCACTTTGAACAGAAAATGATACATTGTTCAGGGTAAGACTTTCATGTTCTTTATTATATCTGAACGAAACATTTTTAAATGATATATCACCACAAACATTTGTAACCTCTATTGCGTTTGGAGCATTTTTAATTTTTACTTCTCTTTCCATTTCACCGCGAATAACATCAACGGAAACAAGAAACATTTGAACTGTAAAATTTAGTCTTGTCAAAGATTTCAACGGCTTATAAGCAATGGTCATCGCTGTAAAAAATGCAAAAAACTCACCTGAAGTTAAAGTACCATTTATTACACTATATCCACCATACCATATTACTGAAGCAACACCAATAATTGAAATTGTTTCATTAATTGATGGTAAAATTGAAGAAAGTATAATCACTTTTCTTCTAAAATTTAAAATTGCACCAAAAATTTTACTTGTTCTTTGAAGTTCAAAAGCTTCTGCAGCATTTGATTTCACAAGCTTTGGAAATTTAAGTGAATCATCGGTATGAGACATTAAACCCTCCATACCAAGTTGTGTGGAATTAATAGACTGACGCAGTTTTTTTGAAATAATAACAACAGGCATTATTGTAAATGGTAATGAAATAAGGCTTAAAAGTGTTAACACAGGACTTTGATAAAACAACACTATTAGTAGTGCAATAACTGTAAGGAATTCTCTGATTGCTACAACAATAATAGTATTAATACCATCTGCAATAGAGTTTGTTGTATGAAACATTTTTGTTAACATTGAACCTGTAGATGTATTATCAAAAAATTCCATATCTGCATTAATATATTTTTCATACATAGCAGACTGAATACCAAGAGTAATTTTAGCCATCATTACCTGCATAATACGCGTCTGTAAAAACAATGCAGTATTTTTAATAATAGTAATTACTATAATAACAAACGGAAGAATAACAAGCATTGCGGTATTTTTTTCAACGAATATTTTATCAAGTACTTCTTTCACGAGATAAGCATATGCAGCTGTTGTTCCGGCAACTACAAACATTAATGCAATTGCAATAAAAAACTTAACACGAAAGTGTATAAAGTAGGGTTTTAGAAAGGTTAAAGCATAAATAAACCTCTTAATAAGTCCAATAGATACTACCTTCATGTGTTATCAAATACTAATAAGACCAAATACAGCAGTATAATGACAAGTCAAGATTTATTATAGCAAGGTAAATAACGATGTGAGATATAAGAATATTTAAACTAATATGTTTGTTTAACAAGTCTGGCTATACCTACTCTCCCACATTTAAGCAGTACCATTGGCGGAAACAAGTTTCACGATAGAGTTCGGAATGGTGTCTTGTGGTTCCATGATTCCAATAATAGCCAAACTTGTTAAACAAACATTCGCATTGTACAAAACAAAACAGTATTAATACCGCATAGAAAATATACTTCTAAATTAAATCAATCGAGTTATTAGTAATGGTTAGCTTAATGCATTACTGCACTTACACACCCATCCTATCAACGTGGTAGTCTACCACGACTCTAATTGGGAAATCTAATCTTGAGGCAAGTTTCACACTTAGATGCTTTCAGCGTTTATCTTTTCCATACTTAGCTACCCAGCATGCCCCTGGCGGAACAACTGGTACACCAGTGGTATGTCCACTCCGGTCCTCTCGTACTAGAAGCAGACCCTCTCAAATTTCCAACGCCCACGGCAGATAGGGACCGAACTGTCTCACGACGTTCTGAACCCAGCTCGCGTACCACTTTAATCGGCGAACAGCCGAACCCTTGGGACCTTCTACAGCCCCAGGATGTGATGAGCCGACATCGAGGTGCCAAACAGCGTCGTCGATATGAGCTCTCGGACGCTATCAGCCTGTTATCCCTAGAGTACCTTTTATTCGTTGAGTGATGGCCCTTCCTCACAGAACCACCAGATCACTATGACCGACTTTCGTCTCTGCTCGACCTGTCAGTCTTGCAGTCAGGCAGGCTTATGCCATTACACTCTAACAGTGGGTTTCTATCCCACCTGAGCCTACCATTGCGCACCTCCGTTACTCTTTAGGAGGTGACCGCCCCAGTCAAACTGCCCACCATACAGTGTCTCACTCCTTCATTAAAAAGAGATGATTAGAAATCAAAGACAAAAAGAGTGGTATTTCAAGGACGACTCCACATGGGCTGGCGCCCGTGCTTCAAAGTCTCCCACCTATCCTACACAGTTTGAATCTAACTTCAGTGTAAAGTTGCAGTAAAGGTTCATAGGGTCTTTCCGTCTAACCGCGGGAACACCGCATCTTCACGGAGAATTCAATTTCACTGAGTCTATCTTGGAGACAGTGGGGAAGTCGTTACGCCATTCATGCGGGTCGGAACTTACCCGACAAGGAATTTCGCTACCTTAGGACCGTCATAGTTACGGCCGCCGTTTACCAGGGCTTCACTTCAATGCTTGCACAAATCCGCTTAACCTTCTGGCACTGGGCAGGCGTCAGACCCTATACATCCCCTTAAAACGGGTTTGCAGAGTCCTGTGTTTTAGGTAAACAGTCGCTACCCCCAATTCTGTGCCACCTTGAATTA
>JAURNI010000084.1 GCA_030830305.1 Alphaproteobacteria bacterium | reverse complement strand
ATGGTATTTCTAATGCTTTTAAATACAATCTTTTGAGTCCGTTTAAACCGAATAGATTTGGTAATATTGGGCTTGCACTTTATGTTGAACCGTCTTATTCAACCGT
The DNA here is from genome assembly GCA_030830305.1 of Alphaproteobacteria bacterium. Taxonomy (GTDB): domain Bacteria; phylum Pseudomonadota; class Alphaproteobacteria; order Rickettsiales; family Deianiraeaceae; genus CAJQOT01. The sequence goes on along the minus strand of JAURNI010000084.1, from coordinate 11,879 downwards.
GCATAAAGTTACGGGTGAAAAAATGCAGGAATACTCCGTTGAAACAAAAGTTATTGTACAAAAAAACTTCTTTGAAGACCGTATGACATTTGCGTTTAATTTTAATACCGAATTTGAGAAGCGTAAAACAAAAGGAGAGAATCAATGGGAAGATGAAATTGCACTTGAAATGACATCTGGTCTTACATATCTTTTGAAAAAAAACTGGTACGTTGGGCTTGAAACTCGTTACCACTCGGAATATCCCGGTAAAGTTGCACGAGACAATTTCTATTTATCCCCAAATTACGGCCCAAGAGAACACTGGGCAATTTTTGCCGGACCAACGGTTCATTACGCAGGCAAAAGATGGTGGGTAACGGCAACATATCTTCCTCAATTACAGGGTGCACTTGATGGAGGTTCTCAACATGGTAGTAAACATCTTGGTGAACATGAAATGAATGAAATGAGAATAAAAATTGCTTATAATTTTTAATAAAAATATGAAAAAAAATAAAAACTTTCAAGCATCTTTAAAAGGGTGGACACTTGTTTCTTCGGCAGTAATTAGTTTTTCCGGACAAGCAATGCTTATGCCACACAATCAAGCATTGGCTTCAGTATTCATTGGAGTTCAAGACTTGCATTTACTTTCAGTAAATGAAGCAAAAAAAGTAACTTTTCCGGAAGCTTCGTCTTTTGTTGATATAAATCTTGATATCACTGACGACCTTCTAAAACAAGTTGCAAAAAAAACAAATGTTTCTAAAATGGCAAAAGATAAAGAAACAAAAGTTTTTCAAGTATTGGACTCAAAAGGAAAAAATCTAGGATATTTTTTTATAGATAAAGTCTATGGAAAGCATGAACTTATTACTTATTCTGTTGGAATTGACAACAATGGCATGGTAAAACATGTTGAAATTCTTGATTACAAGGAAACATATGGTTGGCAAATTGACAATAAGGATTGGAGGGAACAATTTGTTGGAAAAAATATTCAATCAAAACTTACACTTGACGATGATATAAAAAACATCAGCGGTGCAACGCTTTCATGTAAACATATTGCTGACGGTGTAAAACGAATACTTGCTTTATATGAAATTGCATTACGAAAAAAAGCGTAGCATTCCTGCACTTGGTACATTTTTTGAAATTAAGTGGCATCATTATAGCGATACCCTGGATAGAAATATTGTTGATGTCTTTGATGAAGTTAGAAGACTTGAAAAAATGTTTAGTTACCATGACAGCACAAGTGGGCTTTCAAAGTTTAATGAAAACGGTAAAACGCAATGTTATGAGTTGATGGCATTGCTAAAAATTTCAAAATGGTTAACAAAAGAAACATCTGGGGTTTTTAACCCGGTGAATCCAAAAACTAATAAAGTAGACCTTGGAGGTATTGCAAAAGGTTTCATTGTAGATAAAACTGCAAAAATTTTGGAGTCAAAAGGTATTAGTGGCATTATTAACGCAGGTGGAGATATTAGAATTTTTGGTTTGTATACTGCTCCAGTATATATTAGAGACCCGTTTGATTTCAAAAATACAATATACATTGGAGAATTCTCACAAAACTCGATTGCATCGTCCTGCATAAGTAAAAACTCTAAATCAAGGGGTGGTAAATCAATGGTTTATAACAAATCGGATATTATCCATGCCAGTATTATTGGAAAAAGCTGCACAATTTGTGATGCTATGACAAAAGTCGCATTAACAGATCCTGAAATTGCGGTTAAAACACTAAAAAAAGTTGGTTACCATGGAATGGTAATTGACAAAAATGGTAATAAATTTGTTACATGAAAACAGATAAACTAATGATCAATAATACAAATTCAATGCGTCTTTCAAAAAGAGAACGAATTGTTTATTACACTGTGTTTTTAATACTATTTTTAAGTGGTGTTATTTGGCTTGTATTGCATTATTTGTGTAATTCAGTTGGGGAGTTTGGTATTATGTCTCATCCGTTGGAGAGTAAAATGTTATGTATTCATGGCTTCGCTGCTTTTGGTTTTGCGTTTATTTTTGGTAATATTTGGGCAATGCATGTTAAATTTGGCATACAAAAAAAATATAAGAAAAATTTTAAATCCGGTATAATTAATGCTTTTTTAGTTATAATTCTAATGATTACAGGGCTATTGTTATACTACACAGGCAGTGATATGTTACGCCCAACAGCAAGCACACTACATTGGATTTGTGGAATTTTATTGTTTATAGTAATTGTATTGCATATATTAATGGGTAAGTATCGTAATGCAAAATGCAATAATGCGGGTTATTAACGATTTTTATTAATTGATTGAAAAAACTGCTTAATTAACGGTTCTGCTTGAATTGATAGATCGAATAAATTGTTACGAAGATATTCGTTAACAATTCCTGAAAGATAGCACAAAAGTGATATTGCTAAACTGTGTGGAGACTCGCTGCCATTAGTTTTGTGTATATTTGTTTGAAAAAATTGTGTGAAATACTCTATGTTTTTGGCCTTTTTTTCTCTTTGAATTTTCAGAATGTCTTCCATTTCAGAATAGTCGCATTTACAGAAGAAAATTGTAAGTGTTTTTTTCTTTTTATTATTTTCAGCCAAACTTATAAGGCAATTAATACATGATTTTTCAAGACTCTCAAGGGGGTTGTTATTGTCCATATTTTCAAGAACGATTTGAATCATAGTTTTGTATAAATCTTCATGTAATGTTTTGAAAATATCTTTTTTATTTTTAAAGTGCCAGTATACTGCACCACGAGTTACATTGGCTTGTGTTGCAATTTCTTCAAGTGTTGCTTTTGTTACGCCTTTGTTATAAAAAACTTCAATTGCTGCATCTAGAATTTTATTTTTTGTTTCATCAGATTGTTCAATTTTTTTTGACATATTTGAAATAAAAAAACTTGACATACATTCATGTATGTATTTCTACACATATAGATGTTTTAAAATACATGAAGAGAAAGTCAAGGAACAATATTGTTAAAATTGTTATATTTTTAATTACTTTAGGGGTTGTTTTGTGTTTAACATTCGTGTTTATGAAAAATACCAGTACTACACCCTCGAATTCAACATATTCCGTAGCAAATATACCGGAATTTAGTGTGATTAAGGCTCAAAAACAAGAGATAGAATTAACGTATGAGTTCCCTGCTAGAACGTTTCCCTATAAAGTTTCTGATGTACGCCCGCAAGTTAATGGTATTATCGTGAAAAAGATGTTCACCGAAGGTGCGTTTGTTCATAAAGGGGCAAAGCTTTACCAGATTGATCCTGTAGAAAAAATTACAATACTTGCACCGATTTCAGGTTATATAGGTCGCTCTTTTATAACGGAAGGCTCACTTGTAACACAGAATCAACCGGAACCACTTGCAACAATTACCCAACTTGACCCAATGTATGTTGATATTTCCATTCCAAGTAATCAAATTGCAGAAATAAAAAGTTACAAGAATAAAAAAGTAAAATTGTTTATTGATGGTAATCAATATTCTTATACAGGTTCGTCAGAGTTTTCAGAGATGTTTGTTAATAAAAATACAGGCTCGGTAGTATTACGAACTATCTTTAAAAACCCAAAAAACGAACTTTTGTCAGGAATGTATGTAACGGTTCATATTATTGTCACAACTCAAAATGAAATAGCCTTACCACAAAGAACCGTAAATCATCTACCAGGTGGACAAAAATATGTATGGATAGCTAATCAAGATGGTAATGTGATACAAAAAATTATTACGGCAACTAGAAGTATACAAAATAAATGGATTATAGAAGAAGGAATTAATGATGGAGATTTAATCTTATATGAAGGGTTTCAAAAAATAAGCGAAGGTATGAAAATACAACCAAAAATTATTGAAATTAAATAAGTATATATGCCTCAATTTTTTATTAATAGACCAATATTCGCATGGGTGATTGCAATTATAGTAATGCTTGCGGGTATTATGGCTTTAGTAAACATTCCTGTTGAACAATATCCAAATATTGCTCCGCCATCGGTTTCCATTCAAACACAACTACCGGGCGCTTCAGCGGAAACTTTGGAAAATAGCGTTACACAGGTTATTGAGCAAAGTCTTACAGGAATTGATAATATGCGTTATTTTAGTTCCAGTAGCGATTCAGACGGAAATGTGAATATCATAATAACATTTGAGCCTAACACAAATCCGGATATTGCTCAAATGCAAGTTCAAAATAAACTTCAAGCAGCCCTGCCCCTCCTTCCGCAAAGTGTTCAACAACAGGGAGTTACAGTAAATAAAGCAAATAACAATTTTCTACTTGTTATAGGGCTGTACTCTGAAAGCGGAAATACACCAGATTCCGACCTTGGTGATATCTTGCTTACTAATGTTAAGGATCAAATTTCTCGTGTAAACGGTGTTGGAAATGTTAATGTTTTTGGAAATCCTCATTCAATGAGAATATGGCTTAATCCAAATAAACTTTTTGCTTATAATTTGACGGTATCCGATATCATAAACGCAATTAGAGCGCAAAATATTGATGTATCTGCCGGCCAACTTGGAGGGCTTCCCGCAGTTCAAGAGCAAGAATTAAATGCAACTATTGTTGCCCAATCAAGATTAAAAACAGTAAATGAATTTCAAAATATTGTACTTTATGCAGACCAAAACGGTTCTTATATTCGTTTACAAGATGTTGCAAAAGTTGAAATAGGCTCGTTAAACTATAGTACTGTTGCAAGATACAAAGGAAAGCCTGCAGCAGGTATGGCGGTTGTGCTTGCAAGTGGTGCCAATGCAATTGAAACATCTGCAGCTGTTAAAGCAAAGGTTGAAGAACTTCAAAAAACATTACCAAGTGATATCAAGGTTGTGTATCCATACGATTCCACTCCTTTTGTAAAGCGTTCAATTAACGGGGTGGTAAAAACTCTTTTTGAGGCGATTATATTGGTGTTTATTGTTATGTATCTTTTTTTACAAAACTTTAGAGCAACACTGATTCCTGTTATTGCAGTACCTGTTGTATTGCTTGGAACATTTGCTGTTTTATATGCATTCGGTTTTACAATTAACACTCTTACAATGTTTGCTATGGTACTTTCAATAGGTCTTCTTGTGGACGATGCAATTGTTGTTGTAGAAAATGTTGAAAGAATTATGCACAATGAAGGGTTATCGCCAAAGGAAGCTACAAAAAAATCAATGAAACAAATTAACGGAGCGTTAATCGGAATTGCGCTTGTTCTTTCTGCTGTATTCGTACCAATGGCATTTTTTGGAGGATCTGCCGGTGCAATATATAGACAATTCTCGATTACAATCGTATCATCAATGATTTTATCCGTTTTTGTTGCAATGATTCTCTCTCCATCGCTTTGTGCAACAATTTTAAAACCCAATAAAGAATCTCATAATCAACTTATTATTTGGTTTAATGGTGTTGTTTCTAAGGGAACAGCTTTTTATTTTAACTCATCAAATGTAATTATTAAAAAATCTATAAGGTTTATAATGATTTACATAATAATAGTTGGTGGAATTGTAGTTCTTTTTCAAAGAATTCCAACATCATTTTTACCAACCGAAGATCAAGGTTCAATGTATTTAATGGTGAATGGTCCGTCCGGGTCAACATTAGAGCAAACACTTCAAACACTTATAAAAGTTGAGGATTACTTTCTAAATAAAGAAAAGGACAATGTTGAGCATCTCTTTACAGTTGCAGGTTTTAGTTTTGCAGGTAGAGCTCAAAATGCAGGATTTGGATTTATAGGATTAAAAGACTGGGAAGCAAGAAAAAGAGAGGATCAATCCGTTATGGCAATTTCTACAAGAGCAATGGGAGCACTAAGTACAATAAAAGATGCTTTTGTTTTTACTTTTTTTCCACCTCCAATCAGGGAACTTGGTAATGCGTCGGGGTTTGATTTGCAACTTTTGGATCGTACCGGTATAGGACATGAAGCATTAATAAATGCCAGAAACCAATTGTTAGGAATGGCATCGAAAAATCCAAAACTTATTGGTGTAAGACCAAATGGTCTTAATGATGTTTCTCAATTTAAAGTAGATATTAACTATCGTAAAGCTTTGTCATTTGGTTTATCAATAGAAAATATTACGCAAACAATGCAAACCGCTATTGGGTCTTCTTATGTTAATGATTTTATTGAAAATGGAAGAATTAAAAAAGTTTTTCTTCAAGGTATGGCAGAGTACCGTATGTTACCAGGTGATATTGGTAAATGGTATATACGAAATGATAAAAATGAAATGGTACCGTTACAGAGCTTGATATCCTCTAAATGGGTTTACGGTTCGCCGAAGCTTGAACGATTTAATGGTTTTTCATCTGTTAATATTCAAGGTTCTGCTGCAAAGGGGGTAAGTTCCGGTGAGGCAATGAACGAAGTTGAAAGAATAATCAAAGAATTACCTACGGGTATAGATTATGCTTGGTCTGGACTTTCATACGAAGAGAAATCTTCTCAGTCACAAACAATTCTTTTGTACGGAGTATCACTTCTTGTGGTTTTTCTTTCCCTTGCTGCTTTATATGAGAGTTGGTCAGTACCTTTTGCGGTGATTTTAATCGTTCCTTTTGGAATTTTTGGTGCAGTACTGGCATGTGTTATTTTTGGAATGAGCAATGACATTTATTTTCAAGTAAGTTTATTGACAACTATAGGTCTTTCGGCAAAAAATGCTATATTGATTGTAGAATTTGCAAAATCTGCAAGTGAAGATGGACGAAGCGTTATTGATGCAAGTTTAGAAGCCATCAAACTAAGATTTCGCCCCATTATTATGACATCAATGGCGTTCATACTTGGTATCGTACCTTTGGCTTTTGCTACCGGTGCCGGTTCTGCAAGTCAAAAAGCAATAGGAATTAGTGTTATTGGTGGCATGTTGTTTGCAACATTTATTGCAACAGTTTTTGTGCCAATGTTTTATGTTATGGTAAGAAAAATATTTATTAAGAAAATATGAAATATATTTTTATTTTGATAACACTTTTTTCTTGCAGCCTGGAACCAAAATATCATGAACCGGATTCATTAGTCAATTTTCAAGAAATTACCACAGAAAAAGATATTACAAGAGTTTATTGGCAGGATTTTTTCCGTTCACCGGAACTGCAAACTGTTATAAAAACTGCCCTTAAAAATAATCAAGATCTTAAAGTTGCATATTTAAATATGGAATCGGCTCGTGCAATGTTTGATGTCAAAAGAAAGGAATTAATTCCAACAATCAATGCAACAACAAATGTCATAAAACAAGAAGCTCCAGCTGCCTTTGCTTTGTTTACACCAAAATCTATATACCGTGCAAACTTAAATATATCCGCATATGAACTTGATTTCTTTGGAAAACTGCGAAGCGCAAAGAAATCATCTTATGAAACTCTTCTTTCTACAGAAGAAGCAAAAAATGTTATGGAAATTACACTTATTACCGAAGTTGCAAATTCATATATCCAGCTTCTTGTTGATCAAAAAATCCTCGATTTAACAACAAAATCACTCATAGAACAAGAGCATAAACTTGAGATTATCGAAAACCGTAGGCGAAATGGTCGTGCATTTCGAATTGATGTAATTTTGGCAAAAACAGAATATGAAAATATTAAAGTTTTACAAAACTTATATCAAAAACTTGCTGATCAAGACAAAAACGCTCTTATGCTTTTAATGGGTACATTTGATGAAACGAACATTCCTCAATCATCTATTGATAACATTGCATTTAATGAAGATTTGCTGGAATTTACACCTTCAAAAACACTTCTTTCTCGTCCAGATATTAAGCAAGCTGAACATTTGCTGAGGTCTGCAAATGCAGATATCGGTGTTGCAAGAGCAGCATTTTTTCCATCAGTATCATTAACGGGAAATTATGGATACTACAGTAGAGAACTTTCAAGCCTCTTTGATTCCAATTCATGGTCTTTAATGCCTCAAGTGAATTTACCTATTTTTGACGGTGGCAAAAATAAAGCAAATTTAAAATTGACCAAAACAAAGCAGAAGATATTAACAGCACAATATCAAAAAACTGTACAAGTTGCTTTTAAAGAAGTTCTTGATGAACTAGTAAATAGAAAAATAATTTTAGAACAGGTTAAGTCTTACCAAGAAATTGCGAAGCTTAACCAGCAATCATACGACATTCTGCAACAACAGAACTTCAATGGAATTACTGATGTAGTGATAGTTTCCGATTCACATATAAAGCTTATTACAGCAAAACAGAATGTTGTAATACAGCAGCAAGAATACTTCAAAAACCTTATTATGCTGTATAAAGTTTTGGGTGGTGGGTCAAATATTCCCTTAAAAACTTTATAGAAAAATTGGTTGAATAAATTTAAAATACTTTTTAAAGTATTTGCATGTTATGAAAAACAAGGGGTTTTGCAACCCCTCATTTTTTGTAACTAACTAATTTAAGAAGGGATATTTCTATCAATCTTATGTTTAAATATACATTATTAATTTGTAGAAATCCAATATATAATATTAATACATATGTTGAATAATATTTAAAATTTTAATAAATGAATACATACAAACAGATAGATTTAAAACAAATTAGAACTTTTATTACGGTTGCCGAATATCAAAGTATTTCTTTGGCATCTAAGGAGTTAGGTGTAAGCCAAACAAGCGTTACATTGCAAATTCAAGGTTTAGAAAGAAACACAAAATTTAAGCTTTTTAGAAGAACATATCATGGTATGGAATTGACAGAAGAAGGGAAGCTTTTTTATAATAGAATTAAAAGTTCTTACCTAAAGTTTGATTACGCAATCTCTCAAGTAAATAATTACTATAAAGAACAAAAAAATATTGTAAATATTGCGGTTCACTATCCGTATGTTATACATGAATTTCCAAAAATATTGGCACAATCCAAAAATATTCCTGTGAAAATTTTTAATATTCAAAGGCAAGATGCGGAAGAAAGAATGATTGCAGGTGAAATTGATATTGGTATTTATCCGGTTTACAAGCAAGACCCAAGGCTTGTATACAAAACAATTGCAAGTTATAAACCGATGTTAATTGTTAGTAAAAAAAATCATTTAAGTGCTATTGAAAAAATTAAAGAAACTGATTTAATCGGTGAAAATTTTATTGTTATTGACAGAAACCTCGTGACTCTTGATGGTTTTAATCAAATTTATGATAATCTCTCTTTGAGTAGTTCAGTTTTTTTTGAAAATGGAAACTGGGATATGTTAATTGCTCTTGTTAGACAAAACATTGGTATATCTCTCGTTTCAGAACTCTGTATAAATGAAAATGAAAAAGACATATCTTATAAAGATATGTCGCATCTATTTGATAGCATGAAGTACCAAGTGTTAACAACCAGACACAGTGTTACACAAAAGAAAGTTATGGAGATAATATCAAAAATAGATTGGTCTTTTGCAGATGAACTTTATAAGATTGATAATAATTTAAAATAATAGATAATCATCATTTGTACAAAAATGTAATCCAAGGTTTTTAAATTTTGTAATATCTTCATTTAATGGCTTGGAATGGTATTGACCTTTACTGGATTCTGTTGTCTGGATTGTTTGGTTATCTTCAATTTTTTGAAGTAATAACAATATTTTTTTACTAATATCGTGATATTTGTGGTATAAAATATTTGCCATTGAATTATAATTAATGCTATTTCCATTAATTATATAGTTTCCTATAATTCTTCCACGATCTATTTTGTTATCATCAACATAATGGATTGCATATCCATGTTCTTTTTCTTGGTTTAACATTGCCCAAAATGTCGCAACAACACCTCTATAAAATGGTAACAAACCGGAATGAACATTGATAATTCCATGCTTTGGAATTGTACAAAATTCATTATCGAATATTTTTAGGAATCTTATTGATATAATGACATCATAATCTTGTGCAAAATTTTTGTAGTATTGAGTATTGATATCATCAACATATGGATTCAAATACCAATTTGGTTTGATTTTATAATCAAGAAAGCTTTCAATCTTCGTTAGCCCTTTATCAAGAATAAACGAAGATTTGGAAAGTAAAACATTGTGATTGTTATACTTTACAGAGAGGCTTTGGTAAACAATATAGCTCCAAGTATCATCATTTAGACAAAAAAGTACCTTCATAGCTTTGTTTGGTTTTTATAGTTTGTGGCGAGTGTTTTGGTTTGTCTGTGTCATCTTTGCTGTACCAATCTCTCTCAAGCATACTTAATGGTTTTTGTTGTGTCAAGAGAAAATCCATACTACCAAACATTGATGGAAAATCCTGTTGCATAGAAAATTTGATATTTTCTTTGTTTTGTACAATAAAACTAGATAAATTTTTAAAAAACTGGGTTATATTCTCTTTTACATTTAAGCCACCAAGAGGCAATCTAAAGTAAAGATTCTCATCAGTCATGTTATTTAAAGATCCTGGTATCATTTTTGTTCCGGTATTATTAATAAAAAATTCGTACATATCTGCGTAATTGTCTCCATGTTTTTCATTAATTAAATGGTTTTCTTTTAAGGAGTTATATAAATTTTTCACATCAATAATTAATGTATTTGCAGACTGCCACTCTTTTGGAATCGGTTTGATGAAATCAATGTTTTTACCAAACAAATGTTGAAGTTTCATATTGAAAATGTTACACCCATCAACAATATGTTGATGGGTTTCTTTATAAAATTCTGTATGTGCATTTATAATTGGTACTTTGTTTTTTAGTAAATCCTCAACAAGTTGTTCAACTATGGGATATCCATCAAATTTTTCATTTGGTGATTTATCGTCTATTATATATTGTTTTAAATTTTCCGGAGTATACACCATACTGATACGATCCTTTGCGTACAGAGATTTGGCAATACTATATAAAACCATGGTTTTATCTTTAAGTTCCTGTGTCTGACATAAAAAATATGGTTTTTGTATATTTTTCATTTTATCAATATCTTCACATTCAAAACTTGTACGATGACCGTTTAAAACACCATCGGGATATTTTCCATTGTAAATCTCAGCAAATGTTAAATCTTCAAGAATGATATTGAAGTTTTGATTTATCTTGTCTTTTAATGTTTTAATTTCTTCTTCGGTATATACACTCTGTGTTGGATTTATAGGATTCAACCAAAGCAATATTCGTATTTGATCAGCGTCTTGCGTACTAATGTTGTTTAAAGACTCAATATCTATTTTATAATCCTTAGATGTCTTGATTAGCTCAACTTCGCAACCTCTTTTTTCTGCAAGAAATCTAAAATAACCGAATAGATCTTCTGGAACGAATACTTTGACATTTTTTCCACTACCTGTAAGGTTATGTAGAAATTTTTCAAGATAAGGGAATATGCTTTGACATTTTTCAATGTTATTATAGTCAATCTTGTTCCATAAAATACTTTCAAGGCTGTCTGCAAAAGTTTTTTCTAGGTTTTTGTTAAATCTTGGATAGCTTATATCTTGGGTTTTTGACATTTGTTGTAGATACTTTTCCATTGAATTCTTGATGGTTTTACTGACAACGCCTGTGTAATCGGTTGATATATCTGCACAGTCTAAATTTATAATAACCTTACAATTCAGTTTGTCATCATTTAATAGATTTCCGGCTACAGCATAACCGCTATGTTGTTGTTTTTGCATATTTTTATAACTAGTAACTTCATATATATGATAGCATAAATCTACTAGTTATGCAATAAATTTTATAATTAATTACCATATTTCGTCACCACCCACCACACCAAAAATACAGCACAATTGTGCTGTTTATGTACCATTTTGTATACAAATATGTGTCATTTATGTGTCATTTTGTATACAAAAACACACCAAAACAGCACATATTTGGTACATATTTGTACACTTTTT
>JAURNI010000006.1 GCA_030830305.1 Alphaproteobacteria bacterium | reverse complement strand
TTGTAAAAAAAGTTCAAATCATTCCACTTGAAGTTATTGTACGAAATATTTCCGCCGGTAGTTTTTGTAAAAAATTTGGTTTGGAAAGAGGTATAATTTTAGAAAAACCATTAGTGGAGTTTTCTTTGAAAAGAGATGACCTTGGTGACCCACTAATTCCCGAAGATCACATTTCTGCATTAAAAATTGCTTCCTTAAGTGAAATTCAATACTTAAAAACCCAGGCACTTGGTATCAACAAAGTGTTGCAACATGAATTCAAAAAAATTGGCATAATTTTAGTAGACTTCAAAATTGAGTTTGGTAAAGATTCTTCAGGTGAAATTATTTTGGCCGATGAAATATCTCCGGATTCCTGCCGTCTATGGGATTCACAAACCAAAGAAAGTTTTGATAAAGATCTATTTCGTGAAGACAAAGGAGACCTTGTTGCCGGTTATAAAGAAATTGCTAAAAGATTTGGGTTGAGTGTTAAAATCTAATAATTTTATTACTGTTTCCTTTGATATAAATTTCATCATCTGATGATTGTTCGCTGTCAAATGAAGTCATTTCAGCAAAACCTTTGTGTGTTGCATCTTTAACAAATTTATTCCACTTTTGCTCCATTGTATATTTTTGCTTTTTATGCTTTGGTGTATACCCGATTTCAATTTTCTTAGGTCCAAACCTTGGGCTAAAATTTGGTTGACCAACAAAGTGGAGATTATTATCAATAGGTAATATACGGTCGATATTTATTGATGGTATGCCGTATAACTTATTTTGCTCAAAATCTGGTGTTGAAGATCTGCTCGCAAGACTTTCACCGTTTGATAAATGAAAGATATTCTGATGCATAGAAGTACAATTTGCTGTACAAATTGTAGCGTATTTTTTATGGAAAATCAATTAAACTTTTGGAATTGTTACACCCGTCTGGTTTTGATATTTTCCATTGCGATCCTTGTAGGAAGTTTTGCATGTTTCATTTGCCTTAAGAAACAAAAACTGGCAAGCACCTTCATTTGCGTAAATTTTTGCGGGTAGGGGCGTTGTATTAGAAAATTCCAATGTTACATGTCCTTCCCATTCAGGTTCAAGAGGTGTAACATTAACAATAATTCCGCACCTTGCATAAGTTGATTTTCCTACACATACAACAAGTGTATCGCGTGGAATTTTGAAATATTCAACTGTTCTTGCAAGGGCAAATGAATTTGGTGGAATGATGCAGACATCTGTGGTGATATCTACAAAAGATTTACTAACAAAATTTTTCGGGTCAATAATTGAGGAATTAATATTTGTAAAAATTTTGAATTCATTTGCAACACGAGCATCATAACCATAAGATGAGGTACCGTATGAAATTATTTTATTTCCGTTGACTTCCCGTACTTGACCTTCGCAAAATGGGAAAATCATTTCACTTTCCTTGCACCGTTTGATGATTTCGGAATCACTAAAAATGGACATAGTTTTTAAAAAAACAAACGGTGCTTTTTGGAAAAGTCAAGTGCGAATTAGTAAAATCTACCACCACCTCTGTTTTGTTGCGATGCTAACTGTTGTATTGGTTCAATAAATTATTAACCGAGTTTAATAAACTTAATGATCTAACACATATACAAGTAAAAACCCTTGCTTTTTATAATGATTTTTTGAATCATAAAATTCACTGGATTACACTAAAATGATTGTAAATCATATTTCTCAAATTGTTAAAAATTACAAAGAAGATAACCTTCATAGGGAATTTAACGAATTAGTTAAAGTACAATCTAAACCGGAAAAAGTATTAATTAATAATCAAGAAGTTATCAATTTTTGCAGTAATGACTACCTTCGCCTTTCAGTTAATGAAAATATTTTACAAACAATGCTTGAAGGAGTAAAACAGTATGGAGTGGGTTCGGGTGGAACAAGAAATATTTCCGGCACAACAAAAGCCCATGTAGAACTTGAAAAAAAAATTGCAACACTGCATAAAATGCAATCAGCATTAGTATTTTCTTCGGCTTATAATGCAAATGTTGGTGCGTTATCTGCTCTTGGTAAAAATATTCCAAATATTGCATTTTTTTCAGATGAACAAAATCATGCATCAATTATTCATGGTATAAACTTTTCTAAGGCACAAAAATTTATTTACAAACATAGCGATTTCAACCATCTTGAAAAACTTTTAAAGGAAAATACTAATTTTCTGCCGGTTATAGTGTGTGAGTCAATATACTCAATGTCCGGAACAAAAACCGATCTTGTCAAGCTTTCTGAAATTGCACAAAAATACAAAGCATTAACTTATGTTGATGAAGTTCATGCTGTTGGTCTTTATGGAAATGCATCAGGCATTGCAGAGGAGCAGGGTGCTTCTGTTGATATCATCAATGGAACTTTTGGCAAAGCTTTTGGTTGTGTTGGGGGTTATATTGCTTCAACTGCTGAAATTTGCGAATTTGTGAAATCTTTTGCAAGCCCTTTTATTTTTTCAACATCATTACCGCCGGCAATTTGCCTTGCTTGTATTGCTGCAATTGAGGAAGCAAAAAACCCTTCATTACAAAAAAAATTTTGGGGAAATGTTGTGTATCTTAAACACACACTTCAAAAGTATAACATTAATATTTTTGAAACGGATTCTCATATTATTTCAGTTCCAATTCCAACAGTACATAAAGTTAAAGACATTGCAAAAGAATTGTTAAACAATTACCAACTTTATGTTCAGCCAATTTTTTACCCAACCGTTCCACTTGCGGAAGAAATGCTGAGGCTTACTGTTTCACCGTATCACACAAATGAACAAATTGAAAGCCTTGCTAAGGCTTTAGGGTTGTTATTAAATTAACGACTTTTTTCCTCTGTCATAATCTTTTCTACTAATTCAACAACTAATTCCCTTACTCCATTATCTTCTATTGAAGAAAAGTGTTGGATTAACTCCTTTAGTTGTTTTACATAAATTTTATTTTCTTCTTCCATTTGTTTGTTCAAAGTTACAAATGGTGTCAGGAGTCTAGAAACACCGTACAATCATAGTGCCCATCTTATTTTGTATAAATACATTATTCAGATGGACTCCTGACATAAAAATAAACTTACAGGAGTCCTTATCTGATTGCAGTATGGACTAACTAACCGGTGTACAGTGTTTCTAGGCACCATCAACCACTGGTACTTTATCAAAGAAATAATAAAAATCAAGAAGTAATATCATTCCCATTCAATTGTTGCCGGGGGTTTTGATGTAATATCGTAAACAACTCTATTAACGCCCTTAACATTATTAACAATGCGAGTCGAAACATCTGTTAAATCGTGTATATCAAACGGAAAAACTTGAGCCGTCATTCCATCTTCGGAAGTTATTGCTCGAAGTGCAAGAGTGTATTCATAAGTACGGCCGTCCCCCATAACTCCAACTGTTTTGCAAGGCAAAAGAACCGCAAAAGCTTGCCAAATTTTGGTATACAGTCCTTTTTCATGCAGGAAATCAATATAGATTTTATCTGCATCTTGCAGAATTTTAACTTTTTCTTCGGTAACTTCTCCAAGAATACGAATGCCAAGCCCTGGCCCAGGGAAAGGATGACGATAAATAACTTTTTGTTCCATACCGAGTTCTTCCCCAAGAAGACGAACCTCGTCTTTAAAAAGTTCACGCAATGGCTCAACCAATGAAAGATGCATGTCTTCCGGTAAACCTCCAACATTATGATGAGACTTAATTGTTTGAGCAAGACCACCCGCTTTTGCAGATTCAATCACGTCTGGATAAATCGTTCCTTGAACAAGGAAATCTGCTTCTTCATGATTTCTTGCAAATGCTTGAAAATATTCAATAAAAAGCCTGCCAATAATTTTGCGTTTTTGTTCAGGGTCGGAAACTGTGGAAAGTTCTCTAAAAAAGCGAGCTTTTGCGTCTATTACATTCAAATTTGGAAATGTGGCTTTAATTTGTTCAACTTCACCTTTACGAAGAAGACCTGTATCAACTAAAACACAAATGAGCCTTTCCCCAATTGCCTCTGCAACAAGCCTTGCTGCAACGGCTGAATCAACCCCGCCTGAAAGCGCACAAATTGCAATTTTATTTCCAATCTGTGCTTTAATTGTAGCAATTGCTTCATCTTTATATCTTTTCATTGTCCATTCAGGTTTGCAACCGGAAATCTCTAAAACAAAATGCTTTAAAATTTCCCTACCTTTTTGAGTATGTGTAACCTCCGGGTGAAATTGAATTCCATAAAACTTTTTTGCTTCATTTGCAATTGCGGCAAACGGTGCATTTTGAGTTCTTGCAATAACCTCAAAACCTTGTGGAAGAGATGTAATACAGTCTCCGTGGCTCATCCACACTGTAGAATCTTCCGTTATAAATTTATTATTTTTTACTACATTTAATTGTGATTTCCCAAACTCCCTTTCGCCTTTGTTTTCAACTTTTCCACCAAAAATTTTAGCCATCAATTGCTGACCGTAACAAATTCCAAGAACAGGCAAACCCACCTCAAAAATATTCTGGTCAATCGTAGGGTGGTTTTGCGCTAAAACTGAATGAGGGCTTCCCGACAAAATTATACATTTTGTTTCTTTCGTTAGAGCCTGCATGGCTTCGTGTGGGGGAACTATAACCGAATAAACGTTCATTTCACGAACTCTGCGTGCTATAAGTTTTGTTACTTGAGAACCAAAATCAATTATAAGACATGTGTGCATAAGAAGAAAAAATTAGTTGTCTTTTTTGTCATTATATGCACCACTCAATGCTACTTTTGGCAATGCAATAACTGTAATAGTCGTGGTTGTGAGTAGGGCGATCATTACATTTTCCGAGCGGGGGTTGTTTACAAAAAAAAATATAACAAATGGTAGAATGCACAACAAATATGCACATGCAATATAAAAAGCAAGATGCCCAAACTTATTTTGTAAATTACGAGAGTGCTCTTTATCTCTTAGGTAATCATTATGAAGACTTGTTTTTATTTGTGCTTCCAGGGACGAATAAACATCTATGTCGTTTTCAAATTTAAAATCTTGCTTGTTGTTCATCTTAAACCTAACAAGTTGTATAGTTTTTCAATGCCTTTGTATGCTCTTTGTTTGATTAACGGTTTATTTTCTTCGGTATTAACAATATTATTTTGATTGGGCTTGTACACTTTAAACCAAGGAGAATCTTCTTCATGCAATGTAACAACCAACTGAAAATCGTCCATATTTTTATATAATTGCCATGGTCCATCAAGGCATATACGCAACACTTTATCTTCTTGAATATCACTATTGTTGATAAATTGGTCTTGAATATATGATGACACTCTGTTACCCAAAGTTTTCCTTAATTCATTGTAGATCGACGGAACAACTTCACCGTATTCGATCTGTTCATCAAAAAGATCTTCATTTTTATGAGCTAAATACCACGCATATGCAATATAGATAAGTTTCATTAACTTGATTTTTGTAAGTTCAACATTTTGTTCTTTTGCTTTTTTGATAAAATAATTCGCAATTTGCTGAGGCGTGTATTTTGCTCTTTCCATACTTTTGCTATTAACTACAATTTTATATTGTGTTTTAAGTTATAATTGTCAAGTCTCTTGACAAACGCGTAACAAAAAAATAAGAATCATCAAAATTCAATAAAATAATTAGATGAAAATAATACAAGAAATTGCTGAAAATCTTGAAAAACTGAAAGAAAAGGGGCTATTTCGTGAAACAAAAATCATGCCAAAATTTAAGGAAGATTTTTCCTCAAATGATTATCTATCCTTGGGGAAGTCAATGAGAGCAAGACTTTGGCTTTTATATGGAATTATTTTTTACGGAAAATCAAGGTCTTCTTCAAAATATCTTAACGGATATTCAAAAATTCATAAAAAACTGGAAGAAACCGTTGCAAATACTTATAAAACCGATAAAAGTTTGATTTTTAGCTCCGGTTATTTAGCTTCAATTGGAGTTTTACAAGGAATATGTAATTCCGAAACAATAATTTTAGCAGATAGACACATTCATGCTTCTTGGGTTGACGCTTCTTTTGCTGTGAAAACTAGAATTATAAGATATCATCACAATGATGTGGAGCATCTTGAGGAATTACTTTTAAAGTATAATTTTAGAAGTAAAAATAATAATGGAAACAAGGAGTATAATCAAGAAAACTTTAAAAGTGCAAGATTAATTATTTTAACGGAAACGGTTTTTTCAATGCAAGGAACGGTTATCGATTTGCAAAAATATGTTAATATTGCAAAAAAATTTGGCGCAATCATTGTTGTAGATAACGCTCACGGGCTTGGGGTAGTCAAACAAATTCATGCAGAATATTCCTTACTTCTGCACGTTGGAACATTCTCCAAAGCTTGCGGGGGTTTTGGCGGATATGTCTGTGGCAATAAAGTTCTTGTGCAATCCATTTCAAACCTTGGAAGAACGCAAATATATTCAACAGTATTGCCAGAATATTTACTTTTTTATAACATGATGGCGTTCAAGTTTGCTTGTAAAATCACAGGAAAAATGCTTTTAAAAGCAAAAAAAATTGCGGAAAAATATTGTTTGGAATTTAAAGGCTCTGCAATTTTGATAAAAGAATTTGAATCAATTAATACAGCTTACGAATTTCAAAAAGAACTTATAGATGAGGGCGTTTATGTTCCAGTAATTCGCCAACCAACTGTACCAAAACCCATTGTCAGATTTTCAATCTGCTTATGATTGTTTCTCCTCCTTAATTTCTTTTACTTCAACTTTTTCAGTTTTTGTCTCCTCTTTTTTGTCTTTTAAAACATTTGCAATTGAAGTTTTGTACATTACAACGGTGACATCTTTTGCAAGTGAAACCGAAACAACACCTTTTTCGTTATCAATTTCTGAAATTGTACCAAAAATCCCACTTGTTGTTACAACTTTATTTCCAATTTGAAGACTATTACGCATTGTTTGTTCTTCTTTTGCTCTTTTTGATTGCGGGCGAATAATTAAAAAATAAAAGACCGCAAAAATAATAATAATCGGTAAAAAACCCATAATAGGATTTGCCTGAGCTGTTGTGGTTGCTTCAGAAGCATGTGCAATGGCATTTAACATTTCATGTGTGAAAAATTTATAAAGCGAAATAAACGCAAGAAATTAAAAATCAAGTCTTTTACTCTATTAAATAAAAAAAATGCTTGACATTTGCGCTTTTACATTTTAGTCGCGGACGTTCTAGAACAATTGTTTAGTAAAGATAAAGATGGAATTTTCGGCATCTAGTACGTTAGTATTGAAAGCGATATCGCGAGTAATTGGCGCAGTTAATAAAGGTGCTGTATCGGAATATCTTTCTTCAGTTAAAATATCTATTACCAATCAGTTTTTAGTTGAAGCAACAAATATGGACGTTGTTGTTTCCTCATGGTTTGATTTAACAAATGTTAGGGAAGAGGGTGCCTTTTGTGTTGATGCTCAAGCACTTTTTGAGATTATAAGAAAGCTTCCAAAAGAAACAGAAACAACATTTAAGGTTGATAAATCCTCTGAAAATCTGAATTATTTAATAATTCACAGTGGAAAATCGAAGTTTGATCTTGCAACTCTGAATGTTGATTATTACCCTGCAACATTGACAACAATTAAAGATCAAACAATTACAGTAACAAAGGAAGATCTTCTATTCCTTGTTGATAAAACAAAAGCCTGCATGTATTCAAACGAAACTCGTTACAATATTAACGGTATGTTGTTGAACTTCAATAAGGATCAATCAAAAATCTTTGGAGTTGCGACGGACGGTCATCGTTTGGCATATTCCGTTGTTGAAAATTCTAGCGTTTCACAAAACCAAAAAATTACAATTCCACGAAAAGTTGTTTTTGAGGTTAAAAAAATTGCAGATTCAGAAGAAGGTGAAATCACTCTAGATGTTTCAAATTCAAAAGCAACATTTAACTTTCAACATTCAAGGTTAACAACTAAGTTAATTGATGCAGATTTTCCGGATTATGAACGCGTAATACCAAAAGATTATACTCATTATTTTACAGTTAATACTAAGGACTTCCTTACAGCAATTGATAGAGTATCATCAATATACCTTAATGCAACTAGCGAAGTTGGTGTGCGTTTAAACATTTCATCAAATACTTTAAAAATTTTTTCAATCAAAGATATTAACCGCAGCTTTGATGAGCTGCCCGCAAAATTTACAAAAGACGAAGAAATGCAAATTATGTGTAATTTTTTGTATCTGAAAGAAGTGCTTTCACTAATTGATTCAGAGAATGTTCAAATTTTTGTAAAAGATTCAAATTTTCCAATCATGATTCAAGATTCTGCAAAAAGCAGTTTTTTCTATATCATCATGCCAATGAAAATTTAATCTTATGCAAAAACTTTTTGTAACCGCTGATCATGCCGGTTTTGATGTTAAAACTTCTTTAGTTGATTTTTTTAGTAGTTCCTATCATGTTATTGATTTAGGATCTCACTCTTCTGAAAGAACTGATTATACAAAATTTGCACACCAATTAGCTGTTTCTGTAAGGGATAATCCTAATTCTTTTGGCATTGCAATTTGTGGTTCCGGTATTGGAGTTTCAATTGTTACAAATAGGTACAAAGGTGTTCGTTCTGCTTTAGTTTATAACGAAAAAATAGCAGAGCTTTCTCGTCAACATAATAATGCAAATATTGCATGTTTTGGGGCTAGATTTTTTTCTATTAATGAAATAATTCAAATGACAAAAATATTTCTTGAAACGGAATTTATGAACGGCATTCATTTAGAGCGTGTCTCCAATATTGATTCCTTCTGAACCTCTTTATAAAAATTACATGATTGCACGGTGATGTCGTATCTTTTATGTTGTAAAGAAGTACTGTTATTTTCTTGAATTGAAACCCAATTTTTAAAAATTTCCTCTTTGTTTTCTGTAACTCTTAGAAATGCAAACTCCTGATTTTGTGAATTTTTAATACATTTTTGAATATTTATAGTCATTTCACCTATACGAAGCGGTTGATTTAATGTAATATTATAGTTTTTTTTGTCAGAATATAGTTTATCAAGTAAAACGATATTTGCAGTTTGATGAGTTAAATGAGTAACTTCAGCCAGTGAAATAAAAGGCAATATAAAGAATAAAAAATACATTAAAATGATATAATTTGAGGTAAAAATATTTGTATTTCTGATAAATGTCAAGCATTGGTTTCAATAAACTGCATACCTTTACCAATATCACATGTTCTGCGCCATTCTTTTTGATTTTTTAAAGCGTACTTTACTCTGTGTATTACAAAACACGGATTAAGCTCTGCAAAATTACATACCACTATAAAATTACGATTTTTTATATTAAACCAACTTTGTGCATCTTTTCGTGCTTTAATATTTTCAGGACGGCTAGACTGTGTTAAGCAATCTAATGTTGCCTGTAAAATTACAGCTCTCCATAAACTAATTTCAGCATTTTGT
>JAURNI010000083.1 GCA_030830305.1 Alphaproteobacteria bacterium | reverse complement strand
CTCCTTTTCAAGGTTTATATTTACAAAGTTTTCACAGTGTCCTTTTGAATCTTTTTCCACTAAAACTTTTTGTTTAGTGCCGAGCATGTTATGTTTAAGAATTTCCAGCTGGTTAGCGGTTTCATTTCGTAAAATTTTTGCTCGTTCCTTACGAATTTTTAGTGGAACTTGGGGCATTTTTTCTGCAGGGGTGCCATTTTTTGCAGAAAAAGGAAAAATATGCCCAAAAGCGATATTACATTGTTTGATGATATCTAAACTGTTTTCAAACTGTTTGTCATCTTCTGTTGGAAAACCGGCAATGATGTCTGCTCCAAAGCCGATGTTTTTATGAATTTCTTGGGCTTTTTGGCAGAATTCTAAAATTTGTTCCCTTGTGTGCCGTCGCTTCATTCGTTTTAGAATGAGGTTGTCTCCCGATTGTAAACTTAAATGGAAGTATGGCATAAATCTTTCTTCATTTGCAAGAATTTTGAAAATATCTTCGTCAATTTCGGCAACATCAATGGAGGACAGTCTTAACCGTGGAAGCTGGGGAACATTTTTTAGAATGCGATGTACCAACTGTGAAAGCGTTGGTTGAAGGGGTAGATCCTTGCCGTAGTCGGTTAAGTCAATACCGGTTAAAACTATCTCTTTATATCCTCTTTCAACCAAATTTTTAATAGACGAAACAACTCCTCCAACAGGTATTGAACGGGAATTGCCGCGGCCAAATGGTATAATGCAAAAAGTACACCTGTGATTACAACCGTTTTGAACTTGTACAATTGCACGAGTACCTTGATATTCAATAATTTCCTCCTGTTTAAAGTTTTGTGCGTTCATGATGTCCCCAACAAGCAAATTATTTTTTTGGTTATTTGCTGTGATCTTTGATTGATTAAAAATTTTGTCTTCGTACCTCGTAATTGACTGTTCTTCTTTTTTTGGCTCAAACTTGTTCTGAGCAATGTTTTTGAAAGTGTTTTCTTCAAGTTTTTCAACATTGCCAACAACATAATTTACAAGATTTGAGTATTTTTCAGGGTTAATTTGTGCAGCGCAGCCAGTAAGAATAATTTTACTTTCCGGGTGTTCTTTTTTGATTTTCTTAATTTCTTGAATAAGATCTTTTTCAGCCTCATTTGTGACTGCACAAGAATTTAAAATAAAGTGTGAGCCGTCGAGTTCCGTACTATTTTTTTTGATAATCTCCGATTCATAAGCATTTACTCTGCAACCGAAGTTAATAACATTTGCCATATTTTCTACTTGACATTACCAATTGGTTTGCAATTCTTTTACTAAAGAAAAGGAAAATCAATCAAATTTTATGGAAGTTAGAAAAATTGCTCAAATTGCAAGAATTCATCTTGAAGAAGATCAAATTCCTGTGGTTGAAAAAAAGCTTAATGATGTCTATAAATGGCTTGAAGAAATCAAGAAAATTGATGTTTCCGGGTTGGAGCCGCTTTATAATGTGCATAAACATCCATCTACTGCCGTGCGTGAGGTTGAAAACCCTGAATTTTATTCACCTTCAGTCGTTCTTGCAAACACACCTGTAAAAGCTGATGATTTTATCCTTGTTCCAAAAGTTGTGGAGAGGTAAGATCTCTAAACCGAATTGTATTCCTTTGGTTGCCTTTGTGTGCTTTCATACTAAAAACTCCGCGAATTTCGACACCGTCTTCCTTTAAACTTTCTTGAATTAAAGAAGTGATATCATGAAAAATCTCTTTTGTATTTTCCTGTATAAATTTTGGTAATCTATTTTTGAATTCATCAAGAAATTGTTTATGTGTTGGCATTTATTTTACTAAAAAATAGGCAACAAAACATGTAATAATTGTTGTAATAAAAGCAAGATTTGTAATTTTTTCTTCACTTATATTACTTAGCTCTAAGTGATGGTGAAACGGAGCCATTTTAAAAATTCTTTTACCTTTTGTTACTTTAAAGTAAGTAACTTGAATAATTACTGAAAGCGTTTCTACAACAAATACGAGCCCTGTAAGTGGAAGTAAATATTCAATTTTTGCATTTAAAAACGAGATTGCAAGAAATGCACCAAGGAATAAACTGCCGGAGTCTCCCATGTATATGGTTGCCGGTTTTGCATTAAAAAGTAAAAATGCCAAAAGTGTGGCAATTAGCACTAGTACTGAATCATTGCTTCCACAAACTGCAAGTAAAAAAAATAAATGAACTAAGATTGTTTTACCGGCAAGACCGTCTTGACCGTCTGTCAAATTTACTGCGTTTGCTGTTCCGATAATCAAAAATACAAGCATCGGTAAAGCAATTACAAGTGGAATTATAAGAGTAAAGTTTTTAAAAACCATTTGGTAGTTATTACCTTTAAGAAAGAAATACAGGAAAATTGTTGCAAATGTTGCTTCTAAAATTATCCTTTCCTTGCCATTAACGAATGAGATGTGGGATTTTTTTATAACTTTTCCAAGGTCGTCAATTAATCCGATTAAAAAAAAACCGAACAATGTAAGGTACTGATAGTTAATTTTTTCTGCATATACAGAGTAGAAAGAAAATACTAAAAAAAATATAATTCCACCACAAGGAATTGCTTTTGCTTTTGCTTTTGCGTTTTTAATGATTTCCCGTTGTGGTTGTGTAAATTTTGAAAAATTACCTTTTCTGATTAAATAAAAAGCTAATGTTGATATAAAAAAAGAAAGAAGTATTGTCATTGTTGAGATTTAATAAACTCCTCCAAAGTTGTGAGTGTAGCATCGAAACCTTTGGATTTTATTAAAGAAGTAATTTCCTGATTTTGCATTTGTAAAACACTAACATTTTCAATAATGAGATCTTGAATTTTGAATTCATTTTCAGCGGTTGAAACTACTGCGTTAAGGGGTATTTCTTTTTCTTGCTTGTTTACAATTGTTTTAACCAAAACTGTAATGTTGCAAATGTCTTTTCTGCGGTCGTCGTTTTCCGTTTTTATGATATTATATGAAAGCACAGGATATTTTACAAATTGACTGGCATATTTATAAATTACATATCTTGAGTAAATGTTATAAAATTTTTTTCTTTGCTCAGGAGAGAGTGTTCTCCAGTTTGCACCGAGGGAAAATTTAGTTGCGTGTTTGGTATCAATTGAATTTGCAAGGTATTTTCTATGTTGTGATATTGATGAGTTTTTACGCGAATCCGTTAAGAATTTATTGGCAAAATCTTCACATGCATTAGTGTTAGAATTAAACACTACTGATATAAAAACTAAGAACAACTTCCAAGAAGAAAAAACTTTTTTAAACATTTCCAATGAAATAAACAAGTTGAATTTCAAATTACAAAAAGGTTATTTTAAAGTGTCAAGTAATTATTGATTTTTTTTTAGAAAAAAATACTTGCAAAATAATTTTTTGGTTCTTTTAAGGAGGTTGTTGTCTTTATACATATTGAAAATGTCTGTTCAAAGTGTTGTGAACTCTCTTAAGCATGCGTTAGAGGGTAAAAATTTTATCCCCCAAGTACAAATTGGTGGTGTTGTGCTTTCTGTCAAAGACGGTGTTGCAATTGTTGAAGGTTTGCAAAATGTTGGAATGAGTGAGCTTGTAGAATTTGATTCCGGAGTAAAAGGTATGGTATTGAATCTTGAAAAAGAGCAAGTTGGTGTTGTGATTTTTGGTTCAGATAACCTAATTAAGGAAGGTGATATAGTGAAACCTATGGGTAAATCGGTTTCTGTACCGGTTGGAATGCAATTACTGGGAAGGGTTGTAAATTCTCTTGGTGAGCCAATTGACGGCAAAGGTCCTTTAAATACAACTGAAAGTTATGATGTTGAAAGACATGCTCCTGATATTATTTCGCGTCAATCCGTGCATGAGCCTCTCCAGACGGGTATCAAAGCAATTGATGCCTTAATACCGATCGGTCGTGGACAAAGAGAATTGATTATTGGCGATCGTAAAACAGGTAAAACAGCAGTTGTTGTTGATACAATTCTCAATCAAAAGGAAAATAACAAAAAAGCAAAATCTAATAGTGAGAAAGTTTTTTGTGTGTATGTTGTAATTGGTCAGAAGCGTTCTTCAGTGGCTCATTTGGTAAAAAAACTTGAAGAAGCCGGAGCAATGGAATACAGCATAATTGTTGCTGCAACGGCGTCGGAATCTGCACCTTTACAGTATCTTGCACCTTATGCAGGTTGTGCAATTGCTGAATATTTTAGAGATAACGGCATGCACGCGTTAATCATTTATGATGATCTTTCAAAACATGCGGTTGCTTATCGTGAAATGTCATTGCTTTTGAAGCGTCCGCCTGGGCGTGAAGCATATCCTGGAGATGTATTTTATCTTCATTCCCGTCTTTTGGAGCGTGCAGCAAAACTTAATAAAGAAAACGGTTCGGGTTCGTTAACTGCTCTTCCGATTATCGAAACTCAAGTGGGAGATGTATCTGCCTATATTCCGACAAATGTAATTTCAATTACAGATGGGCAAATTTTCCTTGAGTCGGATTTATTTTACAAAGGTATTCGTCCTGCTGTAAATGTTGGGCTTTCGGTGTCTCGTGTTGGTTCGGCTGCTCAAATTAAAGCAACAAAGCAAGTTGCAGGAACTCTAAAGCTTGACCTTGCTCAATTCAGAGAACTCGAAGCATTTTCGCAGTTTGAATCCGATCTTGATCAAACAACATTCAACATGCTTCAAAGGGGCAAAAAGTTAACAGAGCTTCTCAAGCAACCTCAGTATTCGCCGCTTCTTGCCGAGGAACAAGTTTTGGTTCTATTTGCAGGTGTGAACAATTACTTAAAAGATGTTCCTATTCAAAAAATTGGGGAATATGAAAAAAGTTTGCTTAACTTTGTTAAATCCAGTTATAAAGATATTCTTGAAGAAATTGCCAACAAAAAGCAAATATCAGATGAACTCAAGAAAAAAATGTCTGAAGTTATTCAAAAATTTACCGAATCTTTTAAAAAATAATTATGATTATAAAAGGCAAAGTTTCTCAAGTACTTGGTGCTATTGTTGATGTTGACTTCCCAGATGGTTCTATTCCAAAAATATTAAATGCACTGGAATGCCAAGTTGGTGAGAGAAAAATCACACTTGAAGTTGCTCAACACATTGGCGAAAAATCTGTCAGAACGCTTGCAATGCAATCAACGGATCTACTAGTTCGCGGAACAGAGGTTATTGATACGGGGCGCCAAATTTCTGTTCCAGTTGGAAGAGAAGTTCTTGGAAGAATTTTTAATGTTGTCGGGCAAGAGGTTGATCTTAAAGGTAGTTGTAATGCAAAAGAAACTGCACCAATTCATAATACAAGTCCGGCATTGGTTGAGCAAGCAACTAGTCAAGAAATTTTACAAACCGGAATTAAAGTTATTGACCTTCTTGCCCCATATGTAAAAGGTGGAAAAATTGGTCTATTTGGTGGTGCAGGTGTTGGAAAAACAGTTTTAATCATGGAACTTATTAACAACATTGCAAAAGCACATGGTGGTTTCTCCGTGTTTGCCGGTGTTGGTGAAAGAACTCGTGAAGGAAATGACCTCTACCATGAAATGATTGAATCCAAAGTGATTGATACTGAAGATTTTTCAAAATCAAAAGTTGCACTTGTTTACGGACAAATGAGTGAACCGCCTGGAGCTCGTGCAAGAGTTGCTCTTTCTGCTTTAACAATGGCTGAGTATTTCCGTGACAAAGAAAACCAAGATGTTTTGTTTTTTGTGGATAACCTTTTCCGTTTTACACAAGCCGGTAGTGAAATTTCAGCATTGCTTGATAGAATACCTTCAGCAGTGGGTTATCAACCAACACTTGCAACAGATATGGGTAAATTGCAAGAAAGAATTACCTCAACAAAAAATGGTTCGATTACTTCAATTCAGGCGATTTATGTTCCGGCTGATGATTTAACCGATCCTGCTCCTGCAACATCTTTTGCACACTTAGATGCAACAACGGTATTGTCTCGTCAAATTGCGGAACTTGGTATTTACCCTGCTGTTGATCCACTTGAATCCACTTCAACAGTGCTTGATCCTCAAGTTGTAGGAAAAGAACACTACGATGTTGCCAGAAAAGTTCAAGAAACTTTGCAATCTTATAAATCATTGCAAGATGTTATTGCAATTTTAGGTATGGACGAACTTTCCGAACAAGATAAACTTACTGTTGCCAGAGCAAGAAAAATACAAAGATTTTTATCGCAGCCTTTCCATGTTGCGGAGGTTTTTACAGGTTCTCCCGGAAAGCTTGTTTCTTTAAAAGATACAATTCGTGGGTTTAAAGAAATTGCAGAGGGAAAACATGATAATATTCCTGAGGCAGCATTTTACATGGTTGGAACGATAGAAGAGGCTTTGGAAAAAGCTAAAAATCTATAATTTTATTGATGTTCTTTAGGTTTTATTTAAAGTATTTTCTTATTGGCTTTTTTCTTTTTCTTGCATCATGTGATTCATGTGATTATGCAAGTGCGGTAAAAGCTAATTCAAAAGTAACTACTGCAACTGGTGGTTGGAAGGATATACAAAGGCTACCGGAGATTTTCTCCGATGTTATCGTAGATAAACTATTTGGTTGTGTTATTGGAAGTTCTGGGTGTTCTGTGACGGCAGAATCAAGAAAAATGCACTATATTGACGATGCTAAAGGTGGAACGGGGGAAAGGGCAAGGAAAGGATTAATACGAAATAGGGCATTTGAAACGGGTATTATATATAGTATCTATAAAGGTGTAATTTCAAGTTTTGAATATAGAGCAGCATACTATCTGGCTTTTGTATTATATTTAACCGTTTTAGGTGTAACATACCTTCTTGGAATGTCTAAAATGACAATGGATAAACTTGTGCCAATTGTAATAAAAGTTGGTGTTATTTCATTGTTTACAAATCCAACTGTAACAGGACAAGACGGCTTGCCAATTGGGTGGGGGTATTATTATAACTTCATTGTTGCACCTTCACTTTATGCAATGGAGCAATTTGCAATGTATTTTCTTTCTGTGCTTTTTGCATGGAATATTAATGATGTTGAAAATGGTTTTTTACCATTAACCGTGATCTTAAGTTTTTTTGCTTCTGCCGGTTTTTGGGTTAAAATAACATCACTTATTTTAACAAACCTTTTAATGGGTCTGCCTACATTTTTGATGATTCTCTTTGTTATGGCATCATATCTTGTAATGATGTTATTTGCAATTATTGCGTATGTTACGGTTCTTGCGATGCTTGGAATGCTTTTTGCACTTGGACCATTCTTTTTTGTATTTCTATTTTTTGAAAAAACCAAGCAGTTTTTCTTTAAATGGATGTCAAATATCATTTCTTTAATGTTACAGCAATATACTTTATTTATTACCGTTGCAATATTTGGATTTATCATTGCTCAAAGTATAGAAGCAATGCTTGGGTTCGATTTAAAATGTACACCAATTATTTCTTTTAACTTTGCCATACCAATGCCGGACTGGCTTCGTAGTTTTCTATATTACTCTTGTAAGGTATTTACATTGGGTTTTGGTTCTTGTAGTATCCCTGAAAATCTTATTCATATTACAAAACCAATTTGGAGTTATTACACAGCAGCAATACCGGACAATTCATCGTTCATTTCGCTATTTATGTATTCTTTGTTTTTATACATGTTGGTAAAATTATTTGGTGCCATGGTACAGTATGCTTCAATGCTTGGGCAGTCTCTTGTACCAAACACTGTTAATGCTGGTAAGGGTGGAGCAGCTGATCTGCAAGCTCTTGCGCAGAAAGGTCTTGATAAAGTTTCCGATGTTGTTTCCGGTGGTTTACAAGATGATGCGAAATCTGTATTAGAAATGCCTTATAATGCTGCGACAGGTCAACTTGGTAGTCAATTAAAGGGAATTTTTAAGGGAAAAGATGGCAAAGGTGAATCAGGTGATGATAAAGGTAGTGCAGAGCAAGCCGGTGCCCAAGCCGGTGGTGCTGCAGGTAAGAAAGCTGGGCAACAAGCTGGAAGGGCAGCGGGAACTGCTGCCGGTGGTGCAATAACTGCGGTATCTCTTGGAGCAGATGGTGGTATTTCCACAGAAATGGCTGGTGAAATTGGTGCATTAATTGGTGGGGCTGTTGGTGAGGAAGTCGGATCTCAAATTGGTGGTGCGGCTGGTTCAGCGGTTGACGAAACAGGGCAGGCTATTCAAGACTCTGTAAATGAAGCACAACAAAATGTACAACAGACTGTTACCGATTCTTCTGGTGGTGGTGGAAATCAGCAACAAAGTAGCGATGTTGTTCCACCAGTGGAGCCGCCCGTACAAGACGAAGCACCAGCGGAAGGTGATAATCCGTTAAAGGGTCTTCAAAGAAATGAAGATGGTAGTATTATACAATAAAAGCTACTCTGCTTTAATTTCTTGAGTTTTGATATCAAAAGCAAATGTAATGATTTTCTTTCTAGAATCAACTGGTGTTCCGGTAAGGTTTGTTGCCGGTTTGAATTTCCATTTTTTGAACTCAGAAATGGCAACCCTGTCAAGGCGTAAAAACCCGCTTGATTCCACAATTTTTGCCTCTTTAACAGTGCCATCTTTGGAAATTATATATTCAATAACAACATTGCCATATTCACCAAGTTGAAAAGATATAATTGGATATTTTGGCGGTGTGTTGTTCATGCCAAAATATGTTGCTTCGGTAACGGGAGTTATATCTTCTTGTGTTGTATCTTTTTGCGTTTCAGAATTCTGTGCAGAAGGTGTTTGTTGTTTTTGAGTTTTTTGTTGAGACTCTTGTGGAGGTTTGTTGTCTTTTTTCAACTCTTTTACTACATTTTTGCTGGGTTTTTCTTTTGGTTGCGGTTTAATCTCCTCTAATACTTCTTGTTTTTGTTCTTCCTGTGTTGCTTGCGTATTTTCAATTGGTTTTTCAGTTGGTGTGTTATTTTGAGTGATGATTTTGTATTGTTGTATGGAAATTACGCTTGGTTTTGGAGTTGAAATATTTGCGTGGTTAAATAAAATTCTGCCGTGTGTTTTCACTAAAATTAATGCAATTACAATATTAATTCCTGTTGAAATACCAATGGTTTTTTGGCGGTTATAATTATATTTTTGTGGCAAAGCATTGTACATTTTGTTGTTTTAGTTGACTGCAAACATTTTTTGCTGCATCTGAACTTTCAAAGTATCCAATTATTACTTTATATAGTTCTTTGTTTTTTGTTTTGTTAACTTCAGTTCTGTATTGTGATGCAATTTTGTTTTTAGAGATTCTAATTCTGTGAATATCTGCTTCTTTTTTATTTGTAAATGCACCAACTTGAATTACATAACTTTGAAAAAGAGGGTTTTTCAGAACGGATTTAGAAACAGAAGAAGGTTTTTCAAGAGTTTTTGGTTTTTTAATTTCTTTTGGTTGTGCTTTTTCTACTTTTTTAATTTCCGGTTTTTTTTCTGATTGTTGATTTTCAATTTTTGTACTTTTTTTAGACTCATCGTTGTCTGTTATTTCTGGATTTTCTGTGGTTTGGTTATCTTCTGTTATATTGTTTGTGTCTTCTTCTGTGGAAATGTTTTGTAGTAAATCTTCTTCCATTACTACGGCGGTTGGTTCTGTGTGGACTTCTACAGGGTTTTGTTCAACTACTTTTGGTTGCGATGGTTGTTCTTTTATTTCCTCATTCACATTTACCTTATAAATGTTAAGATTCGATTCTATCGTTTGGTGTTGTTGATAATTTTCTTCAAAGTATTTTTTTGAATATTTTACAATAATGAATGAGATAATTGCCAGAGTGGTATATACAAAGATTTTTATATATGTTTTTTTAGTCATTGTTGTTTTCTAAAAAATGTTCCGCAGTAAGGACATTTATTAACGCCCATTTTTAATGAAAGATAAACTTTCGGGTGTTGTGAGTTTTCGTCTTCTCCCGTACAGGCAATAGTGTTTGTATTGATAAGTTTTTCAACTTTGACTTTATTACTTGGATAGATAATCTTTACACTACCGATTGGAACATGTAGATTCATTTGGTTAAAGCAAAATTTCTTTCTGTTTTTGAATGATTAGATTTATTCCTTCTTTGGCATATAAAAACATTTTGTCAAATGTTTCTTTTTGAATTACTTCATTTCCTTCGCATGTGGTTTGTGCTTCAATTATATTCCCGTTTTCATCAAGAACGAAGTTGGCGTCTGCAATGCAAGAACTGTCTTCGTTGTAGTCAAGGTCAAGCAGAACTTCTCCGGTTCGTGAGATGCCTGCAGAAATGGCTCCGATGAATTTTTGTACCGGGTGAACTTTTAAAATTCCTTGTTTGGTAAGTTGTTGTAAAGCAAGGTACATGGCGTGGAATCCTCCGTTGATTGATGCCGTTCTTGTACCGCCGTCTGCAGTGATGACATCGCAGTCAATAATAATTTGTCTTTCCCCTAAAAGGAGAGTATCAACCGGCATGCGAAGAGATCTTCCAATTAGGCGTTGAATTTCCTGACTTCTACCCGATTGTTTTCCTTTTATTGACTCTCTTTCAACTCTTTTATGAGTTGCACGAGGTAGCATTGAATATTCTGCTGTAACCCAGCCCGTGCCTTTGCCGCGTAAAAAAGAAGGGATTTTTTCTTCAACTGTTGCCGTACAGTGAACATGAGTCCAACCTGCTTTAAAAAAACAAGAACCTTCGGCATACCGTGCTTGATTGCTTTCAATTGTGATTTCTCTAATTTCATTTGCTTTGCGTCCGAATCTCATTGTTTTATAATAGTTTTTTCATTTTTTGAAGAGCGACAGCTTCAATTTGACGCACTCTCTCAACTGAGATACCAAAGTCTTTTGAAAGGTCAAGTAAAGTTGATTGCTTTGTTGCTAAAAACCTTTTGGTAATAATTATTCTTTCCCTTTCATTCAAACCTTTAAACGCTGTTGTAATTGCTTTTTTATTTTCATTTTGTGTTTGTGTTGAAAGAAAGTCTTCTTCGGGACTGTTTATTTCTGTGGGTGTGATATCCTGAATTGTACTGTCGGAGTCCTCGTTTGTATTAGTATTCAAAGAAACTTCCGCAGAAGAAACAGCATTTGCGATATCAATGATTTCACTTTCGGGAACTTGTAGAATGTTTGCAATTTCCTTTGTTGTACATTCTTTGTTTGAATACTTATTAATTGCAGACTTCACCTTTGAAAGGTTAAATAGAATTTTCTTCTGCATTTGCCCAATGTTTATTTTAAGCATGGAAGATGTACGCAGAACAAATTCTTGAATGGAGGCTCTTACCCAAAGCATTGCATATGTTACAAAGCGAACATCTTTTTCAAGGGAAAAGTTTTTCAGAGCCTTTAATAAACCAATGTTGCCTTCGGCAATCATATCCCATAAATTTTGACAGTATGCCCTAAATTCCATTGCAATTTTAACAACAACCCGCAAATGAGCTTCCGCAACTTTTTTTCCTGAATTTTGGTTCCCGTTTATTAGAAAATCATGAAGTAGAGTTTTTTCTTCACTTTCAGTTAGTAACGGAATGGAATTAACATACGAAATATATTGCGAAATTGCATTTCTTGCGGTTATGTTATTTGTCTGTGTAAGTAACATAGTCATAAAAATAACTAACGAAGTTTATATAGTTCTTGCATTTTCTTTTTTCAACCTTTTTATTTTAAAAAACTTGTAATCTTTTGAAATGAATGCAATTTTTTGTGAAAACTTGGTAAAAGAGTATCTATCATCTTTTAGAATAAATAGAGTTCTTGAAATTGAAGAGTTAAAAATAAAACAAGGAAGCTTTTTTGGAATTTTAGGTCCAAATGGTGCGGGGAAGTCTACGCTTATTAACATTATTACATCGTTAATTAGGCCAACAAGCGGAAAAGTAGAGATTTTTGGAAAAAATATTGCCACTAATATTGTATTTGCAAAAACAAGTGTTGGAACTGCTGTTCAGGATATCAAACTTGATCCATTCCCTTATGTTTGGGAATCTTTGGAATTTCAGGCAGGGTATTATGGTATTCCGAAAAAAAGCCGTAAAACTGATGAGCTTTTGCATAATTTAGGGTTGTATGAACACAGAAATAAGAAGGCAAGAATGCTTTCAGGCGGTATGCAACGCAGGCTTGTAATTGCAAAAGCTTTAGTACACGACCCAGACATCATCATTCTTGATGAACCCACTGCAGGTGTTGATATAGAACTTCGTACGCATCTTTGGCAGTTTATTAGAAAATTGAAAGAAAGGGGGAAAACGGTAATCATTACTACTCATTATCTTGAAGAAGCTCAAGAATTGTGCCAAGAAATTGCCTTTATTAAAGGTGGAAAAATTATCATGCAGGATAAAAAATCAAATATTCTTTCATTGCTTGATAAAAAATCTGCAATTATAAAAACAGAATCAAGTGTTGATAACATTAAGATTGATGGTGTGTTATTTGAAACTCATGAATTTGGAATTAAGGTAAATTATGCACCGTCTCAAATTAAAACAATAGAATTGATTGAAAAACTTAAACAAAGTGGTGTTGAAATTCAAGACTTAACAATTAAAGATGCAAACCTTGATGAAGTATTTTCTTACATTATTAACCGTTAAATTGTTCTTTTGCTTTCTTGCTGATGCACAAGAAGTATATATTGTGGCAAAGGTTAATCAAACGCCAATTACAAATGTTGATCTAAACGAAAGAATAGAAATGCTTCGTGTTGTTATGCCGAATTTTACTCAATACAAACCGGAGCAACAGCAAATGGTTGCATTACAAAATTTAGTTCAAGATGCTCTAAAACAGGAATATATAAAACGAGTGGATTTTGAACTATCCAATGAAGAAAAAAAACTATATAAAGAAAGTGTACTTGAAATGCTTAAGTCTGCAAAAGTAAATAACCCACAAGACTTCATGAGGCATCATTCCGATTTTTTTGCATCTGAAATTTTATGGCAGGGTGTGGTTGAAAAAACAATCAAACCAAAAATAAATATTAGCGATGCAACTCTTGAAAGTATTCATGAAAAACAACCGAGTATTCCAAAGGAAAAACTTCGTGAAATGATAATTGCCCAACAAGTTGAAACTCAAACCATGCAAATTTTGGAATCTTTAAGAAAAGTTTCTGTGATTGAGATAAATCAACATTGATTTATCTACTATTTTGTTGTTCATGAAATCTTGTTAGGGCGTCGTTGTGAAATGGGTGTATTCTTTTTGTGCTGTGGTAAAGATAGTAAATATTTTTGTATGCAGTGTTAATTGCGTTTCTTTTAAACAGATAAACTTCAACTGTAATAAATGTAACGGCAATGGTACATAGTGATAAAGCCCCGATTAATGCAACAAGTAACCGCTTGTTTACTTTAAAAAAAGGTGTTTTTTTTGGTGAAAATAAACCTGTGAAAGTCCAGTATAATACTATAAAAGACAGTGTAAGGAGCACGATAAAGTATAAATCGATTTTTGAAGCAATAATTGTGGAAATATAAGCTATATAAATTCCAATATATACAAAAACGACAAAAACAAAGTATTTTATAAATTTTGTAAATTGTTGCATTTTTATACAAAAAAACTTTCACCGCAACCACAAGAACCTTTAGAGTTTGGATTGTCAAAGAAAAAACCGGATTTTAAAACATCGTTTTTGTATTCCATTTTTGTACCGATCAAATAAAGTGAAATTTTTGGATTAATAAAGAGATCAAAATTTTTATGGCGAACGACTTCGAAGCCGTCAAACAGATTAATATTCGGTTTTGCGTATTCAATTTTATATGCAAGCCCAGCGCAACCTTTTTGATTAAGTGTTACTAAAACACCTACAACATCGGATTCTTTTACCTTTTTTTGCGCTAAAAGTTCGGAGATTTTTTGTTGAGATTCCTCGGATATAATAATGTAGTCAACTTCTTTGAGTTTTAAATTGTGTAATTCAATTGGTTTCATTTATACCCAAATTAGTTTTAATATTCTACAAAAGCCGAGGGAATTTGTCAAGTATATTTTACCGTAAGCCTATTGCTTTGTAAATTTCCTTAAGGTTTTGTTCTGCAATTTTTCTTGCGGAGTTTGCTCCTTGGTTAAGTAATATGTTTAGTTCGTGTTTGTCGTTCATTAATTCTTTGTATTTTTTTTGAACCGGTTCAAGTTCTGTAATTATTGCTTCTGTTAGGTTTTGTTTGAATGATGCCATATTGCCTTCCGTTAAGGAAGGAATGTGGCCTGTGATAGCTTCAAAAATACTTGATAGATTTTTGATTTCTTCCATACCGGTTTTTGCTTTTTTAATTTTATGTGTAATTGTTGTTGTGTCGTCAAGTAAATTGATTCTTGATGTGTCGGATTCATCTGATTTACTCATTTTTTTGGTACCATCTTTGAGCGACATTACTCTTTTTGCTTTTGTAAGTATGAATTGTGGCATTGTAAGAATTTCTTTGCCGTATTTTGTATTAAATTTTATGGCAATATCCCGTGTGAGTTCAATATGTTGAATTTGGTCTTCTCCAACAGGAACAAGGTTTGTATTATACAGAAGGATATCTGCGGCCATTAAAACAGGGTACGAATAAAGCCCGAGGCATGCTCGTTCTTTGTGTGCTGTGGTTTTTTCTTTGTATTGAGTCATGCGGTCGAGGTATCCCATTTGTAAATTGCAGGCAAGAATCCAAGCAAGTTCGGTGTGCTGGCTAACCATTGATTGCTGAAAAACGGTT
>JAURNI010000082.1 GCA_030830305.1 Alphaproteobacteria bacterium | reverse complement strand
GAATTACAACAAGCTAACGCTTGTTATATAGTTCTTAATTTGTCAATGCCAAAAAGAAAAAGCATTTGGAATTTACATCATTTCTTGACGATAGACACATAGAACCTCCGTTATGGTATAAAATTAAGGAAACGATTAGATGCTTTTGGTATTTCAAATAAATCTTTAAAATAACATAATACCGTCAAGAGTTTCATTTTCTACTTGACATATCATGGGTTTAATAATAAAGAAATAAAAAGTTTTTGTATATGCTTATGTCTATTCAAGAAAGAATTCAAAACCTTGGAATTGAAATTCCACAGGCATCAAAACCGATTGCCAACTATGTTGGTGCAAGAAAGGTTGGTAATACAATCTATATTTCAGGGCAACTACCAATTGAAGACGGCAAATTAAAATACATTGGGAAAGTTGGAAAGAATATCTCCACAGAAGATGCAAAAAAAGCAGCAGAGCTATGCGCATTAAACATACTCTCACAACTTTCGGCAATTCTTTCAAGTGACTTAGACGCCATTGAATCTTGTGTTAAACTTGGAATTTTTGTAAATGCAACATCTGAATTTGAGGATCACTCAACTGTTGCAAACGGTGCATCAGACTTCATTGTAAAAGTACTCGGAGACTCCGGCATTCATGCAAGAGCTGCCGTTGGTGTTTCGTCTTTACCGAAGAATGTATCTGTTGAAGTTGATGCAATTTTTACGGTCAAAAATTAACGGTATTGTTGTTTTAGCTTCTTCTATTGCAGATCAACATTAACTACAGTTATATATAGTATTCTATTATTTCCAATTGGTTTTTAGAATTTTCTTTAATAGAAGAACGCATAATTTCTGAAATTTGTACTTTTTGATAAGCCAAGATATCAGTTAGCACAGTTGAACCTGCACCAATGCGGGCGTTGTCTCCTATTGTAATATTTCCTATTAATGTTGCTGAAGCACCAATAACGACATTGTTACCAATAGTCGGGTGGCGTTTTTCAGGTTTAAAAGTTGTTCCACCTATCGTAACACCATGATATAAAGTAACATTATTACCAATAACAGCAGTTTCACCGATAACCACACCCATTCCGTGATCAATAAAAAGATTTTGTCCAATTTTTGCTCCGGGATGAATTTCAATTCCGGTTAAAAATCTTGCAATATGAGAAACCAGCCTTGCAATAGTAAACAATTTTAAATTATAAAGTACATGAGCAATTCTATAAAAAAATACCGCATGTACTCCAGGGTAACACAAAAGTATCTCAAATAATGACTTCGCGGCAGGGTCTCTGCACTTTATCGATTTCAAAAATTCTATCATATAAATTAAATTCACCTATCACCCTACCCCCTTGAGCTCCGATCGCTCTTCGCCTCGCTTTGCTCAGTCGCGATTCTACGCCTTGCGGGGGCTTACTTAATTAAAAATCATCAAAAAACTAAACCTGGATATCCTCAAACAACACCGATGAAAGATATCTTTCCCCAAATGATGCAACAATAAAAACAATAGTCTTTCCTTCGTTTTCCTTAAGTTTTGCTTTTTCAAAGGCAGCATAAGCGGTTGCACCGGAAGATATACCAACAAGTAATCCATTTGATAAAGCAAGTCCTCTTGCAGTTTTTACTGCATCTTCATTAGAGACTTGAAAAATTTCATCAACAACATTTCTATGAAAATTTATCGGAATAAAACCGGCTCCAATACCTTGAATTTTATGAGGTCCCGGATTACCTCCGCTTAAAACAGGGCTTGCAGATGGCTCAACGGCAATTGATTTAAAAGATTTTTTCCTTTCTTTTAAAACTGTAGATACCCCTGAAATTGTTCCACCGGTACCAACACCGGCAATGAAAATATCAATGTCCCCGCCTGTATCTTGCCAAATTTCCTCTGCTGTAGTTTTTTTATGTATTTCAATATTTGCAGGGTTGGAGAATTGATCCAAAATAATTGAATTTTTAATGGAATCACGAAGTTCTTGAGCTTTTGCAATTGCACCTTTCATACCTTTTACTCCTTCAGTTAAAACAAGTTTTGCACCATATGCAATTAATAGCTTGCGTCGTTCAGTACTCATTGTTTCAGGCATTGTAAGAATAAGTTTATACCCCTTACTTGCCGCAAGCATGGCAAGAGCGATACCCGTGTTTCCGCTTGTCGGTTCAATGATTGTGGTATCTTTTATAAGAAGACCTTTCTTTTCGGCATCGTCAATCATTGCAAAGGCAAGGCGGTCCTTAATTGATTTTGCCGGGTTGAAATATTCAAGTTTAGCAAGCACTTTGGCTTGAAAATCTTTATGGTGAATTTGTACTAGCGGCGTTCTGCCAATAAGTTCAATATTGCTTTGATAGATCTGTGTCATAAATTATAAAATAGGTTAATATTAGAAAACGGTAAGATATATTACCAAAATATTTATACCAGAGGTTAAAAATGGGCGTACGCAAAGTACTATTGATTGTTATTACAACAACAGCAAAGTTGCATCAATGTGCAAGAATAGTTACCAAAAAATAGCACAGATGCAAAAATTTTAGACATGCTGTCATTAAAAATTTCTTGTGTTTAAATTAAGGTAATTGTATTTAATGTCAAGTATTTTTTAGAAATCATAATTGATATAAATATCAAATACCGCTTTCATACCAAGACTAAAGTTATTTTGGTCAACATAATACACTTTTGCTGTAACGGCTTTTTTTTCGTTTGAGTTTAATTTACGGTACTTGGCGTCTTTCATATTTCTTGGGTGGTTTGCAAAAAACATTTCTGTTTCAAATTCAAAAGTTTCATGAACAATGGTAAGGTGTATGTGCGGTGCTCTTTTACCATAAAACCCCGGCATAATTGTTAAAAATGAATATTCACCAATATTATTTGTAACCGATATTCCCGACGAGAGAAAATACGGGTCATAAACTGCACTTTCTTTGTCAACAATAAAGTTGTATGCTCCGTAATGATTTGCATGGGTTATTTTAACAATTACATTTTTTATCGGTTCGCCTGAAATATCAAATACTCTGCCTTCAATGAATAGTGGAATACCTTTTGCAAAAAATGGAGAACCGGATTTTCTACGTAAGTTATTTGTCGGGTTATCAGGTGTATCTTGCATTGCACCGTACATTTCTTTGGAATAAAAACTTGGAGTTATTTTAGACATATTCTTGATTGTCTCCTCCGGTGTTTGGTCTGCAAAAGAAATAAAACACAAAAGGAACATAACAAAGAACATCTTGATTTTTCAAACTTTTTATAAATTTGATTTGGTAAAATATTTTTTTAAAATGCAACAGAATTCAAATTTTGAACTTGAGGAAGTATTGCCGTTTTTTTTAAAAAATGCATCACAAAAGGAAAAAATTGTATTTATTTCAGAAAGCCATAGTTTACTTGATTCTCTTGCGGAAAATTTAAAATTTTTAGAATGCAATATTGCATTGCTTACGCCTAGAATATCATATTATTTAAATCATTCATTATTAGATAACTATTCATTTCTAAAGGATTATGTTCAAAGTTTTGAAGAACAGAGGTCTGTAACACTAATTCATGCTTCACTTTTAAACTTTCCAATACCCGAGCCCGACAGTTACGGTTGCTTTGGATTAAGTGTTAATCAAGAGACTTCTATAACAGAAATTGCAAAAAAACTTACGGAATTTGGCTACACACTTGTTTCTGTTGTTCATAATCCATCGGAATTTGCCGTTCGCGGTTACATTTTAGACTTTGCAACCACAGAACAAAATGTTAGAATTGAACTTGTTGGTAATAAAATTGAGGCAATAAAACTTTTTGAAATTGAAAATCAGCGTTCATTGGTAAATATAAAGGAAGTGGTAGTGTATCCGAATAAATTGCTTTTACCGTCAATTTGTAATTTTGAAAAATTTGAAGCAAGATACCAAATCGCCTTTCAAGAAGAAAATTCCGAACTTTTTCATACAGTGAGATATCACCCGGAGTCTTGTGATATTAATAAATACACCAAACTCTTGGTTTCGCAAACAATTAATGTTTTGGAAATCCTCAAAGGAAGATTTATCCTCCATAACACTACACTTGAAAACATTTTACAACAAAAAGAACTCATATTTTTTGAAAAACAACATGGTATTCCTCATGGAGTTTTTTACTTTTCACAAAAAGAGCTTTCAAAAATTATGACTACAAAAAACTTTGAAACAATTGCTACAATGTAGCTTTGCTTTTTTCGGTATTTATATACTTATTTGCCCCAAAGGTTCTTGACTTTTAAAAATTACATTTTATACATTATATGTAATTAACATCAAAACAAATGAAACAGTTTAAAAATCTTATGGACTT
>JAURNI010000081.1 GCA_030830305.1 Alphaproteobacteria bacterium | reverse complement strand
AATTCATGGACCTCATGGTGTTGGGTGTCTTATTTTTAAGAAAA
The DNA here is from genome assembly GCA_030830305.1 of Alphaproteobacteria bacterium. Classification (GTDB taxonomy): domain Bacteria; phylum Pseudomonadota; class Alphaproteobacteria; order Rickettsiales; family Deianiraeaceae; genus CAJQOT01. The sequence goes on along the minus strand of JAURNI010000081.1, from coordinate 10,693 downwards.
AATTTCCAATTGAAAAAATGATTTTTGGGGGGTCACAAGAAAACTCTCTTCGTGCCGGAACTTATAATCTTCCGGGAATTGTTGGATTTTCTTTTGCATTTCAAGAGGTAAATTCAATAGAATACATTGAAAAATATGTTAATCATACGCAAAAATTGACAAATTTCATTTCCTCTTTTGTTGTAGAAAATGGTGGAAAAATTATTGCACAAAATTCTGATAAGCTTTCAAACACGTTGTGTATTATAAAAAAAGGAGTTTTAACAACGGAACAGCTTTTAATTATGGACATCAACAGTATTTGTGTTTCAGCCGGTTCTGCATGTTCGGCCGGAATTGTTTCAAAATCTTATGTTCTACAGGAAATGGGTGTTGATGATGAAGAAATCTCGTGTGCAATTCGTGTTAGTGTTGATATTTCAAATACTTTTGAAGATGTTCAAGAATTTTGTAAAGTTTGGAAGGCTTTATGAAGGGTACTATTAAGAGTTATCAACATTTTAAATTCGTAATGAATAATGGACAGAAGACTGTCTTTAGGCACTCTGTTGTTTATGTTATTACTTATGATGTATTTGCAGAAAAATTTAAAAGTTATAAGAGTGACAAAAAAGTTTATGGTGTTATGGTTACAAAAAAACTTGGTGGTGCAGTTGTAAGAAATCTTATTAAAAGAAGACTCCGTGTTGCACTGGGTAATGTTGATTTCAAAAATTATGCAGTAGTTCTTGTTGCAAGAAAACCTGCAGTTGATGTAAGAATCAATGTTATTGTCAGAGACATTGCATCATTATTTAATGGTAAAGAATATGTTTTACAAAAAACTTGATAATTGTATCAATGTAATTTTGAATTGATAAAAATATTTCATTTTATGAAGGAGTTTCAAGCATTTTTTTGCAATGACTTCCCAAATTCAGTTGTTCAAAACGGCAAACATGTAATTTCGTATAAAGATTTATTCAAGCATTCGAAAAATCTTGCCAAAGCTTTTGAAAATTATGGTATTAAACCACAGGAAAAACTTGTGATTATTTCGCAACCTTCAATTGAATGGATTTTATGCGATATTGCGTGTTTTCAATCCGGAATAATTACAGTTCCATTGTTTTCAAATTCCTCCATGGATACCCTTAAATACCAGATTGAAAACTGCAAACCTGACCATATTGTTTCTGAAAATGAAGAAATTCTTCAAAAAATTCAAAATGCAACAAGCCACCAATTTAAAAGTATTTTTTTAACAAAAGAACATAAATATTCACATAAAATAAAAACTATTTGGAATTTAATTGAAGAGCAGAATCAAAAACAAGAAATGTTATTGCAAAAAACTATTGAACAATCTTGTGTTGCAACAATAATTTACACTTCAGGTACAAGTGGGAACCCAAAGGGTGTAATATTGACTTACTCAAACTTTGCTCATCAAATTGCAGATATCCAATCTTCCTTTCCGGAGATATCAAGTAAAGATATAGCAATATCAATTTTGCCGTTTGCTCATGTTTTTCAAAGAATAATCATTTATTTTTATCTCTCAAAAGGTGTTAATATACATATTATAAATGATATTCCAAATGTTTTGAAATATATTTCGAAAATTGAGCCCACAATAATTACCATTGTTCCAAGGGTATTGGAAAAAGTTTATGCAAGGGTGAAGTCTCAAATTGAAAAAAAACCTCTATTGATACGAAAAATATTTCTCCCAATTTTAGAATATTCTTCAAAGAATATTATTAATAATAAAGTTTTATTAAAAATTCTGGATATTCTTTTTTTTAAAAAAGTTCGTTTGGTTTTTGGAAAAAAAATGTCTTTAATAGTTTCCGGCGGGGCAAAGCTGAATGTAACTGAAGAAATCTTTTTTTATAACGCCAAACCTCCGGTTTTACAAGGTTATGGAATGACGGAGTGTTCCCCGGTAATTGCAAGTAATACGAAAAATCATAATAAAGTTTTTTCCGTTGGAAAGCCTTTTTCCAGTGTTGAGGTTAAAATTGCAGAAAATGGTGAGATCTGTGTGCGTGGTGGTAGTATATTTATGGGTTATTATGGTTTGGAACCTAGAAATGTTGAGGAATTTTTCCATACGGGAGATATTGGAAATATTGATTGTGATGGCTTCTTAACAGTAACGGGGCGCCTAAAAGAACAATTTAAGAATGCTAATGGAAAGTTTGTTAACCCTATTAAAATTGAGTCGATGTTAAATGAGATTTCTGGAATTGACAATGCATGTGTTGTTGCAGAAGGAAGGCCGTTTTCTGTTGCGCTGTTATTTACTCAAAGAGAAGATTTGGAAGTGCTTCAAAATCAAATTCATAGTATGAATAAGCATCTTGAGCATCATGAACAGGTGCAATATTGGTATATTACTAAGGAAAAACCTACAATTGAAAACAACATTATCACCCCTTCAATGAAGTTAAGACGCCAGTTTGTAATGGAAAAGTATAATAAAGAAATTGAAAAATTATATGTAAATGCAAAAAAGTCTTGACTTTTTATTTCTATATTATTAAAAAGTGTTAATTTTTACAAAAACAATGAAATTAAAAATATTCCCAATTATTGTTGTGTCTTCGCTTGCGTTTGCATGTAAGAAAAAACATGATGTTACATCTGAAGAAAACCAAGAGAACCTAAAGAAGATGGCTTCAAGCTCTGCAGAAAAACCTCTTCCTTCGGTGCAATCTCTTTCAAGCAAAGCCTTTGTGCCTGATAGAATATTCTACAAATTTGATGATGCTTCCATTCAAGATCGTTATTCTGTAGATTTAAAAATTCAAGCGGCTTATTTAAAAACCAAGCTCTTGGAAAATCCTCAAGCACAAATTGTTGTTGAAGGTAGTTGCGATGAAAGAGGCGGAGTTGAATACAACATTGCACTTGGACACAAAAGAGCTAATTCTGTTAAAGAATTCTTGATTAAAGAAGGAATTCCAGCTGAAAAAATTAAAACTGTAAGTTTTGGAAAAGAAAGAAAACTTGTTGAAGGAACTTCAGCAATTGCTTACTTACAAAACAGAGCTGCGTTGACAAAAGTTGAGTCAAAATAATGCAGTGTATTACACTATCTAATGCGAAGTCTTTTGGTACTTGTACTTTTGTACCAAAAGCTTCGCTGTTTTCTGATGGAGAAATATGTATAGATTTCTCAAGTGTTGACTTCAGTTTATCTTCATCTTTCCTTGTCGTACAATCTCTTTTTGGTAATTCTAACTCCTTGTTAGAATTGCTTTTTGCAATTGATGTTATTTGTCGTAATTCTTCTTCTAATATACACTTACTGTTGCTATATCTTTCTTATGCAAGGCAAGATAGAGAAATTTCGCGATATTCACCAATTTCTGCAAAAGTTATTGCAGATGTGTTATCCAATCAAAACATTCAAACTATTTCAGTTGTAGAAATTCATTCACCACAAGTACAGGGTTTTTTTAATAAACCATGTTTTAATATATCACTGCAAGATATATTTCTTAAACATATTCGTGAAACTTTTTTATTACAAGATACAGTAATATGTGCTGCAGATATTGGCGGTGCGAAGTCTGCAAGGAAGATATCTGAGTACCTTGCAGTTCAAAGTGCTATTGTTGAAAAAACACGCTCTGCTCCGGGAGTTTCTCAGGCACTATCTGTAATAGGAGATGTTTTTGGAAAAAATTGTATTATTGTAGATGATATTATAGATTCAGCAGGAACATTGTGTAATGCTGCAAATATTTTAAAGCAAAATGGCGCAAAAGATATATTTGCTTATGCAGCACATGGTATTTTTTCCGGTTCTGCGCTTGAAAAAATCGAAAATTCTGCACTTTCAAAAGTTTTTGTTTCAAATACCCTTCCGCAAAAATATTCCAGTAAGGTTGAATATATTGATGTTTCTGAAAATGTATTAAATCAAGTCAAAATAAGAGTTTCATCTTTTTAAAAAATTTTCCTACTTTTTTTGATAAAATATCGTACATTTTCTTCCAAAGAATCTTTTAAAATGCCATGACCAAGGCCGTTTATCCAACCGCATCGTTGTGTTTTTGTAGTTTTTTCTAAAATTTCATTAAAATATTGATCAACTAATTTACAGCATTGAGAATATGGTAATGTTAAGTTTTGTTGGTCAAATGTTCCTTGAATTGCAAAACTTCCGGAATATTTTTGTAATAAGATTGGCAAATTGAAAATGGAATTAAAACCAATACAAGAAATTCCTTGTAAATTTGCATGATTTTCACAGTTTTGTGTGTAATATATTATTGGAATTTTTGATTTTTCTCTAATTTTATCGATAATTTTTTGTATGGAATTCCAATATTCATTACTTTGAGTTGGTTTGCTATCTAAAATAGCAATAGCATCAACCCCTGCATTTATTTGTAACATAATATTAGAAATATATATTTCTAATATTTCTTGTAAAAAATTTTGAAGATTAGTATGTTTTTTGTGTGAATCTCCAGATTGATTCACAAAATAATGAATTGTTGAAATCCCGCCAACAAAACCAATAAGTGGTATTTTTCCAAGTTTTTGCTTTGTTAGCATAATTGCTTTTGCTTGAAATTCAAGAAAATCTGCATTTTGATAACTTTGATTATTATTAGCTTTAATTATTGGGCCAGGATTAAAAGAAACTGTGTAGCCAATTCCCTCTAAAATAAATAAAATGTCCGAAAATAAAATCCCTGCATCAAACTCGAAGTCATTAATAGGACCCATTGCAACTTCCGATGCAACCTCCGGAATTTTACAAATTTCTTCAAAAGAGTACCTTTCCTTAATTTTTCTGTAATGAGAATGATACCTTCCAGCTTGTCGCATCATCCAAATTGGAGGCGTTCCATTGTTTTTACTTGCAAGAGCATCTAAGAAAATCGACATGACATTATAAAATTTTACCAAACAGCGTATTTTCTTTAATTTGTGTTATTTCTACGTTTAGAATTTTCCCGAAATAATCTTCGGGTTTATGGTTGTCGGGAATTTCTGCAATTACTGCTTGCAAGTATGGAGATTTCCCCACAATTTGATTATTTGCCCGAATACCTTTACTTTCGAATAAAATTGGCATTGATGCTCCTAAAAATTTAGAATTAAAGTCAGTTTGTTGTTTTTTGAGTAATTCCTGTAGTTTTATTAAACGCTTCTGCGCAACATCTTCTGCAACAAGTTCCCTAAGAGCAGCGGGAGTTCCAGGACGAGGCGAATATTTAAAAGAATAACTCTGCGCGAACTTTATTTTTTCAATTAAATTTAGTGTGTCTGCAAAATCTGCATCTGTTTCACCGGGAAATGCTACAATAAAATCTGAAGAAAGAGCAATATCCGGACGCGACTTTCTTAAATCTTCAATAATTTTGAAGTATTTTTCACGCGTATGTTTTCGATTCATCAATTGTAAAATACGATCAGATCCTGATTGCACAGGTAAGTGTAAATACGGCATGAGTTTAGAGTTATTTCCATGAGCAAGGATTAAGTCCGGTGTAAAATTATTAGGGTGCGATGTTGTATAGCGAATGCGTTTTATTTGTGGAATGTTTGAAATATTTTTAATTAATTCTGCAAGAGTTGCTTCTTTATCTCCATTTTTACCGTGATAAGCGTCAACATTTTGACCAAGCAAAGAAATTTCTACAACACCTTGTGTTGCAAGATTTTGAATTTCATCAAGAACATCTTGCATTGGGCGAGAATACTCCTTTCCGCGTGTATATGGTACAACGCAGAATGTACAGAATTTATCGCAACCTTCTTGAACGGTGACAAATGCAGAAAAACCTTTGGCTATCCTGTTTTTTGGTAAAGAATCAAATTTTTCATTGGGTGTAAAGTTCAATTGCATACCTTTTCCGGTTTTGCGTTTAATATCGGAAATCATATCCGGTAAATGATGATAACTTTCCGGACCGATAACTAAATCAACAACAGGAGCTCTTTTCTTAATTTCATCTCCTTCTGCTTGTGCAACACATCCGGCAACAGCAACTATTGTTTCAATTCCTTGGCTTTTACGGTCTTCTTTATAAGAACGCACCCTTCCTAATTCAGAGTAAATTTTTTCGGCTGCTTTTTCACGAATATTGCATGTATTTAGGATTATAATATCTGCATTTGTGATTTCCTGAGTTTCTTGGTATCCATTTGCTGCAAGAAGCTCTACCATTCGCTCGGAATCATAGACATTCATTTGACAGCCATAGGTTTTCACATAGACATTCTGCATATTTTTTATTCTTTAATTCCTAAGTTCATTAATATATCATTCATTGAATTTTCAACGATTTTTTCAGTTTCTTCATGAAGAGTTTTTTCTTGTAGTGTGGAATACCTTGCTGCAGCAGAAATAAAATCATTTGTTTTGGCATAATTTTGAGCAATATAAAGTGTGTTTTCATCTTGAATTTTAGCAATAAATGGCAAAAGTTTGTTTAAATTTTCTGCATAAACGCTATATGAATCTATTTCATTAACTTTTTGTATTTTAAGTGCTAAGTTTTGTACTGTCTGCATAGACTTTCTATGACTTTTAATGACCCTGAAATAGGAGAGAGCGGAAATATAGTGTAAATAGGAAAGTTGATCACTTGTTGGGTATATTGACTCAAAGTTTTCAATCATAGAGTGTACTTGTTCGTAATTTTTTTGCATGTAGTGACAGTAAATTAATACAGGTTGTGCTGTTTTTGCATGTGAAGAATACGGTGATATTTCATCAATTTTACCAAGATTATACACACATGATTCATAGTTTTTTTTCTTTGCGCTAGAAATGCCTTTGTCAAAAAAAACAGATGCAGGAATGTCCTTCTGTTTTTTACAAGCAAAAAATATTAAAAATACGCACAAAAATAGCCTAAATGCAGCGTTTTTTGTAATAATTGTTGACATAAAATTTTATTAACACACTTGTGATAGCAGTAAGTGGAAGAGCAAAAATTACCCCAAAAAAACCAAAGAAAATGCCGGAAACCAAAAACCCGAATATTACCCAAAGAGGGTGAATTTGTATTTTATTGGACATTAATTTTGGAGTTAAAAAGCTTCCTTCAATAATTTGCCCAACAATGAAAATTCCAATGATAACACCAATATATATTAAAGATTTTCCTTTTAAAAAAGTAACCATAATGGCAACGGAAAAACCGATTGAAAGCCCAATGTATGGTACAATTGAAGCAATTCCTGTTAAAATGCCAATTGTAAAGCCGAATTCAAGATCTGCTAAAAATAAAGCAATACCATAAAATGACGATAGAAAGAGAATAATATATATTTGTCCAACAAGATATCCGGCAAGGCGTTTTCTAATTTCTGTACGAATTGAAATAAAAATTTCACGATGTCTTTGCGGAATTAGTGATACAATGTTATTATTGATTGTACTCCAGTCTTTTATCATGTAATACGAAGTAATAGGTGTGATGACAAAAAAACTAAAAACTTGTGTAAAAATTGATGAAATATTTCCAAATTCTGCAAAAACTTTTTGCGTAAGTTTCGGAATAATTGAATCAAATTGAGAATAGCTATCAATAATTGTTTTTTGAATTGACTGAGGAATGTAAAAAAATGCATGTTCTTGCAAGGTATTTGCAAATGTTGGAAGAAAGTGTAAAATTATGTAAATATTACGAATTGCAACTGGTATAAATGTGATACAAAAAATAATTAGAAGAGTAAATAATAACAAAACTATAAAAAAAGATATAATGCTTTTTGAAATTGATGTTATGTGTGAGATTTTGTCGGCAAAGCTGTTGAATATATATGCAACAACAAGGGAGAATCCAAAAGGAAGCATTACAAGTGAACCTACTTTATTAACAAAAAGCCATAAAAGAACAAGCAGAATTACTGCAGATATCCAAAATTTTTTTGTAAAACCAAAGAAAAAATCATGCTTATTCATACTTTAATAACAAATGGAAAAACCAGAATGAATGAGCATTATGGTTTATTTGCTAGTAGATTCCGGTTTATCAACAAATTCTATAACCGCCATTGGTGCTGCGTCGCTTATCCTTGGACCTTTTTTATAAATACGAATATAACCACCATTTCTTTTTTCTGCAGCTTTTGCAAAATTGTGTAAATTTTTTCTTGCGGAGTCTGTGTATACATAAGATGCAATTGCTCTAATGTTAGCAAGGGTATCTTTTTTTGCTTTAGTTAAAAGTTTTTCAGTGAGTGGTTTAATTGCTTTTGCTTTTGTAAGAGTTGTTTCAATTTTGCCATGCTCACACAAAGATGTAATTAAAGCACGGAATAGTGCTCTGCGTTGGTCTCTGTCTCTGCCAAATTTTCCATGTTTAACATTATGTTTCATATGCAAGCTATTTATTCAATGTTTTCCAATTTATTTTTTATTTTTTCTAATGTCAAGAAGATATTTCTTTTTTACAGAGGTTTTTGTTACTACTTTAAATAGTTTTTATTTTATAAGGAAAATTGTTCCAAGTAAAAGAATTGTTACAAATCCGCAGATATCAGTAAATGTTGTAAGCAGAATTGATGTACCAACGGGTGGATCAACTTTGAATTTTTTAAGTGTTAACGGAATGAAGACTCCGCAAATTCCTGCCATAAAAAGAGTAATTAAAACAGATACTCCAAAAATTGCTCCAAGAATAATATTGGAATAAAATAACCAAACTCCCAAAAAACATATTATTGCAAGCCCAATTCCATTAATTAAAGAAATGGAAATTTCTGTAATCATCTGTTTGCGTGTAATGTTTCCAACAAAAATTGAACGAATAATAACGGTTGAAGTTTGAGAACCACAATTACCACCCATTGTTGAGACGATCGGCATCAAAACTGCAAGCGTTGTAACTTTTGCAATGGAATCTTCAAAAAGTGATATAAAATACGATGCAACAATTGCCGTGCAAAAGTCAATGATAAGCCATACAAAACGCAAACTTGCTATTCCAAAAATTGTGTTACTTTTATTTTCAAAAATACCAACACTTCTTAAAACTTGCTTTTCCGAACTTTCCTGTAAATACTCCACAACTTCTGATAGCTCTAAAACACCGATAATATTACCATGTTTGTTTGTAACGGGTATGATGTCAAGGTCGTGTTGGTCGTATAAGTGTGCAATATCCGGAATGGAATCGTAAGCTTTAATTGTGATGATATCCTTGTCTGTGCAGTTATTGATCAAACTTGTCGGTTCTTCGTTAAGAAGTTTGATAATTGAAACCGTTCCAATAACATTTCTTTCTTCATCTGTGACAAAAATTGTTCCGTCTTCGTTTTCTATTGCAGTTTTAGAATCTTTAATATACTTTTTTGTTCGTGCAATTGTCCACCAGTAAGGTACGGAAAGATAATCTACAGACATATTCCTTCCGCAGGAATATTCAGGGTATGAGAGGGATCGTTTAAGTTGAATACGCTTCTTAAACGGAAGCATTTTCATTACGTTATTTCTTTTTTCTTCATCTAATTTTTCCAGAACCTCAATAGCTTCGTCAAATTCGAGCATTGCAACAAAATACGAAAATCTTTCAAGACCAACAATACCGAACATCTCGTAAAGTAAAGGTGTTTCAAGAAATAATACGATGTCCTCGTTAATGCTACCGGAAAAATCTCTAATAAAAACCAGTTTTTCTAATTCTTTTAATTTTGAAAAAATAATTGCTTGGTCAGACGCATGAAGGTTTGCAATTACATGACTAAGTCTTTTACGGGAATGAAATTCATCTTTGGTGTTTATATCATTTTGGTTTTCGCCGGATTCATCATTCACGATATACATTTCAACGAACTCTCGTACATCATTAATGATGTAGTCTATCTTGAATTCCATTTTCACCAACTGCTAATTTAAGGCAAGCTTGAGCTTATAAAAATTGAAAAATCAAGTAAAACATACAGTTATGCCAATAATAGCAGTAAATTTTTTCTTGACAATTAAAAATAATACCAGTTGGTTTTTATGGTTTAAAGTAATTGTTGTATGCCTTTGAAATATACAAAAGAACACGAATGGATTAAAATTGATGGTGATATTGCAAGTATTGGAATTACAACTCATGCAGCGGAAGCATTGGGTACTCTTGTATTTGTTGAACTTCCTGAACTTGGAAAAAAACTTAATATTGGAGACACATGCGGTGTTGTAGAGTCTGCAAAATCTGCGAGCGATGTCTATTCTCCTGTTTCCGGTGAAATTGTTGAGGTGAATAATCATCTTGAAAATCAACCAGATGCAATCAACGATGCAAAAGACGGTGAAGTGTGGATATGCAAAGTTAAAGTTTCGAATATTGCAGAACTTAATGACTATATGTCCAAAAATGAATATGATGCGTTTTTACAGCACTAATCTTTTTGCATTATTATTGTTTTTGTTTTATAATAATGGTTTTGCTGGCAACAATGGCTCTTCTTATCCGTTGTCTTTAATGTCTGTTATTACAACAGACTCCAACGCAATGTATGCTTTACAAAATGTAACTCAAGAAATTTCTACTAAAAGTGCAATACAAGTACAAGTTTCTTTGGTAGATGCAAAAAAAGTTGTAAGATATCTCCAGCTTGGAAATAAGGGTGATGTAATTGTAACTTCATACAAAGATCTCTGTGTTGATTTGGCAAGTAAAGGTCTTGCAAGCTCTTTTGAGAGTGCAAAAATTCTAAAAGAGAATATATACTGTATAGGGTT
>JAURNI010000080.1 GCA_030830305.1 Alphaproteobacteria bacterium | reverse complement strand
TTTCATGAAAATGCTACAAGAGTTTCCTTTGATTTATAACAATATAACGGAAATTGAGAATTTTTTTGGATATCGTTTCAATATTGTTTTGAATAATAAAATTCAAATTCTTTTACCAGAGAAAAACGCCAAAAATGCACTTTCAAAGCTTGAAAAATATATTGTAAAATACAATGTGTTAAAAACACATATTTATAGAATTGATTTTCGTAATAAAGATAAAGTCTTTTTGGCATCTGATGCAAAAAAGACAGTATACGAACCGGAAAAAATGAAATATATTGTTTATAAAACACAAACTCGTAATGAAAAATATCATCAAATTATACAAAATGCAATTTCTAAGATTTAATGAAATTCTGTAGAAATCAAAATTTTGTATTCATTATACTTGGGTTTTCCTGCTATATTTGTTAATTTTCTTGATTGAATTCGGTAATAGACATCACGCAGAATTGCATAGGGATCTAGTGAATTATTTAGTGTATCGTCAATTTGATCTTTATTTGCGTGTACTGCAGTTGTAATGTTTAATAGTGTTAATGTTAGAATTTCGTTTGAATACCCATTTTCCCGAAAATTACTAAATATTTCACCCGTTTGAAGCCAGTCAGCGATGCTAAAAACATTGCCAAAACCCATTGGTAAAACAAGGTATGGCAATGGTTTATTAGAATAATACTGGGCGATGTCATCAAGAGATATTTGTGGGTTGGGCTTTGTATATTGGGAATGAATGTCAAAAAATCCACCAAGACCAAAAATTGTATTTGTTAGAAATCGTGATGCAGAAGCTATTGCTAAAGGTTTATGAGGGATTAGCATTCCGTTTATTGCAGTAATTGGTTCGCGAGTATTAACAACAAAACTGCGTATATGTAAATGCAAAAAAGACGGAACAAGTTTATCGTAAATTCTTGCAGCAGGTAGGGTAATTAAATTATTACCGAGTTTCATAATTTTAAATGTTTGCCTATTTACTGGTTCCAGTGGATCGAAGAAAATTTCAGCTTCTTTTGCGATTTCTGTATCATCTTCAAAAAAATCGTCTTGTGCGTATGCAATGTTAAAAAACAAGAGCAAATAAAATAGAAATATTATTTTCATAATTCATAATATTTCTTGAATGATTTTTCCTATTTGTTTTTTTTCTTTTGAATCTTTGGCAATATTAAAAGCTTTTTTAAGATGCTTTAATGCAACCTTTTTTCTATTCTGACGAATTGCGATATCTGTAAGCCCAAGTAATGGTTCTATTCTATCTTTCCTCAAAAAATGAGCAACGCTGTAACGAAATTTTGCATCAAAAATATTACCGTTTTCCAAGTGAAATAAAGCGAGTTTTATATTTGATGTGTATAAATCTTTACGAAATATATTTGCACTTTGAATGTACGTTAAAGCATTTTCATAACCGTCCATTATGAGGTTTTTAAAAGAAGTACCTGCATCGGAAAGATGATAAAAAGGGTTAAAAATTGTTCCTTTTAAAAGAGCAATTTTTCCATTATTTTGATTTTCTTTTTTCTTGAAGTGAAGCATCATGGTAATTTTTAATATTTTCAATGTATGTGGTTGCGAAGTCTGCACTACCTTCAGATTCAATCATTTCTAATTGCAAGGCAAGCCTGTTAAACAGGTAAAAAGTGTATTGGTCTTTAAAAAAGACAAATTTATTAGTAATGAAATTTGTTACAAGTTTGTATGCTTTGTCATTTTGTTTGTTTGTAACTAAATTTTTTGCATAAAGATATGTGATAACATCGCTATTTTGATTTTTACTGTAAAGACGTGAAATAAAGAGATTTTTTCGCCAAGATGACCAGTCTTTTGTAAGTGATATAAATAATGGAATTGCTTTACCGCATTGGTGTCTTTTAAAAGTTCTAAGAAATGTAGATTTTTTATTCAATTTAAGAAGCAAAAAGAAGTGTTGAAAAAGAATTTCACTACTATCTTGAAAATTATTTTCTGTAATTTGTAGAGCTTGTTTGTACTTTTTTTGTTTTTTTAAAGTGTTTATTCTATCTAAAATGTTGTTATGCTCTTTTCTAAACTTACTGAGTATCTTTAGTATAAAATAAAAAGCGTCCGGAATGAAGAACCCTTTTGCAATAACAATGTATACAACTTTAATTAATATGTATGAAACTACTGAAATACCTGCTGTGAAAAGTATTAAAGCATTTTGTGTTGTGTAAATTACTCCATTTTTATAATAAAGTTCAATCGGGTGGTTTTCTGAAAGGAATGGATACAGAAAAACAAGTATCGTTAGTAATATTGACAAAAGCAAAATATTTTTGATATACGCAATTATTACCATTTTCCAAAAAAATGACCATTTCAATAAATTAAACATAAATACTTTTTCATTGTCAAGATGATTTATCCAATTTTCCCTTGCTTTTATTAGACTTATAATTTACAAGTGAAACGGAATTATACTTGTGTGTGATGATATCAAAAAAAGTAATTCTTTGCATCTTGGACGGCTTTGGAATTGGTGATAAAACCTATAAATACAACGCAGTATTTCAAGGAGATACTCCAAATTTTCAACGCTTTTTAACAGTGTATCCTAATGCAATGTTGGAAACCTCCGGTGAAGCAGTTGGCCTGCCGCATGGGCAAATGGGAAATTCTGAAGTTGGTCACATGACGCTTGGTTCCGGAAGAGTGATTTA
>JAURNI010000079.1 GCA_030830305.1 Alphaproteobacteria bacterium | reverse complement strand
TAAACCAAATTTTAAAATTCCACAAATATATTGTGTAATTTCATACCCGAATTTCATTTTACTAACAAAAGATGTTTTTGCAAAAATTTCGCCACCATACACAAAATTCAAGGCAGTTGTAAATTTTGAAGATGCTATTATTCGTAATAACGAAATGCAAACTGTTGCGAATTTAATCACCGGTGGACTCATTAATCGTACCTTAACACAGCTTTTCCACCCAAAAGCTTCGGTAACCAAAATGTCCGGCTCCGGTGTTTCATGTTTTTCTTTATTTCGCAAAAAAGAGGATGCAGTTCAATGTTTAAATTCTCTTCAAAAACACCAAGATACACAAGTGTTTTTAACGCAAATTCTTCTTGACAATTGAAATTTGGCTTTTATTTGAAAAACGCTAGCGGAGCATAGCGTAGTTTGGTAGCGCGTCTGGTTTGGGACCAGAAGGTCGGGGGTTCAAATCCCTCTGCTCCGACCACAAAACTTTTGTAACTCTCTATGCCAAACCCCCTTGAAAATTTCACCAGCATCATTGACGAAATTGCATCATGTAAAGATATTACATGTCTTTTAGCGGTAATGGATGATTTTTTTGTGTCAATTGGTGTAAAATATTACAATTATATCCACCATATGGAAACATCAAGTAATTATTTCTTGCATCACAATTATAATATTTCATGGGTGCAAAGATACATAAAAAGAGAATATGCTTCAATTGATCCTGTTGTTATTAATGCAAAACTCAATAATCAGATAATTTCATGGAGCGAAGCCTGCAATGAAATTAAAAGCTTTACTTTTGGCAAATCGAAAAAAGCTCTAATACAAGATATGATTATAGCAGTAAAAAATGAAGAATTGGAAAATGGTCTTGCTGTACCAATTATTTCAGAACCATATAAACAATATGGTTTTTACTTGGCATTTTTTAGTTCACAAATAGTTAATGATTTCCGTTTTAGAAATATTATTAATGCAATTTGTGTCATGTTTAATAACGCATTTATTAATTTTGAAAAACATAAAGGTTATGGTGAATTTTATAATAAAAATGAAAAATTTCCTTTTTCAGAAAGAGAATGTCAATTAATAAAATTAATTTACCTTGGAAAAGAACGAACTGATATAGCAGAATTAATGAATGTTTCTATAAATACTGTCGACACAATGACCAAAAGACTCTTTCTAAAAATGCGTGTTAATACAAAAGTTCAGCTTATTACAAAAACTATTACAAAGGGATGGGTTTTCATGTTTTCACAATGAAACCACAACCATTGCAGGTTTAATTACTCGTTCATTTAAAATGTAACCTGCTTGTACAACATTAATTATTATACCACTTTCTACTCCTTCTTGTTTGATTTGTGAAACTGCTTGGTGAGAGTTATGATCAAATTTTTCACCTTTAGGGTATAATCTTTTTAAACCATGAGATTCAAATGCTTTTTCAAATGTCTTTTTTGTCATTTCAATACCGTTAAGAATTGATATGAATGAATCATTGTTGTGTAAATTTGGCGGAATTTGCACCGAAAGAGCCATGAATAACTGTTCAAAGGGTTCAACAAGATCTTTCAATAACGCTGTTACAGCATATTTTGCTGTTGACTCAAGTTCTCTTTGGTGACGCTTCTTAATGTTATCAAGCTCTGCTAAAGAGCGAATTACATCATCCTTTAGTTCTGAAATTTTGTCTTTTAGCTCAGAGTTTTGTTTTTCAAGTTCCATAATTTTCTCCAATTCGTCGCCTCTTACCTTATGCTTAATGTTTTGATTGCCTTCCTGAGTAGTAAAATCTACACCAAGATGACTTTTTTCTTCGTCTTTGATGTTAATCTTCTGCTCTTTCGATTCCATATTATTTTAGTTTAGTTAATACAAATTCTGCAACCCTTTTTCCAAATTCAAACGCGTATTTTTTGTCTGATTCAGGTGGAGTTTGTTCCACGGGAGCATTATCTGACTGTGCCATCAAACCAACCCATGAACCAATACGGTTAAGCTCTCCATTTGGAAAAATACCTTGTGAAACCCAAACCATTGAATGCTGGCAAGCAAATGTAAATAAAGTTGCAAGCGTGTTTGATTTATCTCCGGAAAGACTGCCGGAATTTGTAAACCCTGCAGCGATCTTATCCTTCCATTTTTGTTGAAACCAAACACCGGAAGTAGAGTCCATAAATTTTTTAAATTCAGCAGAAACTGACCCCATGTAAGTTGGAGAACCAAAAATAATACCATCGTATTTTTCAAGATCATTAAGCAACTCGGCATTAGCGTTGATATCTTTAACAGCAAAAATTTTTGCTTCTAATTTTGTAGATGCTAAGCCATCTAAAACTTTGTTAGCAATAACTTGAGTGTGACCGTATGTGGTATCAAAAACAACAGCAATTTTTTTCATGAATAGTTCATTAAGTTGAAAGATATCTAATTCAAAAAAATGTATTTTCAAGAGTTATTTCAAAATAAAATTTCTTGACATTCCTTCTACTTATTAACGGTTTGTGAAAAAAGTGAATTGACAAATCCATGCAAAATCTTATATTTATTGGACACGATAACATCGGAGACGCATTTTTAACTTATAATATAATTGATACAATATCTTATTATGAACCGAATATAAAAGTTTTTGTATACAATAAAAATTCCAATAAAACAGAAATTTTTTTAAAAAACCACCCAAACATAAAATATAGCAAAGCAGTTTCAACAAAAATACTTTCTCTAAGAATTTTCAAAAACACATTTACTTTGTATAAAGATATTCTGCAAATACTTAAAACCGCAGATGTGTACATTACATCACTACTTGGCTCTGGAACGCTTGGTTTTGTATTAAAACCTTTATTAATTTGGAATAAACTTTTTGGTAAAAATAAAATTATCATTCTACACCTTAAACCATTATTTGATACAGTCCCAATTCATCAGCATTTGACAAAATTTCATTTCCAAAAATTTTCAGATGTCTTGAATAAAGAAATTAAAGAACAAAGCTCACACCCTTTAACATTAAATCTTCGAAAAAAACAACAAGAAAAAACCGTGGTAATACTTCCGGGAGCAACAAAGTTATGGAAAGTTTTGCCTTCGGAAAAATTCGCACAAATTGCGTCTTTTTTTATAAAAAAAGGTTTTAAAGTAAAGTTACTTGGAAGTAATAGCAAAATTGACACTATTCAAGCAGAAAAAATAATGCAAATTCTTAATGGCAACGCAAAAATTGCAAATTATGTTGGAAAAACAAGCCTTCTGGAGTATTTTGAAGAGCTTTACAATGCAGAGTATGTTATTACAAACGATTCCTCCGCACAACATATTGCATACTATTTTGGTGTTCCGTGTGCTGTAATTTGGGGTAGATGGAATCAGTCTCAAACCGTCAAAGCGTATTCTTGGCAAAGTGAAAAAATACTAAACATTTTTAATGAACCATATATTTTTAATAACCATAAAGACGGCATTGGTAGATTAAAAAACCTTATTGCCTTGAACTTACAAGCTATTTCGGTGGAAAGAATAATAAACCTTATGGAAAAACATTTAAAAATAACAGGGAAAGAAGAAAGAATAAGGTGAGCCAAGGCTCACACTTACCCTTCTTGTTGTTAGTTAGTTTATACATATGCAAACATGTATATATAGTTATATTATATATTTAAATATAAGTCAAGCTTTTTTTAAATTTTTTATAATTCTATAATATCAATTGGGTACGGTAAATGGTTTTTTATTGATTTCACAAAATTCGCTTCTGTTTTATTAATTATAAGTAAATCAAATTTTAACATATTCAAAGCAGAAATTGTATGGGATATTGCCCCAAGATATGGCATTGCTACTAAAATAGTATATGGATTATATTCCCATAATGCTTTTGAAATATCAATCATTGTGTGATAGTTTGAACAAGGTGAACATACTCCTCCTGCAGTTTCAATAAAAATTTTACCAAATTGTGGAGTTTTTTCAATCCATTCTTTGCAAAAATTTATAATTTTATGAAACTCAATATTTATACCTTCATACCAAGAGGCAATATCAGGAGAAAGTGGTTTTTTTAATAAATAACAAGAAAGTGCTAAGACATCTTGTAGTGTTGGATTTTGAATTCCCAGTGCTTGCAAAAGTTTATAATTGTCAGATAAGTGATACTCACTATTTATCAAACCTGAAATTATCGGTTTAATTGCAAAATTTTCCTTGATTTTCCCGTTTACCTCTTTTAAGAATGCTTGCGTTGTGTATGTTTTTCCAACTTCTGTGTTAATTCCATACACAATATTAACTTTTTTAAGTTTTTTATGGAGACATTCCTTAATGTTATTGCCAGTCATGGTTTTTATATTGTATCAACAATTTTTGTTTTATTTTTATTACTTTCAATTGCAACACTTTTGTTTAAAAATAGAAAAGAATATAAGGTTATTGAATCGAAAGAGTATCATGAAGATAGAAAAAAAACGGATTTTATGATTACCGATAAAAACAATAAACAAGAAAATGAAGAAAATAAACAAAAAGACGGCTATCAACCAAAAAGATATCGTGGAACGGATATTGAAATTGCTGCATGGGAAGATAAAAGTTTAATAAAAACACAGGAAAAAACAACTCAAGAATTTGAAAAAGTTCTTGCTGAAATTTCCACAAACAATGAAATCAAAGAACCGGTAAAAACTCCGGAAGAGAGAAATCCTACAATCAATGAAAAGTTAAGCGGTGTTAAAAAATCTCTTATGCATGAGGTCATTAACGAACTTCGGGAAAATCGCTTGCAGGGTGTAAGTTCTGCTTTAGAGTCCGATAGTTTCACAGCAAAACTTATCAAAAAAAGAGAAAAAGAAGCAAAATCTCATTCAAAAAACAAGGGTATTGCAGCTTAAGCTTATTCAACTTTTTCAATTGAAATACATTCGCAATTTGGAAGCATTTTTTTTGCTATGTTTGTTAGCACATTTTTTGCTCCAATTTCTATCATTTTAGTAATACCGTTTTCACGAGCATAATACATAGTCTCGCGCCATCTTACATTTCCATGAACTTGTGCAATGAGAAGATCTTTAATTGTTTCAGGATCATTTTCCTCCTTTGCTGTAATATTTGAAATCACATTAGGTGTAGGCTTTGATACTTTAATATCCGCAAGTTTTTTTGCTAAACTTCTTACCGCACTTTCCATAAAAGGTGAATGGAATGGTCCACTAACAGGAAGTTTTAACACTTTTTTAATTCCAAGATTTTTCGAATGTACAACTGCCCTGTCAATTGCCTCCACAGAGCCGCTTATTACTATTTGATCATCAGAGTTATCATTAGCAATAACAAGCACATCAATATCTTTAACATCTTTAATTAATTGCAAAACTGTTTCAACATTCGAACCCAACACTGCAGCCATTGAACCTTTACCTTCAGGGCAGGCTTCAAGCATAAATTTTCCGCGATACTTCAAAATTTTTGCCGTATCTGAAAGTGTAATTGCTTTTGCAGCACAAAGAGCGGAATATTCACCAAGCGAGTGCCCGGCAACAAACCTACATTTTGAAACATCAAGCCCTTTTTCTTGTTCCAAAACACGCAAAATTGCAATCGAAGTTGCCATAAGAGCGGGCTGGGTATTTGAAGTAATTTTGAGATCATTTTCCGGTCCTTCAAAAATAATTTTCGAAAGTTTAAATCCAAGAGCATCATCAACTTCGTGGAATACATCTTTTGCAATAGAAAAGTTATCATAAACTTCCTTTCCCATACCAACATATTGCGAACCTTGCCCGGGAAAGATTAACATTGTGTTTTCATTTTGCATTATAGCGGTGTAATAGTTATTTGTTCGGTTTTGTGATATCTATTCGGGTCAAATCTACGGTATGCCTCTGTTCCAGATGAATTCCTAATTTGCATCATTCTTTGTTTTTCAGCTTCTCTCTCCTGCTCTGCTTGAATTTGCGCCGCTTCAATTTCTTGAGGAGTTGGAAGCGCTCTGGCATTCACAGGATATTTTACAGGTCGTTGTTGTACCCGCTGAATATTTTGCGGTGGCGTTACCGGCACAATTTGTGGTTGTTTTTGAATGTATCTTCTTGTGATAGGGTCATAATATTGTTCTGCAAAGGAAAAAAACGGCAATGTAAACACAATAATTATAAGACACAAAAAGAGCTTGTAGGAATCAAATCCCATTTTGGGAAAAAACATTTTTACTTTGAATGGCGTCTGGCTTGAATAAAAACAAAAGTCAAGCCTATTTTTATTTTTTAATAACATAATTTTCTGTTTTATGGAATTGCGTGAAAGCAAAATGCTCTTATGAAAATGTCAATTTATCTTGACAACTAAAAAAAATCTCTTATTATTTGGCACTAAGTAAATAAAATTTTTTTATGTTGTCAGTTCCACTTTCGCTTGATGGCTTGAAGAAGATCATTGAACCAATAGTTATGGGCGGTGTTAGAATTTTACCGATTGTTGAAGGCGGAAAGGGTGTAGCAGTTACAACCGGTGTTACAGCAGGAAATTTTGCCAAAGCCGGTGCAGTTGGAACATTTTCCGGTGTAAATGCTCAATACATCGATGATAACGGTGTATATCACCCAATTCAGTATCATACACACACAAGGAAAGCTCGTCATGAAGAATTAATTGAGTATTCAATTAAGGGAGCAATATCCCAAGCAAAAAGAGCATTTGATATTTCCGGCGGTCTTGGTCGCATTCATGTAAATGTTTTATGGGAAATGGGAGGTGCTCAACGAGTACTGGAAGGTCTTTTAGAAAAAACCAAAGGCTTAATTCACGGTGTTACATGTGGTGCTGGAATGCCGTATCGTCTTGGTGAAATTGCATCTAAATACAAAGTACATTATTATCCAATTGTTTCATCAATGAGAGCCTTCCGCGCACTTTGGAAGCGCTCTTATAATAAATTTTCAGATTTTCTTGGTGGAGTTGTTTATGAATGCCCGTGGAGAGCCGGTGGCCATAATGGTCTTTCAAATGCTGAGGACCCAAATATTCCAGGAGATACATACACACGAATAAAAGAAATTCGTGCGTTTTTGAATGAAGTTGGCCTACAAGAAACCCCAATAATTATTGCCGGTGGCATTTGGCATATTAAAGATCATGAACACTTCCTAAACAATGAAGATATTGGCAAGGTTGCATTTCAATTTGGAACAAGACCAATTTATACGCAGGAATACCCTGTTCCAATGGCATGGAAAGAGCGTCTTTTTGAGCTTAAAGAGGGGGATATTTATCTTAATAAATTTAGCCCTACAGGTTTTTACTCTTCAGCTGTAAATAATAACTTTATTCAAGATTTACGCGGTAGATCTGAAAGACAAATTGCATTTTCTGAAGAAAAAACCGAGGAATTTTGCGAAGAATACGGCTTTGGTCCAAGAAAAAGAGCAACATTTATATCAAAGGGAGGTCTTGAAAAAATTGAGAAATTTGAATCCAGTGGATATACGATTGCAATGAAAACTCCCGATGACACAATGGTTTTTGTTACACCTGAATCATCTGCTGAAATTTTGAAAGATCAACAAGACTGTATGGGGTGTCTTTCTGCGTGTTCATTTAGTAACTGGGCAACAGAAGAATATTCAATCAATGAGCATTACACAACCGGCAGAAAAGCTGACCCGCGCAGTTTTTGTATTCAAAAAACTCTACAAAATGCCATTTCAACACCAGATATTGAAAATAACTTAATGTTTTGTGGGTCACAAGGGTTCAATTTTGCAAAAGACCCTTGGTATCAAGGCGGCAAATTTATGCCAACAATTGCTCAGCTTGTGGAAAGAATTCAGTATGGTTACTAAATTTTTTGCAAAAAATACATATCATGTTATATAATAGATTTGCCGCATTTGAGCATTAATTTTCATCAAGTATAGCTATAATGGAAATTTTACCATGAAAAAAGCCTTCGTCCGTTGTAAAAACAGTAGAATTTGTACATTCTGCAAAATGCACGGAATAGTAAAGAATATTTTCTTGTAGAATCTGTCTTGTAACAATGTCTTCAAGCTTTTCTAAAATACTTGAAGCAGAAATAACGGAGAAATCTTTGGTTAAAACATTCAATTCTGTCGTCAATTCTTTTTGAGAATTATCCATTTCTTTCTTTTTTGTCCCAGAAATAATAATATACGGATACATAACGCTCTGGCCACGATTCATAATTACATCACAATCAATATTTGAATTTTTTATTGTGCGATAAATTGCATTTTGTATTTGAAAAATATAATTTTTTATTGTCATAAATCAGTTATTAAATTCACATTGAATTGTCGTTATTCCTTTCGTTCTACTGTGAATTGCGTTCACAACATTATATTGAACACCATTGTATGTAACAAAATATTCATGATTAATGTCTCTATTAAGCCATGTTGCAAGAACTAAGGTTTGTACTCGTTTTTTACCACCTTTGCTATCTTTAAAAAAACCTTTGGATTCCATCACACCACACCAATGCTCACCAAGAATTTGCATTGTTTGAATAATACTTCCAAATTGATCTTTCTCCTGCAATGCTTTCAGCAGTATAAATTTTTCATTAAAACTAAGCATATTATATATTATAGTTATTTAAAATTAATGATTGATAAATACTCTCAATTTCTTTTGAGTTAATATCTGACACTGAGCGATTTTCGTATAAAAAAAAGACATGCCGCAGAATTGCCACGGAGATTGAATCTCCAAAGTTCATGTTTTCACATGTAAAATTGATTTTTATAAGAATATTACAATTATTTTTATTGATTCGAAGATAGTTTCCAATCATTTGATACTCCGTTTCTATTTCATCAACTTTTACTGAATTAATTTGCAAAATTGGAAAACGCGGTAGTAGAATATTAGAGTTATCCCCATAAATGGAGTATTGATACTCTTTCTTTCCAATAACAATTCCAAGTTTGTTTTCAGCATAATTAATTGCAGACTTCAACAATAACAAAATTAAGTTGTCATCTTCTGTAGATGTAACCCTTAAAAAGGACTTAACGGTTTGCAGGGATATTGGTAGAATATTATAATCATTTACCACAACAAGATTGTTATTCATAGACAGGCATAAAAGTTATGCCACTCTAGAAAACATGTTTTTGATTTGAGGAAGCAACTTTTTTTATAACACAAAAACCACCCTCGCCCCTACTCGCTATGATGGCTCTATGCCTGCGCTATGCTTCGGTCGCCATCTTCGGAGAACGGGTCTCGAACTATTCTTCAAAAATTTTTCTTTTTGAAATTAATCGTTCGTGATAGTCATTATGCTTAAACGCCTCAAAAACATAACTTCCCGCAACAAAGCAATTTGCGCCTGCGTTCTTAACAAGCGGAAGCGTTTTTTCGGTAATTCCACCATCTACCTGAAGAATGATCTCTTTTTTGGAGTTTTTAATCATCTTCGAAATTGCCTCAATTTTCTTAAGTTGAGGCTCAATAAAGCTTTGCCCTCCAAAACCGGGGTTGACGGTCATAACCAAAACCAAATCCACAACCGGAAGCAAATGCTCAATCGTGTTTTCATGAGTTCCCGGGTTAAGCGAAACCCCAACTTTACAGCCAAAAGATTTCAAATACTGAGCAAACCTGTGTGAATTTGTTGTGGATTCTATATGAAATGTAATGCAGTCAAGCGGAAGGTGTTTGAATTGGTCGGCAAATTTTTCGGGTTCACGCACCATAAGGTGAATGTCCATCTTGAGCGTGGTTTGCAAGCATGAAAGAACAGGCGCGCCAAATGTTAAATTCGGCACAAAATGGCCGTCCATAACATCGCAATGAATTGTACTAAAACCAGCATTTTCCAAAGCTTCAAGTTGAAAATCAAGCTTTGAAAAATCTGCCGAAAGAATTGATGGGTATAACATTGTTATAATCTTTGTTTTTGTAGATTTGGGTTATCACCACCTTGTTGT
>JAURNI010000078.1 GCA_030830305.1 Alphaproteobacteria bacterium | reverse complement strand
TTTATGATTGGTGGTGGTGTGCCAAAAAATTTTGTTCAAGAGACAGTTGTATGTGCGGAAGTTTTGGGAATTGATGCAGAAATGCATAAATATGCTGTGCAAATTACAGTTGCCGATGTTCGTGACGGTGCATGTTCAAGCTCGACCCTAAAAGAAGCATCTTCCTGGGGTAAAGTTCAAACTGTCTTTGAGCAAATGGTTTTTGCCGAAGCCACAACTGTAGTACCTTTGATTGCCAGTGATGCTTACCATCGTGGTTATTGGAAAGCTCGCAAACCAAAAGAATTTGGAAAAATATTTCTATAATTTTTCCGCAATTTCTTTTGCTTTTTTAATAATTCCCCCAATTGAAATTTCTCCTGTATAATTTGAGAAGAATTTGTAATTTGTTTTTAAGTTATTATTGTAGTTGATAAAATCTTTAATAGTATTATTATAAATTGGCACTGCTTTATTATAACTTTTAAAGTATGACTTTATAACTTCTACTTTTAAAGTATTTTTACAAAAGTTCTGCACTTCTTCTTCTGTGAGATTTTTAGAAAAAATAGAGTAAGAGTGTAATTTTGATATTGTTCTAAAACCAAATGTTGAAGAATTAAACAAAACGCCAAGAATACCATTTTTTGCATTTGTTAAAATGCCAATTCCTTCTTTTGTGAACGGAGTGGAACTAAAGACAGTTGTAACATCAAGGTTTGAATAGACTATATCTTCTAGTATTCGATGTGTATCCAACAGAATACCGTTAATATTTTTTACATTAAAAGCCGGAACTGTAATATAGTTAAAACCATCAAGGTTTGATATATCATCAATTTTTATATTGTATGAAATATTTTTGTTTAAACTATATGCTAGTTCTTCTGTTAAATCTTGGAATCCGTCCTTTGGGGTGATAATTTCTTTACTTTTGGAGTTCAATTTTTGAAGTATTACTTTTAAAGTAAAATATATCGCTCGTTTCTCTTTAAAATATATGTTCTTGAATGCAATTTCTTCATTTAACTTTTCCGACGATACAGCATAAACCCCGTTAATTATTGGTTGCAAGAGGTTTTGTGTAAAAACTTCTCCATAATGGTGGTTAACGAAGTCTGCAAGAGAAGTATAAGAATTTTTTCTTTCTCTAAACTGTAAAAGTACACTTTTTAAAATATCACTTAATGTTAGTGGGAATCTTAGGTTAAATCCATTATGCACATTTGCAATATAACGCTTCTTTGTAAGAGAATATACAGTTTCAATTCCTAACTCTTGAAGTAATGCTTCTAAAGTGTTGTTCAGTCGTGTAAGGTGAGGCCCATGCTGAACCATTCCTTCCGGCATGAATTCCGTTGCAATTATACCGCCAGCTTTATTTGATGCTTCAAAAATGCGTACATCGTGTCCTTTTTTTTTGCAAAAGTACCCAAGTGCAAGCCCACTAATTCCTGCTCCTATTATGTTAATTTTCATATTTTATAATTTTTTCTACATGCTTTTCTTTGTTTCTTTTGTAAATGCAAATTTTTTATAAATTATACAGCATTTTTTTTGAATATGACAACATATTGGTTGGAAAATTACAGTGACTGACTAAACTTTCCTGATTCTCCGTTTTTGCGGTTGATATCAAATTCTACAGCAATGTTACGAAGAAAAGCCTTACCAAGTTCCGTTGCGTGAATTTTGCCATTTTTATGTTCAAGAAGTCCATCTTTTTGCATTTCTTGAAGTTGCGGGGTAAGGACATTACAATGCGTGAAAAATTGTGTCATAATTTGCATGATATGTTTTTTTGCGTGAATTTCCGCTTGTGAAAGTAAGTGTGATGTTTCAATAAGGGTTTGGTCTTTATAAAACTTTGCGAGGTTTTTTGTGTTTTGCTTATACGCATTTGGAGTTTCACTAATTGATGAAAACCCAAGCCCAAGCAGAGCATTTGTATGTTTTATAGTGTAGCCCATAAAATTTCTGTGTAGTGTTCCATTTTTGTATGAAAGACAAAGGTCATCTGTTGGAAGAGCAAAATGATCCATTCCAATTGAATTGTAACCAAGTGCTTCAAAGCCTTGCTTTCCTTGCATAAAAAGGTTTAAGCGTTCTTGCGGAGTAGGGAGGTCACTTTCCGAGTATTTTCGTTGCAAAGAAGACTTCCATGGAACATGAGCATACCCATAAAAAGCAATGCGGTCCGGCTTTGCTTCACGCACACCATTAACAATTTGTTCAATACATTGTGAATTCTGTAGCGGTAGACCGTAGATGAAATCGTAATTAATAGAAAAAAATTCGTTTTCCCGTGCAAATTGAGTGAGATCTAAAATGTTTTTATAACTCTGTTTGCGGTTAATGATTTCCTGTACTTGGGGGTTAAAATCTTGAATACCAAACGAAATGCGGTTAAAGCCCCATTTTTTTAGTGTAGAAATTTGTTCTTTCGTAGTAAATTCAGGGTGGGCTTCAATTGATTTTTCAGCATTTTCCTCAAATTTAAAATATTTTTCAAGCATTTTAAATAACAATTCCATTTCTTGCGAACGGAGAAATGTTGGCGTTCCACCACCAATATGAAATTGCCTTACTGTAATTTTTTCAAAATTTATGTGTTTTTTATATTCCAAAATTTCTTGCTCAATAGCAGAAATATAACGATGGACGTTCTCGTAGTTTTTTGTTACCAGTTTATTGCATGCACAAAAAGTACAAAGTTTATTACAAAAAGGAATATGTAAGTACAAACTAATACTTTCGTTAATTAAAGAAGATGTAATTTGTTGAAGCCACTCAGTGTAATTTATGTTATTTTTCCAGTCCGGAACTGTTGGATATGAGGTATACCTTGGAATATTTCCCGAATATTTTGATATTAATGTGTGAATATTATCCATTTTCATTCAAGTATTTTTTTTCTTTCTAAAATAGAAGAGGAATTTTTGCAAGGTAAAAAATTTTTAGCCCTTGTTAATTGTTGTCTTTTACATTAAGATATCACAGTCTAACTAACTAATTTTTATGCAAAACAATCCTTTTACCGCTAATCAAAAACAAATACAAAAATTTATGCAAAATATTGATGAGTTTTTAAATAAAGAATATAACCGCGGACAGAAAGCGCTAATAGATATAATAAACGAACACCAACCAGCTGATGGACAATCTAATCCTGAATTTTGATAACATTACAGAAGATTGCCTATATTGCCATGAAAATATAGAAGATATCATTAGGAGTGTTGAAAACAATAAAAAGCAAGAGAGTCGTAATAGAGGGTATTCATCATCTACAACTGATACCACAACCCACAAAGATAGGTTTTAAAACTTAAACACCAAAAAAGCACCAACACAAATTACTAGCATGCCAATAATTTGCATTATGCTTACTTTTTGCCCAAGATACCAATACGAAAACCCAATAAAAACAAGAAATGTAATAATTTCCTGAATTGTTTTTAAGTGAACTGCAGAAAGAGTTCTTTACCCAATTCTGTTTGCCGGTACTTGAAGACAGTACTCAAAAAACGCAACCCCCCAGCTTGCAAGAATTACAATCCATAAGCTTTTATGAGTAAATTTAGGTGTCCATACCAGGCGAACGTCATAAAAACATTTGAAAGACAAAGCAGGGCAATGGTATACAAAACATTCATAATATTTTATGAAGTTACCGCACCATACCTTGCAGAAGAACACAATTTTGCAAATTTTGCAAGCGCTCCATTTTTAAATTTATGTTCTTTTCTCTTAAAGTTTGCACGGCGTTTTTGCTCTTCTTCATGCAAGATATCAACTGAAATTAAGCCCTTTTCTGCATCAATTGTAATAATATCACCATCTTTTAAAAGACCAATCATTCCGCCATCATATGCTTCAGGAGAGATGTGCCCAACACATAAGCCACGAGTTCCACCCGAAAAACGACCGTCTGTAATTAATGCAACATTTTCCACTCCTTGCCCGTAAAGCGCCGCCGTTGTGGAGAGCATTTCCCGCATTCCCGGCCCGCCCTTTGGCCCTT
>JAURNI010000005.1 GCA_030830305.1 Alphaproteobacteria bacterium | reverse complement strand
TTGGCAAAACATTTCATTTAAAGAATACATTGAAAGTTTATTACCAAAAAGAGCAATTCTTCGCAAGGTTTACATGGTAATGAAAGCAGTAAACTTGGAACCTGAAGTTGCAAGACTTTACCCAAAAGATCTTTCAGGTGGAATGCAAAAAAGAGTTGCAATTGCACGAGCAATTATCAATAATCCGCATCTTTTATTCCTTGATGAACCAACTTCAGGGCTTGACCCATATACATCAGCAAAAATCGTTGAAACAATTAATGAAATAAAAACACCTGAAGGTACAAAACCGATTAAAATTTCAATTGTACATGACATGAAAGTAATGAAAACAATAGCAAATAAAGTATTGTTTATTCATGATGGTGCAGTTGGTTTTTTTGGGAATGTTTCAGATATTGACGACGAAATTCTGCATAATGAAAATTTTAAAAGATTCATTAGCCATATTTAGTTATTTTGCTTCACAGTTATTATCAACAATTACTCTATCATCAAAAACAAAGCAATCGCCTTTCCACATTTTATTTTTGTTTTGAGTTTTTATAAAGTACCCTAAAATTCCACCTTCTAGATGATAAACATTCTTGTATCCTTGTTTCTTAAGCCAAGAAGTTGATTTCTCGCATCGAATTCCACCCGTACAAAAACCTGCAACAGGTGTTTCTTTATTTGGAATATTCTTTTCACACCATTCGCGAAATTCATAAAAACTTGTTGTTTCAGGATTAATTGCCCCCTTAAAAGTGCCAATATGATATTCAAAATCGTTACGAGTATCAACCAGTACAATATCTTTTCTTTTTATAAAACTATCCCATTCTTCCGGAGAAATGTATTCACCGGGATTATACGAACATTCATCATGAATTGAAACAATCTCCTTGCGAATTTTTACTTTTAATTTTCCAAAAGGTTTTTCTTTAAAGTAACTTTCCTTGAAAAGTATGCCGTTAAAACATTCATGTTGGTTAAAGTAAGCATATAGTGTATCAATTGCTTGCCGTGAACCTGAAACAGTTGCGTTAATACCTTCAATACCAAGCAAAATTGTTCCAAGAATTTCATTTTTTTGGCAAAATGCACGAGTTTTGTCCCGAAAAAGTTCAAGGTTTGGAATATTGCAAAATTTATAAAATGTTGTGATAACAATAGGGTTATTTTGGATATATTCCAAAGAATGATCTGGTTTAAGAATTTGCATCTTGCTTGAAAAAATCACCTTACCACATATAAGGGTAAAGTGATTATTGTCAAGTGAATTTATAATTTTTAACTTATACTTGGAACTTTGTTTTAAGTAGACTTTATCATAAGATAGCCATCTCATCATAGAATTTCTAACTGGTATTGTGCGAATATCTTCTTTACTCCACTCTCCATATTATCATTAAAATCTCTCTTCATGCACATTATATTTATTTTGTGCTCACCTTCATCAACATCACTCATTGCGTCTACATCAAGTTGTAGAGAGTTATTTTGTTGTAATTCTTCAAACATTTGTTCAAAACGCTGCTTTCCCCCAATTTCAAACTCCTCTTGTCTTAATTTTGGTTGTATTAATACTTTATCATCAATTTTTATCCCATTTTTTGTGATTTCAGTATTTAAAGTGGCATGTTTGCCTCTGTAATGATAATTGTTACATTCCTTAACAATGTCGCCGAATCTTGCTTTAGTTTTTGCCATGTGAAATGGTGTATGATTAATCATCTTATCGTTATCCGCTTGATAGTAGTGCACTGTTGCATTGTTCAATTTACAATCATTCTTTTCAATTGTTTCAATGTATTTTCGTATTGATGGAGATTTACCCCAATTGCAAGTTACCACCTTTACAATCCATAAACATGCTGCTGAGCATTTACCTATACGGCTTTGCCCGATATTTGGAAGTGGATCTATCAAGTGAATATTGGTAATTTTATCCAAAATTTTCTGCCCATCAACATTATCTCTTGAAATGGCAGCAAGAAATACAAAAGTGTTTAAACCACCGAATGAACACCCTTGGATTTCTATTTTTTCTGCATCAAGCAATTTATGTTTGTTTTGTTGATACAATTCGTTTGCTTTTCTACTAAGATGGCGTTTGTTGTGCCTAATGTCTAAATTCCCCGGTATTAATATTATCCTTTCTTGATTTTGTTTTGCTTGTGGTATATCATTTTTTAGCTGATTAATAGCTTCTGCTTTTGTTTGTGGTTTTATGGCAAAGCATTCGTTAATAATACTTTCCACTTTATCATCGTCATCCCTCTCAATTGTTTCTAAAAATTTTTCCAGTGTTTGTGAAAATGACTTATATTAGTTTTCCATATCTGTTTTTGTGGATTGAAATCCCCAAAAAACTATATTAATAGTATTACCATTATTTTGCATATATTTAAAATTTAACTAACACATAATGTTAGCACATTTTTACACGCAAAGCAAGTTTTCTTAATAGATAAAGAGATTAAAAGATAAATGGTGCCGAATGTCAGATTTGAACTGACGACCTACCGCTTACAAGACGGTTGCTCTACCCCTGAGCTAATTCGGCAAAAGCGTTCGGGACTTTTCCAAAACCTACGCTTTTTAAAAGTCAAGTAAAAATTACCGCAATACAACATTTTCTGAAGCTTTTTGTATAATAAAGGAGTCTTCATCAAATGTCGAGCTAACATCAACTTCAATTACCACTCTTCTATTGAATGATTCACCGATTCCGTCTCTTGTATTCACACTATTGTAGTCTTCCCCAAAGATAACCTTTTTAACTTTATCTCTTGAGATTCCTCTTTTAATTAATGCTTCAACAACTCCGGTTGCTCTTTTTTCTGAAAGCCTTTTGTTGAAATCACGGTCAGCGATTCTGTCTGCAAACCCAAGTACATTAATTTTGTAGTCATCATAATCTTTTGCAAACATAATGGCTTTATTGATTGCATAAATCGCTGTTTCGTCTAGTTCTGCAGAACCAAGGTTATAATACACAACAAAAGACTTGTGGTTGTCATATTTAAGAACTGCTTTATCTGCAAATTCTGAATTATGTTCAACATAATGGCTTTCAGCCTCACGAAGTTCAGTAGTATTTACCGTTTGCGTTGCTTTAATTTCATTAGAATTTGAAACAACATCTGTAGCACTCATCATTCCATTGACATCAACGCTTTGCGCTGGTACTTCTGTCATTGGTAATTGATTTTGTTCAACTCCGGAAGATTGCATTACCGGGGTAGCATTATGTGCAACAGCCATACTGCCGTAGCGTGTTTCAATTGCATTCAATGCTTGAAAATACGCAAGCCCACAAATTGTATTTTGCGAATACACACGGTTTCTTGCTTCTAAAACCATACAGTCATACCCTGCTTGTATTTGTGCAATTGTTGTTGGTATTTCTTTCAGAATTTCTATTCTTGATTTTATATTTTCAATTGTTCTTCTTTGCTGAGAGACAATTGATTTTTTATCAAGAGGGAGGTCAAATGAATTTTCAGTTTCAAATACTACATCGTGCCCACTTGCTGCAGTATCAGATTTTGAATGTAACAGCTGTGCATCGCTATTTAAGCCTTTACTTGCAAAAATATTGGAATACTGTAAATAATAGTTTGCAAGAGCATGCAAGTATTCCGCGTAGTAGTCTGTGCGAATATTTGTTGCATTAATTGACCTTGATGGATTAAGATCTTGTGAATAATTACTTGTATTGCCCAAAATAAAAGGTTGCTGTGGTTGCATACCACCTTGTTGCATCTGCATTTCCAGCGGGAAGATGTTTTGCCCCATTTGCGGATTTTGCATGTCTTGTTGGTTCATTTGCTGTTCTGCAGGCATTGCATTAGAAATTTTTTCTTGAGCTTTTGGATCCCCCGGAATGTACTGCACAACATTGGACGGATTATTCTGTTCACCTTCTATACCTAGTGATTTATACGCTTTGTCGGAGTAATAATCCGGACCATAAGTGCTAACACAACTACTTAAAGTTGATAGACACAGCAAGTGATACAAAAATTGCTTCCTCATTTTCATAAAAGGTTTATAAATCACATACAGTGTAACATATTTTTTATTGATTGTAAAGTATCTTTTATGAAAAATTATTTAGAATGGATTGGAACCCCTTTTAATTACGGTAAATTTCATAAGCAAATTTCTTGTGATTGCTTTGGTTTATTCATTGGTATTTTATGTGAAAAGTATCCAAATAATAAAATGGTCAAGGAAATTCTTGAAACTTTTGTAGAATTGTATCATAAACCGCTTATTTGCTTTACAAAAATTCATGATATTCTTCACAAATATTCAACAAAATTGACAAAAATTCTTCCAAATGAATTAATTGTACTTAAAAAAAATCATCATTTCCACTGTGGAATTACTGTTATTTACAGTAACGAAATATATGTTTTACATGCTTGTGAAAAGCATGGTGTGATTTTAACATCGTTGCAAAGATTTCTACTTTTTGGTATGATATTTGAGAAGTATAAAATATTTTTATAAAAAATTATAAAAAACCCTTGATTTTTTATTTCATAAAACAAAGACCTCGCTTTTACCTTTTTAACTTATTTTTTCTTATAGAAATGGATGTATTTCGCGATGCTTTTGATGTTATTGAAAATAATGAAATTATTAACCCAACATTAATCCTGCGAAAGCATATCTTACAAAGGTCAATCAACTGTTTTAGAAACCTTCGTTGTGAAATATTGTATCCGGTGAAGACAAATCCGGAACAATTTATTATTGAACATTTACTTGAGGAGGAAATTTTTTCTTTTGATGTTGCATCACTGGGTGAAATTGAAAAAATTAGCAGAATTGCGGCAGAAAAAAATGTAAGCGTAAAAATGTATTTCATGCATCCGGTAAAAAGCCGCCATGCAATTCGTGAAGCATACTTTAAACACAACATACGCCATTTTTCACTTGACAGCGAATACGAGCTTGAAAAAATTCTTCAAGAAACACAAAATGCAAAAGATTTATGCCTTCATGTTCGTGTTGCAATTCCAAATTCATTTGCGGAAATTAATCTTTCCGAAAAATTTGGTATAAACCTTCACAACACACCTTCTTTACTAAAAAAAGTAAAAAAAGTTGCACAAAAAACAGGTGTATGTTTTCATGCAGGTTCACAATGTATGCACTCCGATGCTTACAAAATGGCAATTGATATGCTATCCAAAATTGTAAATGAAATTTCTGTTGATTACTTCAATGTCGGTGGCGGATTTCCTTCGGTTTATCCTGGTTTAAAACCACAAAAAATGGAGGAATTTTTTCATGTTATTCATGAAGGATTCTTAAAACTTAAGAATAGAGAGAAAATAACATTTCTTGCAGAACCGGGAAGGGCTATTGTTGCGGAGTGTATGTCTTTAATTGTTAGAATTGAACTTAGAAGAGATGACTTCCTTTATATTAACGACGGCACTTATGGAAATCTGTTTGATGCAGGCTTTCCAAAGTTTGTTTTTCCAATGAGACTCCTTCGCAAAGATGCTGCATCGGACTCCATTCCATTTCAGCTATACGGCCCAACATGCGATTCCATGGACTACATGCACGGCCCGTTTTATTTGCCATCAAATGCACAAGAGGGCGATTATATTGAAATAGGGCAGATGGGTTCTTATGCAAAAGCAATGTGTACAAACTTCAATGGTTTTGAAACAAGTAAGGAAATCATTCATGTACAGGACGAACCGATTATGAGTCTTTACTAAAATTTACATTAGAATCATTGTATCAAGAAGGACGTCTTGTGATTTTGCTTGGGGGAAAAACTTCACGAATTCCTGCATAACCTTGAAAAAGATTATTATAATCTAATTTTTTGATTTTACGGAACAGCTCCAGTTTCATTCCGCCAAGAAGAAAAATTTCTGTTTTTGGTGAAAGGTTTTTTATCATTTTTGCAAGAACAAAAGCCTGAATTTTACCAATTGGTTTTGCTCCTGTATGGGTTTTTGTTCGAAAAATAGGGGAAATAAAAACAAAGTGCGGTTGTAGAATTTTGAGGCGTTTTAGGTCATATATTGAGTGAAATGAAATTGATTTCAACTTAAATACAGAATTTTTGAAAGAGGAAGCAAAGTGCAGGATATCATGTGGATTATTATTTTGAAAGTGGGAAAAAATTTTAATTTTTTTTGCTCTACATTTTGTGATAATTTTTGAGATATACTCTTTATAAGCATCGTGGTACCTTCTTATCACAACTGCATCTTGAGCTTTTAAGTATTTTGTGTTTTCCAAAACTTCTTCAATTGAATGAACTGAAAAATCAACGAAATAAATTTTTTTGGTTTGGCAAATATTCACTTGATTTTAAAAAAATCTTTCACATT
>JAURNI010000077.1 GCA_030830305.1 Alphaproteobacteria bacterium | reverse complement strand
CTTTATTTTTGATATTGGCATCGGTTTTGGTAAAAGTGCGGAGCAATCCCTTTATTTAATAGAAAATGCCGAGCAATTTCTTGATTTAGGTGTTGAAATTATGGTTGGGCATTCAAGGAAATCGTTTATGGAGCTCATCAAACAAGGTGCAACGATTGAAGAAAGAGATGTAATTACAAAGCAAATTACTAAAAATTTAACTGCAAAAGGTATTCATTATGTAAGGGTACATGCTTGGTAGAATTTCCTTGCATTTCTCAAAGAAAGAATTATTACTAAGTAACTGTTTTATTTTTTATGTCTATTTTTAAGCTCTCTGCCGTTGTGGTATCTTTGTTTGTGGCATCAACTGTTTATGCAGGAGAATGCGAATGCACAGATTGTGATAAAAACAACCAGTGTATGAAATGCGACTGCGAATAATTAATGCAACACGCCCCCTTTGCAATGCAATTTTTTGCAAGGGGGGTTGTTTCCATTAAATTGCAGATTTCTCAATATTCATAACTTGTTCTGGTTTAATCGGATTTTTCAAAAATTTAATTTCAGAAACAAATCTTACGCCGTTTTCTCCTCGTTTTAATTGAACAATGATATCAACAACTTGGGTAATATAGTTTCGTACTTCTTCGGGGCTCATTCCAAGCCCTGCCTGCATTACCATAAGTTTTAGCTGTTCAACTGCCATTTGCGGCGAATCTGCATGCAGCGTTGAAATAGAACCTGGATGACCGGTGTTGATTGCTCGCAAAAATGAAAAGGCCTCCTTGCCGCGAATCTCCCCCACGATTATACGATCCGGCCTTAAACGAAGACATGCCTCAATGAGATCTTGAGTTGAGACATTTGCTCTTCCTTGTCCACCTTTTGATGCAACCAAATGCAAGCGGTTGGGGTGTTGGTTTAACACAACCTCTCGTGCATCTTCAACTGTAATAAGGCGTTCATCTATTGGAATTTCTTGAAGTAGTGCGTTTGTAAATGTTGTTTTACCTGTTGATGTACCACCACTAATAATAAGGTTTTTTTTAAATTTAACACAACCGCGAAGAAAATCTTTTAATCGACCCTTTTCAAGTAGTGCTTGAAGAATGAAATCATTACGGTCTTGCTGTTCTTTAATTGAAGCAGTTGCAAAAGCTCCCATTTGTTCGTAATCTTCTAATGTGTAACTGACTGTTGTCGGTTTTCTTATTGAAAAAGCAACTGTTCCCTTTGGGCAAACCGGAGGCAAAACAACCTGCACACGGCAACCGTTTGGAAGGGTTGCTGAAAGCAATGGTGCCTCTTCACTTACGGTTTGGTCTGTAGATTGTGCAATAAGTTTTGCCATTCCGTAGAGATGTTGATATGTAAAAACCGGCAACGACACAGGATAAATCTTTCCCAGTTTTTCAACCCAACCTTGCTGTGGTTCATTAATGGAAATTTCAGCTACACCTTCTTCCATTAAAATTGCCTCAATTGGTTGAAGGTATGTATTTAAAACCGTAAAGTTACTTGATGAATTCATTGCCTCCCTTTAATTTTTGGGAAACTAAACGGAAGGAAATAAAATTCAAGGGTTTTGTGGAAAATAGACAGTATTAGTTACCAACAACTTGTGTACAAATCGTTAGTGGGTAAATTGATTGATTCACAACCTTAACACTTTTAATACCACCATTTTGAGCAGCTTTATTCACACTTCCATTGCCAATACCTAAAAATCTACACACTGTTCCTGTTTTTTCGTTACCAGTTAATTCAACTGTATTCACACCGTTGAGATAATTTGGCGTTACTGTGCAGGATTGCCCAACAAGTGCAACCAATGAAACGATAGTTAGTTTTTTTAGCATAATTGAAAATTAATTAGGTTGCGTTGGTATAAACAACGGTGTTTATTGTCAAGAAAAATCTTGACAAATTCTTATTGATTTCCCATAAACCAATACACTATTAGTTAGAATTAATAACATGAAAAAATACAAAGTTGCTGTTGTCGGTGCAAGTGGAAATGTTGGAAGGGAAATGATCAAAGTTCTTGAGGATCGCAAATTCCCCGTTGGTGAATTAGTTTGCCTTGCATCTAAGCGTTCAGCAGGGCAAAAAATTCGTTTTAATGGAAAAGATGTCACAATTCAAGACCTCTCAACTTACGATTTCACAGGAACAGATATTGGGTTGTTTTCACCTGGTGGGCTGGTTTCAAAAGAATACGCACCAAAAGCAGGAAAACAGGGTTGTATTGTAATAGATAATACATCATACTTTCGTATGAACCAAGATGTTCCGCTTGTTATTCCGGAAGTGAACCCTGAAGCAGTTGATGGATATAAAATAAAAAATATTATTGCAAACCCAAACTGCTCAACGGCTCAAATGCTTGTGCCACTTGCTCCGCTACATAAATTGTTTAAAATTAAGCGAATCGTCGTTTCAACTTACCAATCGGTTTCAGGTAAAGGAAAGGATGCAATGGATGAGCTACACAACCAAACAAAAGCATATTTTGAACCATTAAAAGGCGATATGGTTGACCCGCACATTTTTACAAAACCGATTGCATTTAACTGCATTCCTCGCATTGGTGATTTTATGGCAGACGGCAATACAACAGAAGAATGGAAAATGATTGTTGAAACAAAGAAAATTATGGACGAAAACATTGAGGTTTCAGTAACATGTGTGCGTGTTCCAGTTTTTGTTGGGCATGCGGAAAGCGTAAATGTTGAATTTGAAAAAGAGATACCATCAATTGAGGAAATTCGTAAAATTCTTGAAAAAGCAGATGGCGTGCAAGTTGTTGACCGCCACGAAGACGGTGGTTATGCAACAAATAAAGACTGCGTGAAGGAATTCCCGGTGTATGTTTCCCGTTTAAGAATTGATGAATCACAACCAAACACAATTAACTTGTGGGTAGTTGCAGATAACATATACGGTAAAGGTGCAGCATTGAATTCAGTTCAAATTGCCGAAACTTTGATAAAGAGGGGACATATTTAGAGTAAAATGAAAAAATTTCATATTTCAATTGCGGTGAAGAATTTACAGCAGTCAATTGAGGAGTATTCAACTAAACTTAATTGCGACCCTTGCGTGGTGATTGCGGAAAAATATGCTTTATGGCGAACGGATACGCTGAATTTTTCAATATCACAAAAACCTGAAATTGCAGGAACGGTTAAGCATATCGGTTTTGAAAACTCGGATGCTCAAAATTTTACTGAAACACACGATTGCAATGGTTTGATGTGGGAGGAATTTACAGTAGAAATGCAAAGGCAGGAAATAGAGGAAGTGTATGGAAAAATAAAATGACAACAATCAACAAAGAAGAGGTGCATAAGTTTTCGCACTCACACTGGTGGAATTTCAATTCACTTGAAAGTAAAATGCTTCATAGGTTAAATATTCTGCGAATGAAATTCGTAAGATCACTACTTAAAATTGAAGGAAAAGATATTCTTGATGTTGGTTGCGGTGGGGGAATAGCATCGGAAAGTTTGGCTCGTTGTGGTGCGAATGTTGTTGGAATTGATGCCTCACTCGAAGCAATTGAATGTGCAAAGGCTCATGCAAAGGAGGAAAAACTTAAAATTGATTACCAAAACACACCAATTGAAGGATTTCAAAGTAAAAAGCAATTTGATATCATCTTCGCAAATGATGTCATTGAACATGTTGAATCCGTTCCATTGTTTCTTGAAAGTTTGGAAAAGCACCTTAAAACAAATGGAATTTTGATTATCTCCACCATTAATAAAAACCCTGTTTCATTTGCTTTTGCAAAAGTTATTGCAGAATACGTTCTAAAGCTTGTTCCAAAAAATACACATGAATATTCTAAATTCATTACCCCAAAAACACTAAAAAACGAACTTGCTCAAAAGTTTACACACTTAAAAACCCAAGGTTTTTCGTATAATCCACTCACAAAAGAATTTTTCTTTGAGCCAACAGCACTTGTCAATTACTTCATTGTTTTTCAAAAAAAATGAAGATTGAAGATTTAATTTCCCGAATTGCAAAAACCCCAGGGATAACTCGTCGAAACGCAGCAAAGCTTTTATTTCACTTTATTCGCAATAAGGAAAAAATCTCTGATTTCACCAAAATCCTTCAAACAATAGAAAAAGACATTAGAACATGTACTTCCTGTGGAAATATTGCGTTTAATCACTTTTGTGATATATGCCAAAATAACAACAGGCAGCATACTATTATTTGTGTTGTTGAAGATTTTGAGGATATCACAAACCTTGAAAAGGGAATGTGGTACAATGGAATTTATCATGTTCTTGGAGGTCTTCTTTCTGCACAAAAAGGTATGATGCCCGAGAGCTTAAACACTTTAACATTACTAAATAAAATTCGTAATAATGAAGTTCATGAAATTATATTTGCAAGTACATCTTCATTTGAATGGCAAGCAACCATGCATTTTTTGATTTCCGAATTTAAAAAACTTCCAAACTTTACCTCACTAAAAATTACAGAATTTGCACATGGTCTACCAATCGGTTCATCATTTGAATACATGGACGAAGGAACTCTACAAATTGCATTTACAGCAAGAAGAAATTTAGGTGAATAAAAACGAGCCCCGTAGACCGTAAATCCCGACCGAAGTGATAGCGAAGGCGGAGAGGGATTGGAGCGTCTAGGGGCATGGTTAATGCTATATTCTTGTTAAAATCTTCAATGCGCGCCCATCAGTTAGATCTCCACCAACACGACGAAGTGTGTAGAACTTGATGAAAGGTTTTTCAGTGAATGGGTCACGAAGTAAATTCACGCCAACTCGCTCAACAATATGATAACCTTGTTTAAAGTTTCCATATATAACCGATTTTTCACCGGAACCATGTGGCATATAATTTGTTGTATAAACCGGCACTCCAAGAATTGTTGCATTAGGGTTTTGTTGATCTGCCGGTCTCCAAATATAATTCCCATTGGTATCTTTTAAGAAACGAATTTCAGATTCCGTACTTTTATTCATTAAATACGCAGTTCCATGAGCATAAAACGTATCAAGTGAGGATTGTAATTCCATAATTTTTGCAAAGGTAAGGTCTCCTGAAATTTGTTCAATTTGGTCAGCATTTGTTCCGTTTGCAAATGTCAGCATTCCTTTTGGTTTTGAATTACCGTCACCAATCAAGAAAGATTCATCCTCTGCACGAGCAAAACTCTCACCAATTTTACTTGCAATATACTCTTCAACATTAATTTCACCGTCTTCAAGTAGTTTTGCCGTTGCTTTTGGTTGTGCAACAACATCGTAAGCTTTAATATATTTTTTAAGAACACTTGTTGTGTTTGTAGGTTCACCCCAAGAAGCTTTACTTCCGTTGTCTTCAATTGCAAGGTCAAGGGAATCGCAAGAAACTTGTGTTATTGACGCAAGTTTTCTAATTATACTAAGCCTATTTACTTCTGCAGAAATCAAACTTTCCATTGACGGTGCTACAGCAAAACCCGCATC
Source organism: Alphaproteobacteria bacterium (assembly GCA_030830305.1). Classification (GTDB taxonomy): domain Bacteria; phylum Pseudomonadota; class Alphaproteobacteria; order Rickettsiales; family Deianiraeaceae; genus CAJQOT01. Next base: position 2,101 of record JAURNI010000077.1, on the reverse strand, counting down.
GTTGAGTTGTACTCCACCAATTGCAAGTTTTGAAAGAAGAGTATCGTCGCCCTTACGAAGATATTTCATGAAAGCATCACGATATTCACCGTTTGGATCTTGATTAAAAACGGTTTCTTTGCCATTTTGTGTTCCTTTTGCTTCCAATGTTGCAAGCCTGCGTTCCATTTTTTTCAGTTTTGCTTCAAGTAAAGGATCAATTGTGCCTTTGAGGTTTTTTTCTGCATCAATTGCATCTTTGGTTTGTCTTGCTTCATGCAAGAGGTTATTAAAGTTATCAGACATAAAATACTATCTAAAAATTAGTTGTATGAATGTTAAAACAGACACTTATAATTTGAGGAAGCATAATTCTAAAAAAATTAAAATTCCTTCTTGAATTTTCTAAAAAATACTTCTACTTCACGAAAAAAGTTCATAAAAATACTATGGAAATCTTACATAAGATCGGTGCAATTTTAAAAGGGCATTTTTTGCTTTCATCGGGTAAACATAGTGATACCTACATTCAATGTGCAAAAATTTTTGAACACCCAAAAGTAGCAGAACAAGTTTGCAAAGACTTAGCTCGGAAAATTTCCACTTCATTTCTTGAAGAATATAATGTAGTTGTTTCACCTGCAATGGGTGGTGTAATTGTTGGGTACGAAACCTCCAAACATCTTGGAATTCGCAATGTTTTTGTTGAAAGAGTAAACGAAAAATTTGAACTTCGCCGTGGCTTTGAACTTTCTAAAAAAGATAAGGCAATAATCATTGAAGATGTTATCACCACTGGGAAATCAACACTGGAAGCAATTGAGGTTGTAAAAAGCTTTGGTGCAGAAATTATCGGTTGCGGTTCAATAATAAACCGTATGAAACACGATGAAATAGAAAACTTTCCTTATAACCTTGTATATTTATACAAAATTGATGCCGAAACATACGACCCAAAAGAAATTCCGGAACACCTTCGCAAAATTGAAGCAATAAAACCCGGAAGTAGAAAAATTTTTAAATATTAAAATATTATACATTGACAGTGAGCATTTCTATTCTCATTAAGTCTTTCCACATGACTTCTTGGAATTTCCGTATTTTTGATGCTTTTTATTTGTTCACCTCTGTTTTCGTGAATAACTTGGGGAGTTTTACTTAAATCTGTTTTAATGAAGTTGGTTTTGGTATCATAAATTGCGTATCTTATGTTATTTCTGTCAACTTGTGCAAAATATGTATTAGTCTTATCGTTTTCAAATTTACCGAAATAATTAACATAATTTTTGGTATCAGTTATGGTAAAATCACCATTCTTTTTGCCGTTATTCCACTCTCCATAAAACTGTAAATTATTACCGTAATCGATCATCAATCCATTACCATGCGGTATTTTTGTGTTTACTTTTATATCTCCTTGGCAATTATATACAAAAAGGTAGTAAAAATAAAATCTAACCTTTTTGCCTTTTTGTTTTTTCAGTTTTTATTGTTTTTGTTTCAATTTTAGTATTGACTGCTTTTTTAATTGCTTGTGCAAATGTTAATGGTTGCAGTGTTAGAGGTTTTTGGTTGGATTTTTGTGGTTTTTTGTTGGTATTATTCATACAACATTTCTTAAAATTTGTGGAAGTTGCAACCATTGAATATTTTGATTTGCTACCCTTGAAAGATGCGTTTTGAGAAATTGTTTTTTTTCTTCATCATTCATAAATTTGCCATCTTCATTTTTTGCACCATCAATTAGAGTTATATCACAATGATATTTTTCAAACTCTTGACCAAATATAGGTCTATGTACAACTTTTACAAAATTATTCTCAACCTTATCAATGCATAATATTAGCCAACCACTATTGGCAAATTTACTGCATATCATATCATTTAATAAGTGTATTTGCTCTTTATGTATTCTATAAACACTCACATTCACTCCATCGTGGAAAGCACTTGGCTTTATTATAATTGGAAGCGTGGTGGTAAATTGTTTATGTTTATCACAAACATCTCTAATAGCACGATAAACTTCGTTACTATGCAATACACCTTCTAACATCGGCTAAACTATCAGTTATTGAGAGTGTTTTTAATGTTTTTACACCACATTTTGCAGGACTTGAAT
>JAURNI010000076.1 GCA_030830305.1 Alphaproteobacteria bacterium | reverse complement strand
TGAATTGCTAAAACAAGCCGATATTGTTGTAACAAATCCGCCGTTTTCGCTTTTTCGAGAATATGTTTCCCAATTGGTGCAACACGACAAAAAGTTTTTAATCATCGGCAACCAAAATGCAATAACTTACAAGGAAATTTTCAAATTAATTAAGGAAAATAAATTGCGGGTCGGAATGATGCCAATGAGCCTTGATATACTCTTTGATGTTCCAGATTATGTGGCACAAGAGCTTTTAAAAAATGGAAATCTTGGAAGTAACTACAAATTGGTAAATGGTATTGTAAAAGGTAGGTCTGCATCTGTCTGGTTCACAAACCTTGACCACAACAAACGTTACGAAGACTTAATTTTATACAAAAAATACACACCACAAGAATACCCACATTACGATAATTACAACGCAATAAATGTTGATAAAACCAAGGATATTCCCCTTGATTGGAGCGGTGCAATGGGCGTGCCAATTACATTTTTGGATAAATATAACCCAGAGCAGTTTGAGATTATCACTTTTAGAAAGGGCGATGATGACAAAGATTTAACAATAAATGGGAAGCCTCCTTATTTCAGAATAATAATCCGCAACAAAAAACCAGCAAAATAAATGAGTTATGAAAATAGAATTAAAATATATTACAATTCTATTTTCATATTTTTTTATTACGGATTATTATTCTAAAATATATCTCCTTTCCGTTTACAACGGGTCGCCCATGTGGAGTGTTTGGGTATCGTATACCTTCATTTTGCTCACCACTATTCATAATACCCAAAATCTCAAACTGTTTGGGGTTATATTTATCCAAAAAAGTGATTGGAACGCCCATAGCACCGCTCCAATCAAGGGGGATATCTTTGGTTTTGTCCACATTTATGGCGTTGTAGTTATCGTAATGTGGGTATTCTTCTGGCGTATATTTTTTGTATAAAATTAAGTCTTCGTAACGTTTGTTGTGGTCAAGGTTTGTGAACCATTTTGTGCTACGCAACTGAATAAATTTATTACCTTCTTTGTCAACAGTGCAATCATTTTGGTTGCTTGTGTAAAATATAATATGCTGTGGAACTTGAAATTTTCTTGAAGTGTGCTTTAAATCAGTACCAAGCCACAGCTTGTTTTCCTTAATTAATTTGAAAATTTCCTTGTAAGTTATTGCATTTTGGTTGCCGATGATTAAAAACTTTTTGTCGTGTTGCACCAATTGCGAAACATACTCCCTAAACAACGAAAACGGCGGATTGGTTACAACAATATCAGCTTGTTTTAAAAGCTCAATGCACTCTGCGGAACGGAAGTCGCCATCGCCTTTTAAATATTGTATTCCAATGTCTTCCACAAGGGGGACGGTGCTGTCATTCCCAACTTTTCCGCCTTCGTATTCAAGGTAAATTGCACGCTCGCTATTATTTGTGCTAAAAAGTTCCATATCTTGATTTTTGTAGCAAGTAGTTATAAGTTTTTTCAAGCCAAGGTGTTCAAAGTTATATGTAAAATAATGGAAAAAATTGGAAATGCGTGGGTCATCGCAATTACACAAAACCGTTTTGCCACGAAAATGTTCTTTATAATGTCTTAATTCGTTTTCAATATCGCAAAGTTGAGTGTAAAATTCATCATTTTTCCCTTGTTTTGCTTTGTGTAAATTTTTATTTTGTGATTTTGCCATTTTTCATTCCAAATATTCCATAAAAAAATGTGTGTATTGCAAAAAGTCAATTTTTAATTTAATTAAATAAGTATATAATTACCATTTTGCATTGAACATACTTGATGACTGGTGGTGATCAAGAATTTTTTTGACTTTTCCGTTCTTTTGTTATTTGGTCAATTTACTATAAAAAATGAATAATATGCAAAATACGCTTTTTACAAACGATAACCTATATATTCTAAACGGGCTGAATAGCGAAATTGCAGATTTAATTTACCTTGACCCGCCATTCAATTCAAAAAGAATATATTCTGCACCAATTGGTAGTAAAGCGGCTGGTGCTTCATTTAAAGACATGTGGACATGGAAAGATGTTGACGAGGCCTACCTTGATAAAATTGTTGAGGATTACCCGCTGCTTGTGAGTTTTATAAATTCAATAGAAGAAAGCCATTCAAAAGCTATGAAAGCATATGTTACATATATGACTCAACGCCTTATACAGCTTCATCGTATTCTTAAATCAACAGGAAGTGTGTATCTTCATTGTGACCCAACTGCTTCTCATTATTTAAAACTTCTTATGGATTTCATTTTTGGAAAAGAAAATTTCAGAAATGAGATTACATGGGAGAGAGCGACCGATACCGGTAGTAGTAAGGCAGTGGCGAAGTTTTTTCCAAGGAATAACGACATTATTCTTTTTTATAGCAAGAGTGATAATTATTTTTATAATAAAATTTATAAAGATTATAATCCAGAATATATTAATGAAAAATTTCAGCATGAAGATGAAAACGGCAGGTATCGATGGCAGGTGTTGAGTACATATTCTCAAGAAACATTTGATAAACTGCAAAAATCAGACATGCTAAAGAAAACAGATGCATCAAAATACTATTATTATAAGCAATATCTAAATAGTAGCAAAGGTGTAAGACTTAGTAGCTTATGGAAAGCTGATGATATTGTACCGCTCAGTCCAAATGCGAAAGAAGCAACAGGTTATCCAACTCAAAAGCCTTTGGCACTTTTGCATAGAATAATAAGAGCGTCTTCTAAGGAAGGGGATTTAGTTCTTGACCCATTCTGCGGTTGTGCAACAACATGTGTTGCAGCGCAACAACTTAACAGGAAATGGATTGGTATTGATATTGAAAAGCAAGCAGTGAGTGTTTTAATGGACAGACTAAGCGACGATGCAGGTTTATTCAGTAATTTTATTCAAAGAACAGATGTTCCGCAAAGAACCGATGTGCAGAAGGTTTTGTCAACGGAAAAGTCTGTTAGGGAAAGGCTTTTTAAAGAACAAAGTGGTAAATGTAAAGCTTGTGATGTTGAAATGCGTATTGTGGATTTTGAAGTTGATCACATCATTCCAAAAGCAAAAGGTGGAGGAGACTACTACGAAAATTACCAGCTTTTGTGTGCTTCGTGTAACAGAATAAAAGGAGCAAGACCAATGGAATACTTAAGGTTGAAAATTCAAACAAGGGAAAAGTATATTAAGAAAATACAATTTGGCGAGTAAAAATTTGGCGCACCCGGAGGGATTCGAACCCCCAACCTCTTGATTCGTAGTCAAGGCCTCTATCCAATTAAGCTACGGGTGCACTATTTTTGCACAAGAAAATATAACGAATAATATGTCAAGAAGAAAAAATCAAAAATAATGCTTGACACCACCCAAAAAATAGTGTATGCTTAAATTACATTAACAACTAGTTAATGCTTCATAAAGCTGTTTTTTTAAGGGGGGCTTGCCCCCCTTGTGTATAGAGCAAGTTATGTTTAAAAATTATTCGAAAGTCCTTATTAAAGAGGCAAAGAAAGCTTTGAATTATGAAGAAGTTCCAGTTAGTGCAATTGCCGTTTATGAGGAAAAAATTATTGCAAAATCTTACAATAAAGTTGAACAAAAAAAAGACAAGACTGCTCATGCAGAAATACTTCTTATTCAAAAGCTTCGTAAAAAATTTGGGACTACTCATTTTTTCGGTTTGAATATCTCGGTGTATGTAACGCTTGAACCTTGTTGTATGTGTGTGTCCGTGCTTGCAATGTGTGGAATTCAAAATGTGTTTTATATGCTTGAAGATGAAAAATTTGGTGGAATAAACAAAGTTTTTGTGAATTCCGCGTATTTTATGCCAAATTTTTATTTGGTGTACAATGAAGAATATCACAAAATATTACAGAATTTTTTTCAAAGCATCAGGGGATAATACTTGACAAATATTTTTTTTGTTTTATAACCGCAACGGTTAAGTAAAAAGTTTTAAAAAATGGCAAATAAATCTGCTTCAAAAAAAGATATAAGACAAAGCGAAAAGCGTAGAGTTGCAAATAAGGCGCGCAGAACATTTGTTCGTACATGTATTAAAAATGTTGATGCATCTATTTCCTCCGGGGTTAAAGAAAGTGCTTTTGCAGCATTAAAAACATTCGAAAAACAAGGAATGAAAGCGGCTTCCAAAGGTATTTTTCATAAAAAAACAATTGCTCGCAAAATTTCAAGGTTATATCATAAAATTAAAAATCTTGCATCATGAAAATTTTTCTTGATACCGCTGATATTGAAAAAATCAGAAGCTTAAATGAGCTTGGAATTATTGATGGTGTTACAACGAATCCAAGTATTATAGCAAAATCCGGAAGAAAATTTGAAACTGTTGTAGCAGAAATTTGTGGAATTGTTGAGGGGCCTGTAAGTGCTGAAGTCATCTCAGTAACGCACGAAGAAATGCTTAGAGAAGCTCTTATTCTTAAGGATATTGCAGAAAACATTTGTATTAAACTTCCAACCACAAAAGACGGTATTAAAACATGTTATAAATTAGCCCTAGAAGGCATTATGGTGAATATGACATTATGTTTTTCTCCACAACAAGCACTTTTATGTGCAAAAGCTGGTGCGTCTTTCGTTTCACCATTTATTGGTAGGCTCGATGATATCGGTCATGATGGTCTGAACTTAATTTCAGAAATTCGTCAAATATATGACAACTACGGCTTTGAAACCGAAATACTTGCGGCTTCTGTAAGAAATTCATATCATTTTACAGAATGTGCGAAAATTGGTGCAGATGTTGCAACTGTTCCTCCGTCAGTTGTGGAAGCATTATTTTCCCACCCTTTAACAGATAAAGGTCTTGAAATTTTCTTAAACGACTGGAAATCGGTAAAATGAAAGTTTTAATTAAATTCCTTTCGGAAAAAGCAGTTCTTCCTGAATATAAAACTCCCGGTAGTAGTGGTTTTGATGTTTCAGCTTGTATTGAACGCCCAATTGAAATCCTTCCACAATCTACAGCACTTATTCCAACGGGTCTTTCGTTACAGTTACCTGATGGTTTTGAAGCACAAGTTAGATCAAGATCCGGCCTATCATTGAAAAATGGTATCTTTGTTTTAAATTCTCCGGGAACGATTGATAACGACTACCGCGGTGAGTTATGTGTTATTTTGGCAAATTTTTCAAAAGACGCCTTTGTTGTTGAGCATCGAATGAGGATTGCACAGGTTGTAATTGCTCAATATTTTCAGTTTGAACTTGAAAAATCAAATTTACTCAATGAAACTAAACGTGGGAATGGTGGATTTGGCTCTACAGGTTTAAAATAGTTCTTCTTTCTAATATTCATGAGTAGAATATTTATTGTTGATGGATACAGTATTTTGTTTCGTACATACTATTCTGCAAGCGATATGTTCACAAGTAACCAAATACCAATTGGTGGTGTTTTTGGTTTTGTTCGTACAATTTTTTCTATAATACAAAAGTATAGTGTACAAAATTTAGTAATAACGCTGGATAGCGGAAAAAAAACTTTTCGTTCAGATTTATACTCTGAATACAAGGCGAATCGTGTTGCGGTGCCGGAAAATTTAATTCCTCAGTTTGGGATATTGCAGGAATTTTTAGAACATTCCAATATTCTTCATTTAAGAAAAGATGGATTTGAAGCAGATGATATTATTGCTTCAATTGTTAAAAACCAGGAAAAATCGTATATTTCGGTTATTACATCAGATAAAGACCTTCTTCAACTTGTTGATGACCGTGTAAATTGTATTGATTTTTTTAAAAATAAAACTTACTTGATACAAGATGTTGTTGATAAATTTGGGCTTGAGCCAAAGCAAATCTTAGATTACCTTGCTCTTCTTGGTGACTCCTCCGATAACATTCCCGGCATTAGAGGTTGTGGCGAAAAGGGTGCGATAAAACTTATTAAAGAGTTTGGAAATTTAGAAAATATTATTGCAAATGTTGAAAGTATCGGGAATAATCGTCTAAGAGATGCAATAAAAAATTATGCAGATCACGGTATTCTTTCTAAAGAACTTGCACGGTTGCGTTATGATGTTCCTCTGCCTGAGTTGGACTTTTCACTTATGAAGATTAATTTTGAAAAAACACGCCAATTTCTTGAAAAATATGAGATGAAATCTCTTTTTTATATGTTTGAGAAGCTAAGAAATCAAAATGCAAAATCGATTATTGGTAACCAGGTACAAGAAGTACAAATTGTACAAAATAAAAATTTACTTGCAAACAAAACTTTAAAAAATACTCAAGGTGAGTTATTTTAAAAAAATGAAGATAGCATTTTTTGGTACTAGTTCTTTTGGAGAATCAACCTTGAAAGAACTTCATAAACAATATGGTATAGAATTTGTAGTTACGGGTTTGGCGAAGCCTGCTCATCGTGGTAAAAAAATTGTTAATACTCCAATTTTTGAATGTGCAAAGTCTTTGGGAATTACAAGAATATATACTCCTGAAAAGCTTACACAAGAATTTGAAGAATATCTTCAAAGTATTGAATATGCTGTGGTGGTTTCCTATGGCAAAATTTTACCTGAAAGAATTCTGAAAGCTGTAAAAGGTAAGTTTATTAATCTGCATCCGTCAAGTCTGCCACTTTTTCGTGGTGCAGCACCGATCGAAAGAACCCTTGAAGCAGGTTGTAATGAAACGGTTGTTTGTGTAATTAACATGCAAAAAGAACTTGATGCCGGCGAGATTCTGATCAAAGAAAAATACAAAATATTAGAGAGTGATAATGCAATAATATTGCATGAAAAATTTAGCAAAATTGGTGCAAATTTAATTGTAAATTTAATAAAAAATGGTATAAATAATGTGGAAATACAAGATAACTCAAAAGCAACTTATGCAAAGAAAATTCTTAAACAAGAGCTTGAATTACAATGTGTTTCCAAGTTATATGCAAATCAAGTTGTGAACAAAATAAGGGCTTTTGCTTCTTATGGTTATTGTTTTGTTTTTTGGGAAAATAAAAGGTTTAAGATTTTGGAAGCAAAAATTTCAACCATGCAATTAACACCAATTGATATCAAATGTATTGATGGTTTCGTTTCACCATTGTTAATTCGTCCGGAAGGTAAAGGAGATATTAAAATTTCTGATTATCAATTTTAGATTGGTTTGTTTGGTAGAAATTTGTTAAGTTTTTAGCTTGTTGTAACCTCCATGTTTTTATTGCTTGGTGGTTGCCTGAACGTAGTACTTGTGGAACTTCGATTCCATTCCAAATAGCGGGGCGAGTGTATTGTGGATATTCCATTAAGTTTTCAAAATCTGTTCCAACGGAAAAAGATTCTTCTTCAATTGAAGTTGCATTACCACAAACGCCATTTTGTAAGCGAATAATGGATTCCATAATGCACATTGCAGCAACTTCACCGCCAAATAAAACAAAATTTCCGATGCTTATTTCCATTATATTAAAATATTCAATAATTCGATAGTCTACTCCTTCAAAGCGTCCACATATAATTATGATATCGTTTGTTTGATTTGTAAGATTTGTTGCTATTTTTTGGTTGTATAAAAATCCGCGTGGTGAAGTAAGAAGAATGATTGGATTTGTACTTATTTTAAGGCAGTCTAGCAAGGCATTACCAATGACATCTGCACGCATTAACATGCCACTACCTCCACCGTATACTTCGTCATCGACTTGTTTGTGTGTTCCGGTGCCGTATTCTCTTAAGTTAACAATATCCATGTGCCAGTTTTTATTTATTGATTTTGCGGCAAGAGAAATTCCCAGTGTACCGGGAAATGCTTCTGGATATAGAGTTAAAATAATAAATTTCATTTTATGTTAAAAAATTCCTCAAACACCATATTTCTTGATTCTACCAAACAATTCTGAAATGCGTTTTCAATTGCTTTCTCTTTGGAATCACTTGAAGACCCTATGCAGTGTTTTTGGTATTTTTCTGGTGTATTGTGTTGTAGAATATTAATTGTCACTCCGGACATAAATGAATTGGTGATATCGGTTGTTTTTACTTGTGTATTATATGTTATAATATTTTTACTTTTCTTTGAAACTGTAAATTTTTTGGAAAAAACATTAGTGAGTATTTCTTGTATTAAGGGGTTTATATTTGCAATTTGCACTGTATTTTCAATCATAAAGTTGTGGTAAACTTTATTTACCTCCGTGCAGGGGTTGTTTGGTGCAGAATAGCCAATACCATTATAAAAGTGTTCAAGCTCTGTGTAGTCGTTGCATTGTTGTTTAAGGTTATTGATGATTTGCACTTTATGAATTTCATTTTGTGTAGAATTGTACAACTTTATGTTGGGATTTATTTGTTCTTGTAACTTTTGTATTTCTACATAAATGCTATCTGCAAGTATTTCTCTTTCTACTCTTACAGTTGTATAGTATACACCATTTGCAAATTCTGTTTTGTCTACTGTGTAGTTTTGAATTGTAATTTGTGGAATTTGCATTTTTATGCTTTTTGAATATTCATCTTCATGTTTTCCGTTAATGGATTTATTTTGTACAAAAGTTTTTGACGAAATAGAAGTATAGATTCTTTCTTTAAGGTTGGAAAGTGCTTCTTGAGTGGATTGGTCTTTATTTGGTGATGCACCGTAACCGTATAGTATTTCATTTGTATTTTGTTGGTTCTGAATGTACCAAGATGGTACATTTTCTTGTTTTGAACAACAGAAAAATATAAATACTAGTGCTAATTTTTTAAACATAAAAATGCTTCCTGAAATTGAAATTACTATTTAATAGTGAAAATAACTATTCAAGGCTTTTTATGTTTCAAAACATTTTTAAAAAAAATATTAACCAAAAGAGTACATCAAATGCTCTTCAGACATTCTTTATGGGCAATCTTGGACCGCAATGGACATCTAGCAGTTATGAACAATTTTGTATGGAGGGTTATGTTAGAAATGTAATTGCCCACAGGTGTGTTGCAATGATTTCCCGTTCGGCAAGTTTTATTAACTTTCAGTGTGGTATAAATAATGATGAAGGAAATTTTGTGGAAGATATGCAGCATCAAGTGACAAAGCTTTTTAGAAGACCAAACCCTGATGAATCATTTTATGATATTATGGATAAAGTCTATAGTTATAAGCTTTTATGGGGTAATGTTTTTTTGTATTTGAAGCAAAGTGATGATGGAGCATTGGAGAGTATTAAATGTTTAAGACCTGACCGTGTAACCGTGATAAGTGATGATATTGGTGATGTGATTGGGTATCGTTATAAGTATAAAAAAATTAAGCAGGATTTTCCCGTGCGTGGAGATGGTTCGTGTGATATTATTCATATTAAGTCGTTTAATCCGTTAAATGATTTTTATGGTCTGTCAGCGATGGAGTCTGCAAAGTATGCAATAGATCAACACAACGAAGCGGCAAAATATGCGAAGGCGTTGTTGCAAAATTCTGCAAGGCCGTCGGGAGCGCTTATTGTGAATGCAACGGAACACAATAATGGTGGAAGACTTACAGATGAACAGTTTGAAAAATTAAGAAACCAGCTTTTTTCGAATCATTCGGGTACTAATAATAGTGGGAAGCCTTTAATTTTAGAAGGTGGACTTGATTGGAAAGAAATGTCGATTTCACCAAAGGATATGGATTTTATTGAAAACAAACATGCGGCTGCAAGGGAGATTGCCTTAGCTTTTGGTGTGCCTCCGCAATTACTTGGAATTCCCGGAGATAATACATATTCGAATTTTAGTGAAGCAAGGCTTTTTTTGTGGGAACAGACAATTATTCCGCTTATGCAAGATATTACGAAAACACTGGAGAGGGCCTTTGGAAACATTTTACAAGAGGACGACTTGGTAATTAGATTCGATAGATCACAGGTTGCTGATGTTTCAACAAAAGAGATGAAGTCTAAGGTGTGATGGTTTCAAGAACTTTTTTCGCAACGAACTTTTCGGCATCTTTTTTTGTGGATGCCGTTGCTTGAAATTCGTTTCCGTTAAGAAAAATTTTTGCAACAAAAATATTTCCAATTTTTGCAACTTTATATTCCGGCATTTGTTTAAGATTTTTTTGAAAATATTCCTGCAGAGTGGATTTTGGATCCTTTGGTGGGTTTTTATTTTGCAAGATATACTCCTTCCAGTGTTTAATAATGAATTTTCTAGTATTTTCAAGGCCGGAATCTAAAAAAATTGCAGCAACAATTGATTCTATAACATCTTCTCCAACTTTAATATGATTACAAGATTCATCGTTTCGTTGAGCTTTAGAAAAAATAACATGTGGAATAATTTGCAATTTATGAGCTATTTCATGACATACCTCCCCGCATACTAAATGTGCGTGGCGTCGTGAAATAGCCCCTTCGTTTTCTTGTGGGAATTGTATAAAAAGTTCTTGTGCAATGATAAAATTTAAAATTTTATCCCCTAAAAATTCGAGTCTCTGGTAGCTTGCAATGGTTTTGTCTTCCAATTTTTTACTTGGATGTGTTAACGCTTCTTTTAGTAAGTTTTTATTTTTGAAAGAATATTCCAGTTGCTTTTCAATATCATTGTACAACATGTTGCATATTTTTTTTAATTTTTTTGATACGATTTATCATCATTGTTCGTTTTAGTGGAGAAACATAAGAACTTATTGTTATGCCGTTTAAATGATCAATTTCATGCTGAATACATGTTGCAAATAGACCATCTGCTTCAATTTCTTCTTCTTTTCCACCCAAGTTAAGGTATTTTACTTTAATGATTTTTGGTCTTGTAATATTTACAGATTCACTTGGAAAGGAAAGACATCCTTCGTTGTAATCATTTTGTTTTTCAGAACTCTGAACAATTTCAGGGTTAATCATCACATATTGTTCGTTTGATGGTTTGTCCGTATCAGGCCACTTGACATCAACAACAATAATGCGTTCCAAAATTCCGACTTGTACGGCAGAAAGCCCAATGCCTTTATTGTAATACATGGTTTCTAGCATATCAATAACTAGTTTTTGTGTATTTTCCGTAATTTTAGTAACAGGTAAAGACTTTTGTTGAAGCAATGGATTTGGAGCAATAACAAGATTCAAAAGAGCCATTTTATTTTTGGAAATTATTAATAATGTTATTAAATTTTGTGATTTTATCTCTTATTTCTGGGTTTAAAAATTCTTTTTGTATACCTTTTTTAGTTTGGTATATAAGATAGTCTTTCGGATCTATTGTATAGGATAAATCTGAAGTTGTGCCTTTAATAACAAAATATGGAAGAGGCTCTTCTTTGTTCTGAAGATTGACTTTATAAAGCACCTGATTGTTGTATAAATTTAATTGTCCACTGCCGCTTACACGTATTGTGTCTTTAATTGCATCAAGCTTACTGTTTACAATCATTCCGTTTTTAAGTAAAATTTGTGCGGATATTTGATCGATAGAAGACTTTTTCACAGCTGATATATATCTCATAATTGAACTTTTTTGAATAATTTTCCTGTAGTCAGTTTTTATGTCACTTACAATTGAGTCAAAATCAATTCCTTTGATTATAAAACTTTTTGCGTTTAAGTTAATATTACCAATACCGTTTGTAATAATACCATGAATTGATGTACCATTTGCTTGGAAAATTGCATCTGCGTTTATTGGTCCTTGTGATATTGGTGGTAAATTAAATGTTGAAAGAATATATGTACTTTCAACATTATTCAAATCTATTTTTAAATCTATTTTTTGTAGGAGTGAATTTTGTTCTGCAATATTTGTATTTGCGTCTAATTTGCCACCAAATATTGATGTTGAGATTTTAGCTGATATCATTCCGTTGCGTGCTTTAATATTGGAAAAAAGGTTCTCGAAAACAATATTTCTTGCTATAAGTTTGGCAATATTGGTTTGAATGTCAATTGCAAAGGATTTTGTATCAAAAAGTTTAATAGGATCTTTGTTGAGTGTTTGTATAATAGGTATACCGGTATTGTTTGTACCGGAATTTGTTTTTGTTGATGAAGGATTTGTGTCTTTTGTATCATTTGAAGCAAAGCTGATGTATTCATCAAGGTTAATCTCCTTGCTGGTAATGTTTATAATTGCTGATTGTTGTTTTGTGAGTATTTCCATTACTGCAAAAACATCGATGTCTATTTTTTTATCAATTGTAATTTTACTACCTTCGTTTACTTTAAAAATACCATTTTTAAATTCAAAATTTAAAGGAATGTTAATTTCGGAAGGGTGTTTTTTAAGGCTTGGCATTTCAATTTTCATTGAATTTAGAATGTTTTTTATATTTACTGCTTCGGCAATTAATTTTCCGCTTGCAGTGATAGAATTAATGTTTTTGCGGTCTTGTATATTAATTGAAATATCTTTTGCAGAAAGTGAGATATCATTGGTGCTTATTTCGGCTTTAATAATGTTGATGGTATCGTGAGTGATGTTAATGTTGGAATTAAAATTAATTTGTGAAATTTTTGGTAATTCTTCATTTTTTATATGTAAGTATTTTGCTATGTTTTGTGGTGAAATATTTTGAGCTTTAATTTCAATGTTTGCATTGTTAAAAAATGTTGGTTGTGTTTGGTCGAAATTGTATTTTGCAAATGTCTCTAATTTGCCAAGGTCGGAATCCATGTTAATGTGTATATTACCTTTTTGTTGGTAAAGAGCTTCATAAAGGCTCGATGACTTTAATGATAAAGAAACTTTTTGACCGTTTAAAATAAATGTTAAATCTCCGTTGATCAGTGATTTAACATTTGGAATTGAAATTTTTGCGTCAATGTTATTAATATTATAAGATTCATTAGAATTGCATTCGGAATAGGAAATGGCACCGTTGGTAATGGTAAAGTTTGAGAGGGTTATATCTCTAAAGTAAAATAAAGTAGAAGAATCCTCTTGTGTGTGTTGTGTCTGTTTGTCTTCTATCTTGGTGATTTTATTTAATGGGGCAAAAAAATTAAAAGCGTTGTTGCATGTAATAATGTTAATTTGTGCGGTATCCAAGGTAATGTTTTTAACAATAATTTTACCTGTTAATATTGGAAAAACGGCAACTTTGATCTCAATTTTCTTTGCAAGAAGAACATTTTTTTTCGGAAATTTTTCGTTTGTTAATTGCACGTTATGTGCTGTAATACCAACAAATGGAAGAATGGAGAGGCGTGTTTTGCCGTTTAATTGTAAACTAAGGCCGGTTTTTTCTGTAATTATCTGATTAACCTTTGGAATTGGGATAATTTTTTCAACGGGAATAAATCTTGGTGCAACAAACGCAAACACAATAGCGGTGACAAAAATCCATATTGCAGATTTTACAAGTATACGAAAGGGTGTAAGTATAATATTAATGAATGAAAAAGGTTTTTTTTGAGTTTTGTGCTCTTTTGGCATATTTTTTTGCTATTCTTGAATAAATTGCAAACAATTTGCTTAAAGAAGTCAAGTTTTTTTACTTTTTTAAAAATTAAGTAATTTTTGCTTGACAAATCTTTTTTACTTACTTATATGGGTCTATTAAAAAAGTGTTTTTTCCAACGGTTGAGTGAATATGAGAAAATATGAAATAGTTCTACTGATTAATCAAGATGTTCCGTATCAAGGGATAGCAGTTATTGCAAAAAAAATAGATTCCTTGCTTGGAAACTCTGGTAAAATTGTATCCTCTGAGTACTGGGGCTTAAGAGAACTTGCGTATCAAATAGGTGTACACAAAAAAGCGAGATATTTTATGCTTTCTGTTCAGATGAATCCTGAAGTTGTAAAAGTTGTATCGGAATATATCAAGATCAATGAAAGTATTATTCGTTCTGCTGTTTATGCGGTTGAAGAATTTGAAAAGACGCACTCTCAAATGATGACATATACAAAAAACCTTGCGGAGAATGTTCAGGATTCTGATTATATTGCTCTCTTTCCAAACCCAGTTATTGTTAAAAATGCTGAATAAATAAATAAAATTATATGTCTGAAAATAAAAAAAAGCCTCTTGATTTTTCTGAATTAAAAAATCAGCCGACTGCAACTGAGGATAATGTTGGTGATTATATTGATGTTGATTTTGATGATAATTATGGAGATCTCAAACTTAGAAAAGAAGATCTTGATAAACTTTCTCGTTCTGCTGTTGCCTTGATTAAGCATCGTGGTAAATTGCAGTTGTTTAATAGAAAATCTGTTGCTACACCTATAAATGATATTAATGTGCATGAAATATCATATAAAAATGTTGGTTTATTGAAGAAGTTTTTAACGCTGGGAAATAATATTATCTCTTCCCGTATTACTTCTGCTACATTTAGACGCCAAAGAGTTCTAAAAATTGCTATTAAGCGTGCAAGAGAGCTTGCTTTATTACCCTATCCTGGTCAAAAACAAAAAAACGATAACGGATTTAATTCTTAGGATATGTCACAAGTAATTTTAAAAGAAAATATTAGAAGATTGGGAAGAATTGGTGATGTTGTTTCCGTGAGGGACGGTTACGCATTTAATTATTTGATACCACTTAATAAAGCAATTCCCGCTACTAAAGAAAATCTTAAATCGTTGGAGTCTCAAAAAGAGCTAATGATTAAAGAAGATCAAAAACATAAGGAAGTTGCAAGCAAGATTGCTGAAAAAATACCAACACAAATATTTCTTGCAAGAGAAATCAATGAAAATAGTGTTTTGTACGGGTCTATTACTGCAAAAGATATTTTAGAAGTTGTTCCGCAAATTACTGATAAACATGCAATTCATTTTAAAAATCATCACATTCATACATATGGTATTTATCCGGTTGATATCGAATTGCATCACGATGTAATAGTTAGTGTTACACTTTCTATTGCAGATACCATAGAAAATGCAAAAAAACAGTTGCAAGAATCTACAAAGAAACACAAAAGTGTGAATAAAAAAAGTTCCGATAAAGAACAAAATCCTGAAGAAAGTGATATCTAAAAATCTACGATTTCAACTGGAAATTTCTTAATAATGTATTTATTTGATAACAATCCTGTGCAATACTCTGGTACAATCTCTCTTCAATCCAATTTAAATACAGATTCATCATTTGACAGTTCTTCTGAAGTTTCAAGTGCAACAAGTGATGGTGATATTTTGATAAACAAAGAGGAAGATTACAGTAATAATGGTGTTCGTAAAAAAAGAAATGAAGATGATAAAGAAAACGATAATTTCATAAACTTTCAAAACATTGACCCAAGTATGATAATCAGCATTGCTGAAATGAAACTTAAAACATACGATGAGCTTCTTAAAATTGCTGATGAGCTAAACATTGATGGCTGTGCTGGAATGCCGAAAAGGACTGTAATTTTTTCCATTTTGCGCGCAAAATCGCAAATAGGTTATCTTATTGAAGCACAAGGTGTTTTGGAAATTGTTCAAGATGGTTTCGGTTTTTTAAGATCTGCAACCGAGAGTTATGCGTCATCGCCTGATGATATCTATGTTGCGTCACATCAAGTAAGAAAATTTGGTTTGCGCACTGGTGATAATATCGTATGTTATGCAAAAGCACCTCGTGCAAAAGAAAAATACTTTGCGCTTCAAAAAGTTACAAAAGTTAACGATCTTGATTTTGGTCAAAGAAACTTTGCACCAAATTTTGATGACCTTACCCCATGGTATCCAAAAGAAATGTTAAATTTTGATATTAACCTTGTTGGTGAAGATAATAAATTTGATCAAAGTACAAGAGTTATTAATTTGATTAGTCCAATTGGAAAGGGTCAAAGAGCATTAATCGTCGCTCCACCAAGAGTTGGTAAAACTGTTCTATTAAAAAACATTGCCCACGCAATTGAAAAGAATCATCCTGAAGTTGAGCTGATTGTTTTATTAATTGATGAGCGTCCGGAGGAATTAACCGATATGTCTCGTTCAGTTAAGGGTGAAGTTGTAGCTTCAACATTTGATGAGCAATATGTAAGGCATGTTTCTTTGGCTGAGATTGTAATAGCAAAAGCAAAAAGAATGGTGGAAAAAGGTAAAGATGTTGTTATATTGCTTGATTCTATCACTCGTCTTGCAAGGGCGTATAACAATGTTGTACCATCGTCGGGAAAGATTCTAACTGGTGGTGTTGATGCTAACGCACTTCAGGCACCAAAAAGATTTTTTGGAGCAGCAAGAAACATTGAAGATGGTGGTTCTTTAACGATTATCGCCACAGCATTGGTTGAGACGGGTTCTCGTATGGATGAGGTAATTTTTGAGGAATTTAAAGGAACTGGAAATAGTGAAATTATTCTTGATAGAAAACTTGCAGATAAAAGAATTTTCCCGGCGATTGATGTTCTTCGTTCTGGTACGCGCCGTGAAGAAGAAATGGTTGATGCTGAAAGTCTTTCAAAAATGTGGGTACTTCGTAGAATTCTTGGACAGATGTCTAATGTTGATGCAATGGAATTCTTACTGAAAAAGTTAAAAGTCACAAAAACCAATGCCGATTTCTTTAAGTCAATGAATTCTTAGTTTATATTAAAAGTTTCATTAATTTTTTCCAGTATTACTTTAAAAACTTTTTCTTGTTCTTGGTTTGCATCAATAATGGTGCATTCTTGTATTTTGGTAAATTCCAAAAATCCATTTCTTATTTGTGCAATTTCTTTTAATTGAGTGCTGTCGTAAGCATTGCAGCCTTTAAACTCAACTGCTTGCATGCGTTGTAAAATTATTTCAGGGTCCATATCCATAATGAATGTTAGATTTGGTTGAAAATTATTCAAAATTGTTTTATGGACACTGAGGATTACCTCGCTTGGAACACCATGTAGAACACCTTGATACACAAAGCTAGATGCAAGAAATCTATCGCAAATAATTGATATCCCTTGTTCAAGCATTGGAATAATTTTTCCGTAAATGTGTTCACTTCTGGAAGACATAAAAAGTAAAAGTTCCGTATATGGGTGTAATTTTTTTCCACTTTCTAGAATGATCTCACGAATTTGTTCACCAAATTTAGTTCCGCCTGGTTCACGAGTTGTGATATGTTTAATGTTTTTATTGCGTAAATAAGATGCAATTTTTTGAATTTGTGTGCTTTTACCGGTGAAGTCACAACCGTCGATAACAATAAATTTTCCTTTCATTTTATGAAAAAATGTTTGATTTTTATCAATCCTTTTAAAAAGATTAAAATTATTAAACAATAAAAAAGTTATGTTAAAGTTGAAGGAGAATAAAAGGCTGTTTGTTATGCCAAATATTGAAATGCGTCCGTTCACGCTTAATGATGCTGTTGCTTATTACGAACTTTATAATCATTCAAGTGTGAAGAAGTATATTCCGGAAGACATGATACCAAAAGATCTTAAAGCGTCTTCAGAGCAAATTTCTTCTCTTTTTCTGCAGAATAGAGCTATACCATACTGGGCAATTGTTGATGCACAAACGGACCAGCTAGTTGGAACATGTGGTTTTGTAGGGTCGGATTTCTACCACAAGAGACTTGAAATTGCATATGATCTTCACCCAAATTTCTGGGGAAGGGGAATTATGTTTAATTCTTTAAAAGTGTGCATTAAGTATGCTTTTGAAAGAATGTCTATGCAAAGGTTGGAGGCTGTAACTTTGCGGGAAAATGTTGAATCTGCGAAGGTTTTGTTAAGGTTAGGTTTTGTTCACGAAGGAACATTAAGAAATTTTAAATTTTTTCGTGGAAAAATGAGAAATGTTGAGTCTTTTTCATTTGTTTTTGAAGATTATAAGAAAATGTTTGGGAAGAATGTCTAAAATCATTATTTACACAGATGGTGCATGTTCAATGCCAAGTATGAAAGGTGGCTGGGGTGTTGTAATGCAATGTGGTGATATTACAAAAGAACTTTCCGGTTTTGCAAAAGATACAACAAATAATCAAATGGAGCTTACCGCATGCATTGAAGCACTCGCAGCAATCAAAAAATCAATGCCAATTGAAATTCATACAGACAGCCAGTATGTAAAGAATGGCATTACGGAATGGATTATTACATGGAAAAAAAATGGTTGGAAAACTTCTGCTAAAAAGCCCGTTAAAAATGTAGAGTTTTGGGTAAAACTTGATGAATTAAACACAAGATTAAAACCGGAATGGAAGTGGGTTAAAACTCATAATGGTAATGTTTTAAATGAAAGAGCAGATGCTCTTGCAACTGGGGAAATTGCAAAAAATCGTTAAATTAATTCCAGTATTTCTTCATTGAACCATGCAATGAAACATTTTGTGTGTTGTTTAAAAACTTCTTGAACGGCGTTTTGATACTCTAAAAGTTGTGTTTTAATTTCATTTGTTAAGCCTTTTTTTTGTGTTTTATAGTCAATAATTGAAATACAGTCTGTTTGGAAATAAATTGCGTCTAAGCGAATGATTTTGTTTTGGTAAATGAATTCGTGTTCTCTTAGAATTTTTTGTGGCTGAAGTTGATTATTAATTTTTTGGTTAAAGTTTTGAACTTTTTCAAGAATATTGTGGAAATTTATTTCTTCGTTTAGAAATTCAAGGTATAGTTCTTCTTGTAAGAATTCTTTTTTCTCTATGTTTTCAAAAAGTTTATGTATAAAAGTTCCGTAAATTGCTTCTTTGGTTTGTACTTCTTTTTTTTGGGTTGTTTGTGGTGTGTATTGTATAAAGTGTTCTTCTGGTTTTGTGTGAATAGTATTTTTGATTGTTATTTCTTTTGTTTTGGAATAAGAAATATATGTAAAATGATTGTCAGATGATGTCTCTGTGCTAAGTGTTTCCATGCTTCTTTTTAAGAAATAATATAAAGAATTTTCTTTTTCAGTTTGTGATGCATTGCAAATATAGTAAAATTGTTCTGCTGCTCTTGAAATTGCAACATAGTACAATCTGGAATCTTCCTGTTTATTTTCTTGTTTGCGTTCTTCTAGTATTTTTTGTATTACCATACCTTGGTTTTCTTTTGATGGCTTGAATATTGGTATACCTTTGTAAAAAAAGATTGGGTCTTTTTCACTGTGTTCTTTGGTTTGAAGGTCAAGGTAAAAAACGATTGGGAATTCTAAACCTTTAGATGAATGTGCGGTTGTAAATGTTATAGTATTTGGGTCTTGTTCTTTGTTGTAAAAAATTGCTTCAGAACTTTCAAAGTTTTGTATAAATTCAATGAAATTGAATTGGTTTGTTTTGTGTGAATGTTGAATAAATGCTGTTAGAGTTTTTTGTTCGGTTTGTGAATAATTACCATAATATTGGTTATACAATGTGTAAAAAAACATTGAAATTCCTTGCTTAATAAGAATTACTTTGTGTTTTTGAATTGCTTCTAGTATGTGTGGATATTGCTCATAGATATTCTCTGTAGTATTTTCTTTGGTAAAAAATTTTTCAAATTCTGTTTCACTAATTTTAAAAACTGGACTTTTCAAAATTCCATACAACGAGGTTTTGTCTTCACTGCAAATGCACAATTTAAGTAAGGCAATAAAGTCTAAAATTGCATAATACTTTTTGGCGTTAATTTTTTCATTAAATGAAATGGGAATTTTGTGTGTGTAAAATACGGTTTTAATAGTATTGATGATTTCTTGGTTTGGTCGTTTCTTTACAAGAATTGCAATATCTTTTGGTTCAATTTGTTTGCCATAGTATTTGGGTTTTTCATGTTGCAGTTTTGTTACAAGTAAGTTTTTGATAATTTCTGCGGTTTTTTCTGCAATTATTTGGTTTTCGTCTATTGGATTTTCTTTTGTGAATTTATTATTTGATGCAATAACATGAAAAGATCCTGCATCATTTTTGAAAGATGATATATGGTGTGAGTTTTCGTTAATGTTGAAGATATCAGCCATGGAGTTGATTACATCAAGAACGGGTTGAGTTGTGCGGTAAGAAATTGGTAGGTATTCTTTGGTAAGGAAGCTTTTGTATTTAATATAAATGCCGTGCATAATGTTTTCTTCGGCACCTTGAAAACTGTAAATTGTTTGTTTTTCGTCGCCAACAATAAAAAGTGAGCCTTCTTGCATACCGGTTCCGCGAATTTCCTCGGTAAAGTAGTGGATAATCTTCCATTGGTCTTGGTTTGTGTCTTGTGCTTCGTCAACAATAATATGTTTGAAGTTGCCGAATTTGAAAAGTGCGAAATCTTTAAGTTCGGGGTTTTCTAGTACGGTAAGGGCTTTGTGAATGATGTCGTCAAAAGTATATTTTTTTGTGTTTTGTTTATGTTTTTCTGTTATTTGAGCAATAACTTGTGCAAGTTTGTTAATTATAATTGACCGTTCAAAAGTCAGAATGTCATTAATTTTTGCATTATCTTCCTCAATTTTTTCTTTATATTCCGTAAAGCCGTTTTTTCTATGTGTTAGAGTTTTAATAATTTTACAATATTCTTCAAAATCTGTAGCAATTGTTTCCTTATTTAAATTTTTTATTTTGGAAGGGTTGTGGTGTTTATTATGTATTTCTATGATTTTTGGTAAATGTTGTGTAATTTTTGTTCCGCTAAGACTTTGAAATAACCCAAGTGGAATTTCTTGTAAAACTCCGGTTTGTATTTGAATAATCTCTTCTGTAATGTTATTTTGTGTTTCACGGGAAAATACTTCATTTAGGAATTGTATTCTTGTTTCAAGATCTAAAAGTTTTAGGCATTTGTAAATTAGAAGCTCGCAAATTTTTTTGAAATTGTTATATAGAATTTTATATTTTTTAATATATTCTTGTGCGGTGTCTGTAATAAGAGCTTGATTTGTGATTTCTTGAATAAATTCTTCGGGAATTTTTTCCATAATTTCAAATTCAAATGGCATAGAAAGTTCATGTGTAAACATGGAAACTATCTCCAAACAGAGAGAATGAAATGTTACAACTTTTGGTTTTTCGGAGATAATAAATTCTTTACAATTTTCGTGTAGTCTTTTCTCCATTTCTTTTTGTCCGGAATTTGTGAATGTTATACATAAAATTGAAGATGGTGCGTGTCCTTTTTGAAGGATATCTTTTATTCTTTCCACAACTTGGTATGTTTTGCCAGAACCGGCGTTTGCTGTGATTATTTTACTTTGAACTTGCTTGCTTTTTATTTGCATTGCTTTTTAGTATAAAAAATTTCTTTTTTAAATTATGATTGATATTGCAATGTTTGAATTTACAACTCAAGAAGAAATTATTGTGACGGAAGTTTTAACGGAGCTGACTCTTTTAACAGTAGAGTTATTACAATCCGGTGTCACTACAGATGAAACACCAAGTGTAAATGTTTTCGATATAATATATCATGTGTTGGAGGGTAATGAAGAGGGAAGGGGTAAAGCAATGAAATTTGCGATTACAGGTGTTTCTGAGCAAACCGGAAGAATTGCATTAAAAACAAACAATATGAACGAAAATTCTATTAATTTTTTGGAGGGAGTCTTGAATAAACAATTAGAGTTTTATAAAAAAGAGGTTCCGAATGCTTTTGAAAATTTGGTAAAAGACAATATAGACCTTCTTGGAAAAGCAAAAGATATATCTGAAATTGAAATACCAACAAAAGAAATC
>JAURNI010000075.1 GCA_030830305.1 Alphaproteobacteria bacterium | reverse complement strand
TCACGCAAGACATAAAAACCTGCAAATACTTTCACAAAGTTTATGAAAATCACAAAATCTGAAATTGCAGCACTTTTAAAAGAAGACAAGGCCCAGCAGGATGTCACCACCAACAGTATTGTAATCCAAAATAAATTACATAACTTCAAAGTTATTTCAAAAAACAAAACTCCGTTTGTTTTGTGTGGAATTGAAGCGATGTTTCAGGCGTTTGAATCTATTCTTGCAAAGTACACAATTGTTAATTCAAAGAAAGATGGTGATATAATTTTGCCTAATAGTGAAATTATATCCGGACAAGCATCAATTAAGGAACTTCTTCAAGTTGAAAGAACTGTGTTGAATTTAATTCAACATCTAAGTGGCATTGCAACAAAAACCAAAGCATTTGTTGTGGCTTTGAATAATCCAAATATTAAAGTTTTGGATACACGCAAAACTATGCCTTACCTTCGTAAGTTGCAAAAATATGCAGTTACTGTTGGTGGAGGAGTTAATCACAGAATGGATCTTGCTCAGATGGCAATGATAAAAGATAACCACATAATTACAGCAAATGGAAGTATTAAAAATGCTGTGCGTTTAATAAAAAAACACCAACCAGGTATAAAAATTGAGGTTGAATGTGATACGCTTGCTCAAGTTGAGGAGGCAGTTAATTGCCCGATTGACATCATTCTTTTAGATAACATGCCCCTTAATGACATCAAAATTGCAAGCAAAATTATCCGTGAAAACTCACAAATAAAGATAGAAGTTTCCGGGAATGTAACATTACAGAATATCAATCAATACCACAATTGCAACATTGACTACATTTCCGTTGGCTGTTTAACTCATTCTGTTGAGGCAGTTGATGTCTCAATGGAGGTAATAATTTAGTATTTGCTAAACACAAATTGTACCATTATTGTACCAAATATGTACCAAACTTGTGCTGTTTTGGTGGTGATTTGTATACAAAATGACACAAGTTTGGTGGTAAAACGGTACAATTTTAGCACAAGAATGGTACAATATTAATGCATAAAGTGTCGAGTTTTTGCAAACACAAGGTTAATATTATGTTCTTTTGCGGAGGTAATTACTTCATCATCACGCACAGAACCGGCAGGAGAGATGATATTTTTTATACCATATTTTGCTGCAAGTTCAATGTTGTCTTTGAACGGAAAGAATGCATCACTTGTTAAAATACACATGGAAAAATCAACATTTTTTGCCTTTGCTTGCTCTAAAGCTATGCGCATTGAATCGATTCTTGATGTCTGCCCTGCACCAAATGATACAAATTTCTCTCCGTTTGTGATCAAAATTGCATTAGATTTTAGAAACCTTACAGCAGTAAAAGCAAATATTGCATCATCAATTTCTGGCATTAAACCACACTTTAATTCAAAGCTTTCGGGTGTAATTTGTATTAAGTCTCTATCTTGTTCAAGCAGTCCGCCGTTAATAAAAGAATAATGTTTTGTAAAAGAGGTTGAATTAAACGGCAATGAAAGCAAGCGGAGGTTTTTCTTTTTTTGTAATAACTCAAGTGCATCTTTTGTAAAAGAAGGTGCAAGGATAACCTCAAAAAAGTGCTTGGACAGTTCCTGGGCAAGGGTAATTTGCACCTCTTTATTCACAGCAACAATACCACCAAATGCAGAGGTTTTATCCGCTTCTAAAGCATCTTGATATGCTTCTTCAGTATTTTTAGCAAGAGCAATCCCGCACGGCGTTGCATGTTTTACAATGACGCACGCAGGTTTTTCAAAAAAACAGGCAATATTATATGCAGAATTAGCATCATTAAGGTTGTTATAGCTTAATTCTTTACCATTTAATTGGGTAAAATTCATTAAACCTTTGTTACCGCTTTTATAAGAAGTTGCATTCTGATGTGGGTTTTCCCCATAACGAAGCTCTTGCTTTCCGGCAAATGCAAGCGTTTTAAATTGTGTTTGAATTTCAAACTTTGAAGCAAAAAACTCCGCAATTATGGCGTCATAATATGCTGTTAATGCAAAAGCTTTACCTGCCATTTGTTTGCGGTATTCCTCCGTTGTAGAACAATTATTTTGCTTTAAATGGACAATTAGAGGCTGGTAATCCGTTACATCTACGATTATTGTTTTGTATTTATGGTTCTTTGCCGTTGAACGAACCATCGATGGTCCGCCAATATCTATGTTTTCAATGATGGTGGAGTAGTCACTTGTTTTAGCAAGAGTTTCTTCAAAAGGGTAAAGGTTTACTATAACTAAATCGATACTTTTTACACCATGCTCTTCCATTGTTTGAACATCTTGCTCCCTTCCAAGCAAACCACCGTGTATTTTTGGGTGAAGGGTTTTTAGCCTGCCGTCCATCATTTCAGGAAACTGCGTATAAGAAGAAACCTCAACCGCAGGAATTTTGTTCTCTAAAAGCAGTTTGTATGTTCCGCCCGTTGAAAGAATTTCAACACCGTTTTCATATAAGAATGATGAAAGTTCTACAATTCCTTCTTTATTTGAAACAGAAATTAATGCTCTTTTAATTTGTTGCATGGTTGTTAATAAATTTATGCTTTTTAATTTGATGCAGTTTTAAAATTCAAGTTTTTGGTGAAAGTTTGACTTTCACTTCCTCAATTTTAAGCAACTCCTCAATAAAATATTGAAAATTTTCTTTTGCATCGTGTTTTCTTTTTTGAAGAATATCTTCGTAATTAATTCCAAGTAAATAGCAAAATTCTTGCCCTGTCATAATTTCATCTATATCAAATGCACTTTTAAGTCCAATCTTGATTTTCTCTTTATTGTCTTCATTAAAACAACAGAATTTTATTCTGGTTGAGTATGGTATTTGTTTTGCAATATAATTTTCAAATAATTCAAGATGTTGCCTTTCACCAATCACTTTTTTGGTATCAAAAGTGAAGCCATCTTTTAGTTCAATAATGTAGCAACATTCTTGCGTTTTATCAATTTTTAGAACTACAAAATCTGGTTCAAAATTTTTATTATTTGGGTTTTTCTGTGGTTTTAATTTTTTAGATTTTTTAAGAACTTTCTTTGGAATTAACTTTATAATATCTCCAGCAATATTCGCCGTGCGTTTGTAATCTTCCAGAAACTGATCGCAATCTTCAACAATGCAGTTTTTGTCTATCATCTCTAAAATCAAATTCTCCAATTCTGAACCATTAGAAATTGATGTACTATGCACCTTTGTAATTAAATTTCCAAGTCGTTCATTGTCAAAAACTCGTGAATATGCACCACCAGAGTTTTTAGGTTTTGCGTTAACTATCTTTGCCATTCAAATCACAACCAATAAAATTTCTATTTATATTTTTACATGCAAGCAGTACTGAACCTGAACCCATTGCAGGGTCAAGAATTAAATCTCCTTCTTTTGAAGTTGCCTCAATTAACCTTTGTTGTAAAATTAAAGGTTTTGTGTGTGGGTGTTCTTTGGTATTCACCGCCTCCTGCATAACATCAGGAATGTTGTGAATAGTCCATACGCCTTTTGCTCTGTTTGGTTTTTTTTGCAGAACCATTAAGTATTCACTTTTTCTTCTTGTTCTATAACCCATACCAATACGAGACTTTTCCCATGTAATTAAATCAACAATGGAAAGGTCGGCTTTCTTAAACCAATGCGAAACACCTTCGCATAAATGGAATTTGTCAATCCATAAAAATAAATGCCCAGAAGGAACAAGACACCTTGAAATTTCGTCAATAAATTCAATAATAGTACTTTCGTCCATCTGCTCTAATTCACATCTTCTTTTTTCTCTGCTTTTTCCTTCATTACCATAGTTTAATTTGTTTAGTATGCCACGGTATTGAGGGTCAAAAAAAGAGGTTTTAACAGTTTGCGATGGTATTAAATCAAGCAAATCCAATCCATTCATTTTAAGATTTCTGTTTATTAACGATGATACATCGCTTACTGTCTTTTCAATTGGCGTCACGCCAGTAAATACCATTTTTTTTAATAACGCTGTTTCAATCATAAAACCCTTGAAAATTCCAATTCTTTGTAACTTGTTTTTGTTGAAGTAAATTTCTTTTGAAATGTCAAATATTATTGAAATTCAAAACCTTTCTAAAAGTTTTGATGGCAAAACCATTTTAAATAATATTAATCTT
>JAURNI010000074.1 GCA_030830305.1 Alphaproteobacteria bacterium | reverse complement strand
TTACTATTAGAATCAACAAATTTTAGATGCTCACCATACCAACACAGTAATTATGACACCGTATGGTTTTATGAAAACTCACTTTCAGACTTTCCGGGGTGGAAGATAGTCATTGACGAAATGATAAGGCTTATCGCCAACGAAGGTACTCTTGTAGTACGCCTAACGCATAATTATAATTTTACAGCACCTGCACTAAAAATGTTCCTATGTGGAAATATCACAATATCAGTTGATATTCAACATGAAGATTTAAAAGACGGCATTATTGGCGTTATTGTATTTCGAATTGTAAGAAAACACACGAATATATATCAAAATAAAAACTGGACATTTGGCATACTAACAAACGGTACTAAAGTACAGTCCGTTATAAAATTCCTGGAATCCGTTCGCACTCAAAATGAAGATGCAGAAATTATCATTACAGGAGACACAAACCCCGAATATGAAAAATTCAATATTGTTTATAATTCCAACATTTACCACAACAAACACCCCAACATTTCAAAAAAGAAAAACGATATCATCAACCTTGCAAGAAACGAAAATATAATGATTATCCATGATAGATACATACTATCAGAACGATTTTTCCAAGAATTCGACAAATACGGCTACGATTTTGACTTTATCACTGTTAAACAGTACTATGAAACCGGCAAAGAATTCCCTTCTTATTGTTATTTGGAAAATGCCTCAAGCAATTTATACTGGACCACATCATTCCAAGAAAATAACTACTCCATAATTCACGACGGACAGTACCTCAACGGCGGACTGTTAATATTCAAAAAAACAATAGCACAACAAGTACCGTTCGACAACATCGTTTTCTGGAACCAACAAGAAGATATAATTCTTTCAAGAAGAATGATGTACAACGGAATCATTCCACGCATTAATTTTCTATCTTCCGCCATTACAATTGGTATTACACCAAGTCATACCTCATCTTTTAGAATTAGTAAAACGTCTCAATATTACGAAAAAAACTTTCCTGTATTTTCCAAACAAATAAATGTAATAAGAAAAATATTTTATATCTGCAGTGGCGGTGGTTTTGTATACCAAGAAAAACAATTTCTATTTTTTTCCAAACAAATAAATAAAATACGCAAAACTCTGTTTATATATAAATTTATCAGAAAAAGTATCAAAAACTTAATATGAAGCAACTTCAGAGAATCGCATTCATTGTAGATTCGGAATTTTTTGTAAAACATGTGGGGGTAAGGTCTTACGTACTTAACCTTATTTATATTTTAAATATCAATTACCTTGTTGATATTATTGAATTACTACATTTACCATGCGGTACCGCTATTTTCAAAGAAGTGATAATAAAAAAATTATACCTCAAAAGCCTCAACTTCACAACGGACACTTTAAACAATAAGGTTATCAACAAAATAGAAGTTGAACAACCACTTTACCAAGCACTATCAACCAAAGCACTTGTAGAATCAAAGTATGATGCAATAATTTTTTCAAATGCGTGGATGATTCACAATCACAACATTGATATATCAACCACAACAAAAACATTTGGTATTATGTACGACACAATACCAAATGAATACTACTTACAAAAATATAACAACATACACTTACCACTACACGACTTCGCACACCTACATTACAAAGGTTTTTCATATTTTAACAAATTTTGTCATAAAATACTATGCATTTCCGAAAAATCCAAAACAAACTATAACATTCTATTCCCGTCCTCTCAAAACAAAACAGTATCAATCATACCACCAATGAATTCATACTATTTTGATATTAAAATAAACACCAATAGAAAAAATGTTATTATACTTTCAACACCACTAGAAACTAGAAAAGGCATAGATATTCTACCAGATCTTATCAACGGTATTGCTTATATCGATGAAGTTATTATATACGGCGACACAGATCGATCAACACCGCACTCAATTAAACAATTTTTTAAAAAACTTCGGAAAGACATTCCGGTTAATTGGTACAAGAAAATAACAGTAAATACACTTGCAACATGCTTTAACAAATCCAAGCTTTTAAT
This sequence comes from Alphaproteobacteria bacterium, assembly GCA_030830305.1. Lineage (GTDB taxonomy): Bacteria > Pseudomonadota > Alphaproteobacteria > Rickettsiales > Deianiraeaceae > CAJQOT01. Next base: position 3,631 of record JAURNI010000074.1, on the reverse strand, counting down.
ATGTGCATCATCTGATGAAGGCCTTGGCATTCCGATTATTGAAGCACAACTATGCGGATGCCAAATTATATGCTACAACAAAGCACCAATGAATACAATCACTGCAAATAACATATATCTTGTAGAAAACGACACAAAAACATCAATTGATAATATCAATACAATTTTAGCAAATACGGTTGATCACAACAAAATTGCACAAAAAGCACGAGAAAAATATAAATACGAAAAAGTACTAAAATATTTTGACTCCATAATTTAAAAAAGTCACAAAATTGTAACAAATAAATACTACCTAGAATAGTCTATACAAAATGGAATGGTGCCACTAGTGGGACTTGAACCCACGACCTCATCATTACCAATGATGCGCAACTACCAACTGTGCTATAGCGGCTTTTTTGGAAAGTTTCGCTTTTTTTTAGAAATGTCAAGAATTTTTCCATGTATGCTACCAGAGGGAGCCCGAGATCCTGAAGGTTTCAACGGAGCTTTAGCTCCGCGAAGAGAAACCGCAACGGACGAGGGCATCAGCCTCAGTTTTGCCCCCGCCCCTATCCGTTTCGATGTCTGTTTCACCTGCGAGCTTCGCTCTCCGGCCGACATCTTCAGGATACGGGGCTCGCCTACTGCCACACACAGGAAATCACGCACACAAATGAAGTAAAAGGAAGAATATCAGAAATTTCATGCAAGTTTTGCGTTGTAATGCCACCAATAATACTAATTGGTGTTTTATGCGTTTTAGCAAATTCCACAACTGTTTCCTTATGGCAAAGCTTTGCAGATTCTTTCGTTTTACTGGGGAACATTGCTCCAAACGAAACATAAGTTACATGGCCGGCAAATGTTTTTGCTCTCTCAAGGGAGTTATAACAACTTACACCAATAATATTCCTTGATTGCTGCTTAAACGATAGTACATCTTCAAGTGATGCATCTTTTCCACCAACATGTACACCAATACCATACTTTAATGCAAGGGAAATGTTATCATTTAAAATAAACGGAACGGCATAATGGTTGCAAAGCGGTTTTATTTTTACAATTGCTTCCTCAATTTGATTTTCGCTGCAATCTTTCAAACGAAGCTGAAACATTCCCGGTTTTTCATGAAGAGAAAAAATCTCTTCTAATTGTTTTGCAAAAATATTTATATCTTCAATTTTCGGCGGGGAAATTAAATAAATTTGAGGCACACTCATATATTTTAAATATAAAACTTATATATAAAATCTTCCACCAATTTGGAAAACAAAATTTTTGAGATTAAAATTCGGAATAACCTGAATTGTAGAAAATCTGAAATCCATTGCAACTTTTTCAGTAAAAGAATATGTAGTGCCAATTCCAACACTAAAAGACGGCATGATTCTAAAATAATTCTGTTTCGTTGTTGCTCCACCTGTTTGCCCGCCATTTCCAAGAACACCATTAGACATTCTAAGCAACTCAAATCTTGAAGAAGCACCTACTCCAACCATAAAATACGGTACTAACTTACGAAATGTAACATTATTACTTTCCTTGAAGAAATCCGGAAATGTTTTATACAAATTATAATGCACACCAAATGTTCTTTGAATATATTCAACATTTTTATACCCAATCACAACTTCATTTGTACCGTCCATATACGACACCTTAAAAATGTTTTCTGCACCTTTGAATTGAGAATCCGATACATACTTTGCTTGATAAAAAAATACTTGCCATTCGGTGAGTAAGTCATAGCCTATTCTTTTACCATAGGAACCTGTAATTCCAAAATTTTTATTATTTAACACAATTGTATCCGTATTGGAAACATTCTTCTTGTATTGTGTTTCAAATGAACTAATTGTTGCCTGTGAAAGCACACTATTTCCTTTTAGTTTTTCTGAAAAATCTTCGACTGATGTTGGTAAAACATACATAAAGTGCATATTAACAAAATTCACTGCCTCAACTTTGTTATGAATATTAACATGCCTGTATAATTGTTTTATTTGATCAACCTCCTGCGGTGTTGCTCTTCCATTACCATGCCTAAATTCCGGTAACTGTGCCTCTTGTGTTTGCTGCTCCATTGGTGTGTATGGTATATGCTTCGAAGGTGATGTATCGTTTTTTCGAAAGTTAATATATTGAGTTTGAAATGAACCTACAGCGTTTGGGTTTTGCGGTTCTATCGTTTGATTATAGTTAAAAAATCCTTGTTGTTCTTGCTGTGGTGCGTTGTCATACATTCTTAACACTGCAAACGAATAGCTTTCCAATACCAATAATATAAACAAAAGCAGATGCTTAACCATAAAAAAATATTTACAATCCACAGAAAATATGCTATCATAAATTAGTGATAAATGTTTTAAAAAGCAAGCTTTGTTAAAAATGAAATATAATCTTATGTTGTTGTTGCTTTTATTCGGGTGCTCAAAAGCACCGGAGGGGTGGAACGCCATTGGTAGACCATACTACATGCGCATTCACCCCGAACAACGAAAACTCGGACCAAACCACGACTGGACAAAAGGCTTCAATGACGGCTGTGTAACAGCAATGGAATCATTAGCTTCGGGTTTATTTCGTGTAAACAAACCACGCGTTGACGGCTGGAAACTTACAGGAAGGGATCCTAAAAACCCGGACAAACCCCACCCTGAAATAAAAAGCGGTGTAATTTATTCCAAAGGTTGGTTTGACGGCTACGAACACTGTACATACCAATACGACTGGATGGTTTTATGAAATGGTATATGAAAAAAATATTATTTCTTTGTTTTTTATTAGTAAATTGCGGATACAAACCCCCCATCGGGTTACCAACGAAGAATAATCTAATGAATAAAGCACCTGACGGCCCACCCGCATTTCAATACGGCTGGGTTCAAGGTTGCGACACCGCCACATCAGCTTGGATAAGCCAGTTTTACAGCACAACAGGGCTTTCAAAATTTCAAAAAGATTTCAAATTTTCAGACATCACCCCGGATTACGAGCTTGGTTGGCAGTTAGGTTATTGGTACTGCGTGCGTTTAGCAGAAAAACAAGATGGATTTAGTAAAACAAAATATGCAGGTTTATAGTATTGTAAAAAAAATAATTATACTTTTAGCATGTACTTCGTGCATGAAAACCCCATGGCTTAGCCGTATTTCACCAGGTTACAGAACAGCCGTTGCCCCATGGATTGCACAATCAAATGGAAATGCCGTTCAAAAAAGCGGCTGGTGGGACGGTTGCCAAATGGCAAACACAAGGGAAATTATACCAACAAATGTAAGACACCTTTCAAGAGTTTCCATGGATTCCGCCTATATCAAAGACCCATCATATGCAACCGCATGGAAGTTTGGTTATTACCAATGCCATGTTAACAGAGCCGCATACATGCAACCATTTTTACGAGGTTGGAACGCAATCGGCTTCAAAGGAGACAGTATTGGATACAAAAGCGAGTAAGGGAGGGGTTCTATTATTGGGGCAATAAGCAAGCCAAGGGTGTGCTAAGGGTTTTGCGGAGCAAAAACCGAGGTACGCCCGCGTGCGAGCCAGGCGTTAGGCAGGAGGGATGCCTTAGCATTAACCATCAAGCCACGCCTTGCCCCTATCCGTTACGATGTCTGTTGCTCGCGAGTTATATTATTTC
>JAURNI010000073.1 GCA_030830305.1 Alphaproteobacteria bacterium | reverse complement strand
TTATGTGTAATGTGATTTGTTTTTTCATATGGATAAGACATTCTTGTAATTTGTTTTTGAATCATATATAATAATTTTGAAATTTCTAAAAATTGTGAAAGAGATTCAATATTTGGTAAAAATATTGTTGCAAGATTACAAGACTCTCCATCAGCCAAGGCAATCTCTGCGCATGGGTTAAACCCATCAATGCTTTGGTCTAATGATTTTTCACCAAGCCTTCCATAAGTTCTTGCAAGTTTTCTATTTAACAAACCGTAAGGCTCACCAGTTCCATCATACCCCTTCCAGAATTCAGGCAGAATTTCATCAAAAGAATCTGCATAAATACTATTGTTTGAATTTGACCTCCAGGCTGGGATGTCTCCATTCCCCCAATTCTTTGCTCTTAAAAATAAAACATCGTCTGGATCACCAATTGCAATTTGCGCTGAACGGCGTGAAGAACCAGAAACAACTACTCTGCCAATAATGTTGCAAATATCAAGAACATCAACTGAGCGAAGTTTTTTGCCAACTCTTTGATTAAATATATTACAAATATCTTTGATTCCATCAACCAGAGCGCCGGGTCCAGATGCTGTACCGCCAAATGTTTTGACTGGTGCTCCAAACTCACGAATCAAAATAGTTGAGTATGTAAAAGATTTACCAGTTATAAAATAAGATTCAAGGACTTTGTGAAGCAATTCTCTCCATCCTTGTCTTGAATCAGGAATAATAAAATCAGCGTCTGGTGTTCTTTCTGAAGTGATGTAAGAAACATTTTTTATTTTTGGCAAATCATGAATTTTTGAACGCTCTACGGAAAAACCAACACCACCGCCAAGCATTAAATAATCAAACAATAATTCAAAGTCTTCAATTTTTTCAATGTTAGTAAAAAAACAATTATTTAAAGATGTTCCAGAAAATGTTTTTACAAGAGGAGTTCCTAGCTGCCAAAGTGACCTACCCGACACAGAACACTTCAGATTAAACATGTGGTCAAACAAAGTTTCAGCTTCCTTTTGTGTAAAATCAACTCCAATCTCAACAGCGCCATCTATAACTCTTTTGATTGTTTCAATCCAAGTTTCATTTCTTCCTAAAAGTTCATTTTTGCGACTATATGTTCGCAAATAAACAACTTCGCCCAAACCGCCAAAGCCCCATGGTGGAGTTTTGGAATAATAGGAATTAACAAATTCATCAGTTAACAATGTCACAATAAGCCTCCGCTAGTAAAAAAAAATATTATATCAACATAAACAACCAAAGACAATAAAAAATGCTTGGGTTAAATAAAATTTTCGTAAAAATTTATTCTTTCAATGATCTTATCAGCAATTGAAGACCAAGAATGTTCGTTGTGTAAAATTTTTGCTGACTTCATAGAGTATTTTTTAAACTCATCGTATTCAGAAACAACGGCTTCCATAAGATCAAGCAGTTCATCATAATTAGGATAAGCCCACAAACCAGTGTCTTCCCCATATTGCAAACTGTTCCATTCTGCTTTATCCATGGTGCATGACAAAGGTATTGCGTATTGAGCAAAATCACTACAGCCAGTTGCATTGCTCACAATCACTGGCATTCCAGTGCAAATGGCTTCAAATGGAATCATACCAAAACCTTCTCCGTTTGTGGGGTAAACAAGGCAATGACATTTATGATACAACTTGACAAGATCTTCTACTGATAGATTATCTGGAATTCCAATAATTTGAGGATGTTGATAAGCAGGGACTAATTGATTATTAACATAACACTCAGCGCTACAAAATTTATTATATTTTAAAATTAATTGATAGTCTAAATCACCATCATATAGTTCTATAAAAGCATCAACAACCATTTGAGCATTTTTTCTTTTTGAATCTGCACCAACATGTAAAAAATTAAACTTCCCAGTTATTTCACGATCTATAATAGAAAAATCTGAAGATATGCCGTGAGGTATAACATGCACATTTGTGTGAACTTTGTTTTCAATATATACATTTTTTACAAAATTAGATGTTGCCCATATTTCATCCATTTGTTGCATGTTGTGATACCAACCAACAGGTATTTTTGTAGATTCCCAAGGGGTATAGCCAATTTTAAATTTATTAATCATTTGATAATAATGAGGCTGACAGAAATTAATATGAAACGGTATTTCGTTTCTATTGTAAAAAACAGCAATTTGTTTTTCTTTTAAAGCATCAATTACATTAACCGCAGCATTGCTATAACCCTGGCTGTACCAAGAAAGACCACTAAGGTCAAAACTACCGGGACTAAACCAACTAATTCTTTTCATAAATTTTATTATGGTTTTTTAGTTTTTTTGAAGGTTGTTTTTGGTGAATCAAAGTTTAAACATTTTACACCATTTTGAACAAAGCTTTCAGCTTGTTCAGCAGAAATTTCACAAGTTACTGGCAGATGGCTAAACATACATTTTGAAGCAGCCATCCAGTAACCATTCATGTGTACAATTGATATTTGTTCAGAATCAATTATGGCAGCTCCACTGTAATCGTCAGATTCAACAACACCTATGATTTTCATAATGAAAGTATATCACCCATATTTTTATCTGCACCTGTATGCTTAGTATTCTAGTAATAGTATTGTATTTATAGTATTAAGTATTACTAGTATACATAGCATGCTCGCATACTGGGTATGCGAAGCATACCACAAAAATTAAGACAAAATAACTTTTTTTTTATTTTTTTTGAAAATCAAGATTTTTTTTAAAAAGTGTGAGATGATAGTTGACATGATCGCTGGAACTATAGTTTATATTGTGTACATGATTTTTAACGCTTGGTGCATTAAGACCGCAATTGATTGGGGGTTTGAACACAATATAGGCTGGGGGTCTGCAATAATTTTTTCTTTTGTAACAAGTATGTATGTTGTACTGCATAAGTACAGGAATACTAATGTTTCAAATAAATGAAATTAATTTTGATTATTTAAAAAATAAAAAAGTATTAGTATTAAGTGATACATTTTATCCACATTCATATATAACAGATTTTATTAAAAAATTATCTGACTCCCAGGTTTATATATATATATGTCCAGCTACAACATCTGGATTTGTAAAATTGTGGATGAAAATTCATTTAAATAAAAAAGTTAAAATAATTAAAGATAAACATTATAAAATGTTTTTTACTAATAATATTGATAATTATGAAATTGTTATACTTTTTGGAAAAAACAAAAATCAAGAACAAAAATTATTGCAAAAATTATTAAAAAATATGTTATTATCTTACAAAAATATTACTGTTGTTACTAACAAAGGAATTGATTGCGATG
>JAURNI010000072.1 GCA_030830305.1 Alphaproteobacteria bacterium | reverse complement strand
CGGGATTAATAACAATTTTATTAATCAACCTTTCTTTAATAACACTATTTCATAAATCACTTACTTTTATAATGGTACGCATTCAAGAAAGATTCTTCCTTCCACAGTTTTCATCTTACACAAAAAAGATTGTAGGAATAATACTTGGAATTTTAACAGGTTATATTTTTATCACTGGTGCAGTTACCGCTCTTGAACAACATCTTAGCTATCAACATAAAAACTCCGGTATACTAAAGCAGTCTATTTTTTTTAAAATATCACACAAACCAACGCAAGAGATTGTAGTGGAAAATAAGATTGATAACCTTCCATCATTACGAGCATTATACTCAGAAACAAATGTTGTACGATTTAATTTCACAGAAGAAGAGCTTATTGCCATTCTGAAAATGATTAGATCAATTTCTAACCAAAATGCTCAAGAACTTCTTAAGCAAATTCATAACAAACAAGATATTACCAATATTTATCATAATTTAATAGAAATGTATTTATCACAAGAAAAAGTTGCAGAAAAGTATTCTATATCTGAAGATATTGTAGAACAAGTAAAACAAAAAACATATTTTAAAATGGAAAATCACATAGATAACAAAGTTACCAAGCAAAGCAATATTAAGAGTATATCGGATATCATTGATATGATATAAAGCTTGACATTATAAAAACCGATTTATATAAACTTTCCAATAAAACTGGGTAGGTGGCGGAGTGGCCAATCGCAGCAGACTGTAAATCTGCCGACGCAAGTCTACGCAGGTTCGAATCCTGCCCTGCCCACCACGATTGACATTCTATTTCGTGTACTTTTATCTGCCGAAACAAGAAAAATTTCTCAACTTTTTTTGTTTTATTGTTTGCATCTGTTTTTGTGGCACTATACACAGTATATTATTCAAAAAATTACCTTTTTCTTTGCTCCACCAGGAAAGGTTCCAAACCCTTAAATAATTCAGATCGTTAATGTATTAACAAAAGTAATAGTATGTCAAAATATTTACTATATACTGAATAACTGGCGTTGTTATGCATGAATAGAGTGGTTATGATCAAATTCTTGTTCTTGATGCGTTAAGATTTGGTTGAAATTGTAATTAGTGAATCACTATTTTGATTAATGACAGTAGATGTTAGAACGGTTTGATATTCATGTCTCACTGAAAAAATAATTTATCTTACACCATTAAACCCCATTATAATAATGAATTATGAATCTAATAATGGTTTTGATAGCTTTGTTGGAAATCTTGTTGGATACTAAGTTAAATTTTTTTTGAAAAAGTGCTTGACTTATAATAAAAAGTTATATGTGAAGTGGAGTTATAATGTTTATTGTTGATATGACATCACAAAGTTCTTCTGCTACAACCAAAGAAAGTGTTTTAAAGCGTGGAAATATAAGAATTAGATTTTCTGCATTTGACAGCAAACTTTTGGATAAATCAATTACGCAAATTGTTAATCATGTTAAGCGTGTTGGTGGCATCATTAAGGGTCCAATTCCACTTCCAAACAAGATTGATAAAATCACAGTTAACAGATCTCCTCATGTAAACAAGAAATCTATGGAGCAGTTTGAAATTCGTAAATTTAGACGTCTCATTGAAATTGTTAATGTTTCACAAGAAATAACAGAACAACTTGCTAATATTGACTTACCTGCTGGTATTGATGCAGAAATAAAACTAAATAAATAAAGTATTGTTATTAAAGTATGAGAATTTCTCTCCTTGGAAAAAAAATAGGCATGACTCAAATAAAAAGTGGTAGTAATACTATTCCTGTAACACTTGTAGAAATTGTAGATCATGATGTTTTTGGCTTAAAAACTCTGGAAAAAGACGGATATAATGCTATTATCTTCAGTGCAGGTGATATTAAAAAAGAAAAAAATACTGCAAAACCTCTTTTGGTGCAATTTAAAAAACTTGATCTACAACCAAAAGAAAGATTATTTGAAGTTAGAGTTGAGTCTCGAAATACTTTAAAATCTTTTGAAAAGACAAATAACGATATTTTTGATGGATTAGAAGAAAGATTTGTTGATGTATCAGGTATTACAATTGGTAAAGGGTTTGCAGGTGCAATGAAGAGATGGAATTTTGCTGGTTTAGAAGCATCACACGGTGTGTCAGTATCACACAGATCACACGGTTCAACAGGTCAGAGACAGGATCCCGGTCGTGTTTTTAAGGGGAAAAAAATGGCTGGTCACCTTGGTGAAACCAGTAATACTGTTCAAAACTTGCAAATTATATCTGTTGATAAAGAACTTAAAGTTATTGCAGTACGCGGTGCAATTCCTGGACATAAAAATTCTTATGTTTTTATCAACGACTCAATAAAAATGGGTAGATTAGAATCGTTTACAAGAGTAAATAACATTAATTTAATATTTTAGAAATGTCTATTTCAGTACTTAATTTTAAAACAAAAAATACGGTTGAGACACTCCCGTTTCCTGATTTTGTTGAAAAATATAAAGATGCGAGCGGTCAGCCTATATCTCGTGTTCACTATATATCTAAAAAAATATCATTTATAAAAACTGCATCAACCAAAGGTATTTCCGATGTCTCTGGAACAACAAAAAAACCATACAAACAAAAGGGTACAGGTAATGCAAGACAAGGTTCTTTGCGTTCTCCCCAATACCGTGGTGGCGGTATTATTTTCGGACCAAAACCAATAACCGCTGGATATAAAATTAACAAAAAAGAAAGACTGCATGCAAGAAAAGTGTTGATATCAAAGTTATTACTTTCTGGATGCATTACAATTGTTGATGAGATTTCCGTATCTTCATTTAAAACAAAAGATGCTAAAGCTTCATTGGATAACCTTGGTCTACAAGGTTATGTTGCAATTATCCATGATAATGAAATTCCTTATGAATCCTTAAAATCATTTTCAAACCTAAAAAATATCGGGATTTATTCAAATGATTTTTTTCACATACATGAAATTGTAAAATACGATAACTTAGTGTTTACAAAGAAATCCTTTCAAAAATTAACCCAAGTGTTATCATAAAATTATGGATAAGTTTTATACAATCATTAAAAAAGAGGTTAATACAGAAAAATCTCAAAAGCATTTGACAGAAAAAAATCTTAGAACATTTATCACTCTTCCAAACGTTACAAAACATTCTTTAGAGTCTTTGTTTCTCAAGTCTTTTGGTTTTAAACCTGAAAAAATTAATAGCTTGACTTTTACAAAAGTAATTAACAACAGAAAAACAAGAACCTCAAGAAGAGTAAAAATGAAAAAGTTTTTTATACTCCTTCCGCAAGGAAAAGAATTAAATCATATAAAAAATTGAAGTATTTGACTGCACATGTTAAAACAATCTAAACCTGTTACACCGGGAACTCGCTTTTTGGTACAGATTGACACAAAACAATTTACTACTACAAACAAGCCATATAAAAAGCTTACATCACCACTTAAATCTTCCAACGGAAGAGACTCGTTCGGACATATATCGTGTCGCCATAAGGGTGGTGGTCACAAAAAGTTATATCGTCATATCAGTTTTAAAAGACAGTTTTTTGGTGATTCTACAGTAAAAACAATAGAATACGATCCGAATCGTAACTGTTTTATATCTTTACTTCAGAATTCCGATGGAAGTCATGAATATATTATAGCTTTTCAAGGTATTACTGTTGGTCAAACCATAACATCATCTCGTCAGGAATGTGATTTTACAAATGGAAACACAATGCCATTGCAGTTTATTCCTCTTGGTCTTAATATTCATAATATAGAATTAAAACCTGGAGCAGGTGGAAAGATTGTACGTTCCGCAGGGGCTTTTGGAACATTAATCTCAAAAGACGATGAAAATGCAATGATTCGTATGCCTTCTGGAGAAGTAAGGTACGTTCCTATTTTATGCTTTGCAACAATTGGTGCAGTATCAAACCCGGATTATAAAAATGTCTCAATTGGTAAAGCTGGAAGAAAAAGATGGATGGGAATTCGTCCAACAGTCAGGGGTGTTGCAATGAACCCAATTGACCACCCACATGGTGGTGGTGAAGGTAAAACTGGTACAGGTGGCGCACCTGTGACACCATGGGGCAAACCAACAAAGGGATATAAAACCCGTAAAAAAAATAAAATTACCAACAAATTTATTGTAAAAAAACGTAGTAAGTAATAGTTCAATATGTCATCTAGAACACAAAAAAAACCTCCGTTTATATGTGCTAAATTATTAAAAAAAGCACTTAGCACCGAATCTAAACCCGGAAAATCAATTAAAACATACTCTCGATCATCGTATATATATCCGCAACTAGTTGGTCACGACATTGCAGTTCACAATGGTAAGCAGTTTATTGTTGTAAAAATAACGGAAGACAAAGTTGGTCATAAGCTTGGTGAATTTTCACCAACAAGAAAAGCACCTGTACACAAAGTAAAAGTTAACGCAAAACTAAGTAATAATAAGTAGATATATGACTACAGCAACTCTCAAAAGAGCACCAATAAGCCATAGAAAACTTTCTTTGGCGTGCAATCTTGTTCGTGGTGGAATGAAATCTTCTGAAGCATCAACAATTTTGATGTTTCAAGTACAAAAATCGTGTCAAATTTTATACAAAGTACTTCTTTCTGCAATTGCAAACGCTGAAAACAATCATAATACAGATCCAGATTCTTTAGTTATTGACAAAATTAATGTTGGTCCTGCAACAAGATTAAAAAGATTTCACCCAAGAGGTCGTGGCAGGTCTGCACCTGTGCGTAAACACTATTCAAATATTACAGTTACTTTAAAATCTCAAACTAATTAGTAAAAATTATGGGTCAAAAGGTCAATCCTTTATCTTTTAGGATACAAACAAATAACAACTGGTCTTCAAAGTGGTTTTCAGAAAAAAATTACGCACAAAATGTTCAACAAGATCTTGCTATACAACACTTTTTTCATGAAATGGAAAAGCAATATTTCATACAGAATGTTTCAATAGATCGTGTAATCAACAAAACATTTATTACAGTACATACAAGCAAGCCTGGATTTTTTGTTAAAAAAGCTATGGGTGGCATTGAAAATGTTGTTGAAAAACTTCAACAGATTACTGGCAAAAAAGTTTCGCTTAATGTTGTTGATGTGAAATCTCCTATGCTTTCGGCTAAACTTGTTGCAATATCGATTGCCAATCAAATTGAACGCAGAGCATCTTATGTAAGAGTTGTAAAAAAAACTTTAACAGATGTTATGCACTTTGGTGCCGTTGGTATAAAAATCATGTGCTCTGGTAGACTTGCAGGTGCAGAGATTGCCAGATCTGAAACATACAAAGAAGGTACAGTTCCTCTTCATACTATCCGTGCAAAAGTTGACTACGCTCTTGTAGAAGCACACACAACATATGGTGTGATTGGAATTAAAGTTTGGATTTGTAATAAATAATAATTTTTAAAAAAAATATGCAACCTGCAAGAACCAAGTATAGAAAATTTCGTAAAGTTATACCTGCAAAAATTGCAACTTCTGGTTGTGATGTTTCGTTTGGTGAGTACGCGATTAAAGCAATATCATCTGGTAGAGTGACTGGTAAACAAATTGAAACAATTCGTCGTATTTTAGCTAAAAAAATTAAAAAAACTGGTCGTGTAATTATCAGAATATTCCCTCATTTACCTGTAACACAAAAACCAATTGGTGTTCGTATGGGTGGTGGTAAGGGTGGAGTAGAATTCTACGTTGCCTCAATTGCTGCCGGCACTGTACTGTTCGAAGTTGATGGCATTTCACAAGAAGATGCAAAAGAACTATTTGTACAAATTAAACACAAAATGCCAGTAGAATGTTCCCTTGTTAAAAGAAGGTTTTCTGCAATATCCGAAGGCAATTAATATATTGGATTTTTGGTTTTTAACCTTTTATATCTTTTGGCGTTACCTTTAGTTCATTAATATGAATGTTCATAGCTATGACGTCATTATTGTTGGTGGTGGTGGCTCTGGAATTGCATCTGCTTTGTTTTTAAATCAAGCATTTCCAAATATAAAAATTGCGATTCTTTGTAAAACGTACCCAATGGGCAGTCATACAACATCTGCAAAGGGTGGGATTAATGCAGCACTTGGAAACATCAATCAGGATTCAACAGCATGGCACACCTATGACACATTAACTTCCGGAAAAGGACTATGTGACTCAATACCAACAACAAAAATGTGTACAGAAGCACCGTCTATAATTGATTACCTTTCAAGAATCGGCGTAAATTTTGATACCACACCAGAAGGTAAAATTGATCAGCGTGTTTATGGCGGACAAACAACTCATTATGGTAATGGTGAACTCTCAAACCGTGCTTGTTTTGTTAAAGACCACACCGGACATGCAATCATGCAGTCACTTTGTAAACATGTGCTAAATCAAAAAAATATTACAGTTTTTAACTATACACAAGCCCTAGATTTTCTTTACGGCAAACCAAATATTTTACTTGCATACAACATTGTTAATAGTGCAATAGATGTTTTACAGGCAAAGTATATTATTTTTGCAACAGGAGGTTTTTCACAAATATACAAAACCAATTCTTCATCTCATCTCTATACAGGTTGCGGACATAGAATTTTATTTCAAAATGGCATTTGTCTAAAGGATATTGAACTGGTACAATTTCATCCAACGGGGTTGTGGGGAAATGGTATGTTAATATCGGAAGCATGTCGCAGTCAAGGAGCTTTTTTACGCAATACAAAAGGTGAAAGATTTATGGAAAAATACCATCATTTAAAAGAGCTTGCACCAAGAGATGTTGTTGCAAGAGCAATTTATCAAGAACTGTTATATGGAAACGTTTACTTGGATTTAACACATATTCCATTGGATACAATTAGAAAAAAACTTATCAGCTCGTATACCGTAGCAAAGCATTTTGCTAAAATTGATATATCAAAATCATTATTACCGATCCACCCAACCGCTCATTACAATATGGGCGGCATTGCAGTTGATGAAAACTATAAAATAAAAGATGGAATATACGCAATCGGTGAACTTGCATGTGCTTCAGTTCATGGAGCAAATAGACTAGGTTGTAATTCACTTTTAGAACTTTTCACAAGCGCTAAAATTGCTACAAACGATATAGCGTCAAACTTTCAAGATAACAAATATAATTCCAAACATAACACAAAAAAAATATCAGAGGCAATTAAAAGTATAACAAACAAGAATTCAGGAATAAAATTTGAAGAAATTCTTGCTTACAGAAGACAAATTCAAGAAATTATGGATGTAAATGCTTCAATTGTGAAAAATCATAAAAATATGAAAATGGCATTAAATAAGATTGACAACATTTATAGAGAACTTGAGAATCTCAATAATTTTTCCGGAATAGCTTTTGATGTTGATTTTATAAATCTTTATGAAACTCAAAGCCTTGCGTTAATGGCAAAGTGCGTTTTAACTGCATCAATTTTTAGAGAACACTCCATTGGCTCTCATTATAGAGAGGATTTTCCACAGGAATCTGCAAAACCGCAACATACAGAAATTGATAACAATTTTCACGTAAAATATATTGATGTAACATAAATACATACTGCATACAATTATTTACCAATACAGAAATTGGAAAATATCTCACCAAGAATATCTTCTGTGTTAATAACACCAACTAGAAAGGAGATTGTATGCAAAGCATGTCTGAACTCTTCAGAAAGCAGTTCTGCACTTTGTGCATAATCTATATTCTGCAAAATTGAAAGTGTCGTTTGTAAAACAGCTTTTTGTCTTTCATTGCATAAAAATCCAATAGATTGCATTTCATAAAATCTACTCTCAGAACACTGTGAATTTTTGCTTCAAGTTCTGAAATGTTATTTTGTAATACAGAAATATTTACCACATTTTCTTTGTCTATTCCACGCACACCATGAATATCTTTTTTCGTAAAAACCACAAGCACCACACCATTAAAACATGATAAATCCACCACAAACTCATCTTCTTTTTCCTGAAGAAGCAAAATGATATCTGCATTCATTGCAAGATTTTTTGCCTTTTCAATACCAATTTTTTCAATTTGCTCGGCATTGTCTCGTATTCCTGCAGTGTCTATTAATTCAACTTTAAAACCTGCAATATTAAGAGTTTTCTTAAGAGCGTCTCTTGTTGTACCGGCAATTTCTGAAACAATTGCATCGTTAGTCGATGTTAGTATGTTAAAAAGTGATGATTTACCAACATTTGGTTTACCCAAAATTGCAATTTGCACATCAAAATTTTCTTTTTTTTGTGAAAATTGTATAGTTTTTTGAATTGATAAAATTAAATCAATATTAATTTCTTTGATTTTAGAAATAAAATCTAAAGAAATTTCTTCATCTTCAGAAAAGTCTATAAAAGTTTCAAGAAATGAAAGAATTTTTAATAAACTGCTTTTTATGTGATTGTAATAATCTTTACATACCCCGTTAAGCTCATTGATTGCAAGGTTATGCTTGATTTTACTATCACTTAAAATTAGCTTATTAATCGCCTCCGCCTCATTGAGGGAAATTTTATTATTTTCAACTGCACGAAAACAAAACTCACCTGCTTTGGCAAAACGAAAATTAGGAAGTGTTGCAATTATAGAAAGAAATTTCGAAACTACGAATTGTGAAGCATGCAGGGAGATTTCCAATACATCTTCACCTGTAAAGCTATTTGGTGCAGCAAAGTATACAGCAAGAGCATCGTCAAGCTGCGTGCCGTCGATATCAAAAATTTTTACACGCATCGCAAAACGATGTTTTATTTTTACCAAAGACGGAATAAATTTTGAAACGGCAAAAATATTGCTACCGGAAATTCTTACAATACAAACTGCAGAATTTCTAACATTACTTATCGGTGCAAATATCGTCTCCATGTTCCTTAAAAACATTGTCATTTTTTTTTACAAAAATGAAATCGTAATATTCCGATTTCATTACATCTTCAAGCGGTTTGTATCCAATGTTTTTGCGTGAAGTTATTAAACCTAAAAACATTACGGTTGCTGTCATACACAAAAGTATTGAAATTATGAAAAATATAACAAGAACTGCAATCATACACATTTATTTGTATTTTCAATGAAACAAATATACAGTTTAGAAGAAATCAAGAAATCATTTAAAAAGGGTAACTTATGTGTGTTACCAACAGACACAATTCTTGGTATATTTACAGATGCAACAAATCATGATGCAGTTATACAAATTTTTGAAACAAAAAAAAGGGATTTTTCTAAACCATTGGCAATTTTTCTACCAACTATCGAAGAAATTCAAAAATATGGCATTGAAACAGAAAGATCCAAAAAGTTTGTGAAAGAAAATCTACCTGGTGCTTTTACAATTTTATTACAAGCAACAGATTTTGCAAAATCGGTACTTTCGCCTCTTTTAATTTCGATAGATGGAAAAGTCGGAATTCGCATTCCAAAACAAAGTAATATTATAAAACTTACAAAAGAAGTTATTATATGCGGGACTAGTGTGAATATTTCAGGACATGAGTTTGCAAAAGAAGAAATACCACCAGAAATTTCTGAAAATGTTGAATTCTTATTCATGGATAACAGTCAAAGCCTTAGTCAAAAACCCTCAACCATTATTGATTTTACAGAACATACACCAACTATTATAAGGAAATAGCTATTTTACTTTTGGCTTTGGTGAATGTACCCCCTCACCTGCTCCACTCATAAATAAAAGGTAGTCTGCATCAAGAAAAAATTTTTGTGGAATTGAGCGACGAAGAATTAATTCTGCTTCAAATTTGATTGAGTCAGAGGCGAATTGATCGGGTGAAAATGGTATAAAGCCTAAATTACACGCTGCACGAAAAACCCTTACATCAATACCAATCTCAGGTAAATCAAAGGCAAGGTTCATCAACATGTTGGCAATTTTTCTGCCTAAACCATTAAATTGCAACAGCTTCCATCTTTCTTTTGGAACAATACCATTGTAATCAGTATTCAGCTTTAAAACGGCATTCCAAATTGTTTCAGCCATTGTGTGACGCATTCTTGTAATACCGCAGTCTTCAAAAAGCTCAACAAGGGTTTTGTCGTTTTGAAATCTTTTAAGAAAAGCATTGCAAGATTGAAAATTTTCTATTTCTTCCGGATATTTACCAAAAATTCTTGGAAGCATGTTAAACCCGTTTTGTTTATGGAAAAATGCTTCAATAAATGCAACAACTTCGCCGTATTTACGCCATATTGACCAATACTCATCTGTCTCAAATCTATGCTTCCTGGCATTCCTTATATCCTCGTCTGAAATATCCATTTGGCTTCTGTATTCAGGATACCCTTGTTTAAATAAATCACAAAAAATACGATAAGACTGCTCGTAGGTCTTGAATTCGGTATCATTACTTTTCATGAATGTGAAATCTCCAACAGACTCTATTCCATAATTATATACACTACCTTGCATTACTTAAGTTTAAAAAAACCAACATTCCATGTTGTTATTACTTTTTTTAGCAAAATCAATTTGTTTTTTGTTATATAGGTATTTTGTTGCAAAACAAGGTTTGAAATATGAATGTTTTTTAGTGCAATATAGGAATTTTCTACATAAGTTTGTGTGTGAATAATGTGTGCATATTCCATCATATCTTCCATTTTTGGAAATGGAAATGATGTTATTTCAAGAATATCGTAAATTTCTTGCAAACTTCCTTGCAATGGAATTGCAAAAAATATATTACCACCTTCACTTAAAAAGTTTTGTAAATGCGTGAGAGTTTTATAAAGATTTTCTGCCCACTGAAGTGCCATAGAGGAAAATATTACATCAAATTTTTGCTCAAATGATAAAGGTTTATTGAAGTCTGTATTCACAACATTCCCAAATTGTTTTGCATAATTTAGTGCTTCTGGATTTCTATCAATCTGAAAAATACTTGAAGGTTTTGCCCCTGTTTGTACTAAATTTTGTGCAATAAAGCCAGTTCCGGAGCCAACATCAAGAATATTTTGATTACATAAATTAATTTGCCTGCCTGCTAAGTTAACAAGTTTTTGAGCAATGATTTTCTGCAAAACTGCATTTGTTTGGTAGGGCATTTAGTCTTTATTCTGCATTTTTCCAATACCAAAACCAAGTCCACCTCCACCAATAAATGAGAGCAAACCTATTACAATTTCTTTCGTGAGTGTTGTATCTTTCAGAAAAACTACAATTAATGCAAAAAATAGTAAAACAAATAACAGTGCAAGAAATGATAGTATAGTTGTTAATCTTGTATTTTTATGTTCTTCCATTTCACGCCTTTCCACATGTTCAAAAAACAGCGGTACTTGTTCTTGGGACATCTTTTCAGCAATAATACCACCCAATGTTGCATTTGAACTTTTGTGTGTAATACTTAACATTTGCAGTAATGCACCTAACGGTTGTTTATTGTCACTATCTTTTTTGTCTTGATTATCTTGCTTTGTTACCTCTGAACCATTTTTTACTTTATCCTCGCTCATATTTAATATTTGTAATTATACAATTCATCGCCAAGTTCCTTTGCAATATAGAGTGCAATAACTGCGTATATTTCCTCGGTTGTCATATAATTTATTTTAGTTATACAAAATTGTATAATATAATTTTACAACAAGCAAGCAAATTTTTTGGCATTTTTCTGCAAAGCTTCGTTTGCTTGGTAGGGCATTATAGTCCAATTTGTTTCTTCAAATAACTTATTCCAAGTTCTTTTACTAATTCAAGTGTAAAATTTCCACCAGTTTCTTGTGCAGTTGCTTTAATTTTTTCAAAAATATCTTTGTGGCGAATTGAATCAAGAAATTCATGTCCCTTTGGCGAGAGGTATATGTTATCAAATCTATAGCAGAAAAATCCTGAAATACTATATTCCAGTAGCTTTATTCTTTCACCGAAAATACCATTTTCTTTAAGATAGTTTAAATGAAATAATAAATACTCATCTTTCTTTGGAATGTCATCTGATACTAATTGAAGAAAATCCGTATTATAAGACATTTGTTGTTCGTATAACTGCGTTCCTATGTTTTTTTCATCCATATTAATATGAATTTCCAATGTATTATTTTGAATATAACCAAAATTTTTTTCAATACGAAGAAGTATATCTCTAATTAAGTCTAAATCCCTTTTCATTATTATAAATATTAATTTCCTATTAACAATTGACATATTTAAAATGTCAAACATTAGCATTTAATTGAAGTAAATCATTGATATGATAGAAAACATCAGAAACTTTGCAATTATTGCCCACATTGACCACGGAAAATCTACACTTTCGGACCGCATCATTCAAACATGTGGCGGATTAACCGACCGTGAAATGCAAGAGCAAGTGCTTGATTCAATGGAGCTTGAAAAGGAAAAAGGTATAACGATTAAATCACAAACTGTTCGCTTACATTACACGGCAAAAAATGGTAAGGAATACATTTTAAACCTGATGGACACCCCTGGACATGTTGATTTTTCTTATGAGGTTTCAAGGTGTCTTTCAGCGTGTGAAGGTTCAATTTTAGTAGTAGATGCTGCCCAAGGAGTTGAGGCTCAAACTTTGGCGAATGTCTATAAAGCAATGGATCAAAACCACGAAATTATTCCGGTTTTGAACAAAATTGATCTTCCTGCTGCGGATCCTGATACCGTTAAAGAGCAAATTGAAAACATTATTGGGATTGATGCAAGTGAAGCAATTCCTTGTTCTGCCAAAACTGGGATTGGTATTGAGGATATTTTAGAGGCTGTTATTGCAAAAATTCCGGCACCAAAAACAACACAGGAAAATTTGCAATGCGTTCTTGTTGACGCATGGTATGACACCTACCTTGGAGTAATACTTCTTGTGCGTGTTTATAACGGTGAAATTAAAAAAGGAGATAAAATTAAAACTCTTTCCAATAAAAAAGAATATACGGTGGAACATATTGGGGTATTCACTCCAAAAAAAACACCAACTAATAGCCTTTCTGCTGGTGAAGTGGGTTATGTAGTGATTGGAATAAAAACAGTTTCAGATGCCCATGTTGGAGATACCATTGTTCTTGCAAAAGATACTATCACTCCAGCACTTCCGGGTTTTAAGAAAATTCAGCAGTCGGTTTTTTGTGGTATGTACCCGATAAACTCCGATGACTTTGAAAACTTAAAAGAATCAATTTACAAACTTGCGTTAAACGATTCCTCTTTTTCATTTGAACAGGAATCGTCGGCTGCTCTTGGGCTTGGTTTCAGGTGTGGTTTTCTTGGGCTTTTACACCTTGAAATTATACAAGAACGCATTTTTCGTGAATTTGATATTGAAATTATTACAACATCACCTTCGGTTGTCTACAAAGTAGAAACAATCAAAGATGAATGGCTTGAAATCTATAACCCAACAGAATTGCCGGATCCCGTTCACATTAAACAAATTGAAGAACCATGGGTTAAAGCTACAATTTTTGTCCCCGATGAATACCTTGGGTATGTTCTAACTTTATGTACAGAAAAGCGAGGTGAACAGGTTGAACTCAATTATTCAGGAAACCGTGCAATGTTAATTTATAATTTGCCATTAAATGAAGTAGTTCTTGATTTTCACGACCGCCTAAAATCGGTATCAAGCGGTTATGCTTCGTTTGAATGGGAAATGGCGGGTTATCGTAAATCCAACCTTGTAAAATTAACAATGATGATCAACCAAGAAGAAGTGCCGGAGCTTTCAATGCTAATTGATAAATCCTCTGCAGAAAAACGAGGTAGAGCAATGTGTGCAAAATTGAAAGATCTTATTCCACGCCAAATGTTTGAGGTTCGCATTCAAGCAGGGATTGGGTCCCGTATTATTGCAAGTGAGCGGCTTTCTGCAATGCGTAAAGATGTTACAGCGAAATGTTATGGGGGGGATATCTCCCGTAAGCGTAAGCTTCTTGAAAAACAAAAGAAGGGGAAAAAAAGAATGAGGAATGTTGGTTCGGTGGAAATTCCACACTCTGCATTTATTGATGCTTTGAAGATTGATAATTAATGTCTGGTAAATCAAAAAGTTAGATGTTTGATGTTGGAATGGTGAACGATTGTTGTGTTTCTTTTCCATCTGCTGTTATCAATGTTATTGTCCACTCTATTTTGTTATTCGCAACCACCTCTTTATTGTGTATGGTAATAGATTGCAAATCATTTGACTTAATTGTAATATGATGGTTGTTGGCAATTTGATTAAATGTTTTATATTGAAACGGAGTTGTGTGCGGGTGTAAATCACTACCATTGTATCCATAATGTGATTTTTTTGTTAAAAATATCCTACTTATAGCAAACTTTTTGTGAAAAGTAATGTATATATCAAATACATTGGTATTATGCTGAATGAATATTTTCCATTTTCCAAAAAGTATTTGGTACCACTTTGGAAGAATATCTATACATAAAATAATAAAAGTTAAAATTGTAACGATTCCAATAATTATATTAAACATACTGCTATTTCATATAGTTTTAATAAAGTTAAATTAATACTTCGCATTTTAAAAAAATCAAGGTGAGAATGTTTACAAAAATATATAACAACTCTTGACTTTTTAATAATAATTGTTTGATATACAATATCATTATCTTTATATAAAATGGTAAAATTTAGGGCTTTTATACCATATTTTGCTAAAGTTTCCGCAATAGCACTTTTTTGCTTTCTTTTTAAGAATAATTTAAATGATCTATACCAAGCTATCTATGATAGTTACATCGGTATCGGTATGTTTGTAGCATCAAGTCTTTTGGTAATTTATTTTTTTGAACATTACACTAAAAATGCCATGATTCGCTTTCTTATAAAGCATCAAAAACTACAAGTTCCTGTTGCAACATTCTTGGGGGTTCTGCCGGGTTGCGGCGGAGCAATTATTGTTGTAACGAATTATTCAAGAGGGTATGTAACCTTTGGTTCAATGGTTGCAACATTAGTTGCAACAATGGGTGACGCAGCAATTTTATTGATACAAAAAAAACCACAAATGGCATTATTGCTTTTTATAATTGTAAGTATCACAGCAATTGTGACAGGGTACCTTGTGGATTTCCTTTCAAAAGAAAAATTTGCAAAACCAAAAGAAGGTACAAGTTTAATCCCTGCAAGAAAAAGCACAATTCCGCATTTTGTTTCATACTTTTGGATTGGTTTGCTTGGTGTTAACGCAATATTTTACTTTTTTCCATCTCTAGTTAGAGAGATAACCATTCAAAGTTTTGCAATTATTGGAATACTTTCAACGCTCTTCCTATGGATCTTTAAAAATCCAAATCACTCTTGTACGCAAAGTTCATGTATTGCATGTTCTGACACCTTTAGTAAGGTGGTAATTGAATCGGGGTTTATTATTTCATGGATATTAATTGGTATCTTAACTTACCAGTCGATTTTCTTGCTAACACAATTTGATATTTCAAAATTCGTACAAACAAATATTTATTACATACCATTTGTTGCAGCGGTTATTGGTTTAATTCCTGGATGTGGACCTCAAATTGTTATTACAACATTTTATGTCAATGGTGCAGTACCATTTGCAGCACAAATTTCCAATGCTATCAGTAACGATGGTGACGCGCTGATGCCTGCTATTGCAATGCAACCAAAAAAAGCGATTATTGCAACAGCTTATAGCTTTATTCCAGCATTAATTGTTGGTTATATTATTCTATTTGTAATGATGTAATAATCTTAACTAACATACTCCGTTTACTTCACACCATGAATTCCATTTATGGTATTCATCACCCATTACAATATGTCTGTCATTGCGTGGAATTTTATCATACACATATGGGTGGATTATAGGATCTCCGTTTTCTTGATATTTTTGCTTCTCAAGTAAAGCTTGATTGATAAACATTACATACTCAATTTCAGTATAAGCTAAACGATTTAATTCTCTTAAAGAATTGGTTTCTTTAGTTTGTTTGATATATCTATGATTTTCTTTTGGCATAGTTTCAACTTCAATATCTTTTATGACATTAACATCATTTTTTGCAAGAAAATCCATATATTCACGATTTTTACGATATTTATCCTGCTCTTTATCATGTTTTTGAGCATAATACCTGTAATTTTTTTCTAATAGATCCTCATTTTGTCTTCTTGCAACAATGTTACCAATCGGTGAGATCTTTTCTTGGTTTTTATATTTTTTGTTAAATTCTGCATTGTTTGCAACAGAGCTGTTATTTTTTTTTGAACAACCTTCTTGTAATAGTAACAATAAAAAATATAGAATTACTATTAACATGCTTCTTAACATACCTCTTTAACTTCAAGTAAAGTAAAACTTTAGAAGGGGTAAAAAATAAAGTCAAGAGCGTTGAAAACATTAAACCACCAGCAATTGCCGAAGATAGCTGTATCCACCATTGTGCCGTTGGAGAATTAATTGTTAAAACACCACTTGAAAAATCTATGCCAACACCAAACATTGCCGGAAGTAATCCAACAACATTTGTCATACTTGTAAGTATAATAGGCTTTGCACGCAAAATAGCGGCTTTAATTAAAGCTTCTTGTGTTGCAACAGTACTCTTCCTTTTAAAGGTTTGAAAAAAATCAAGATATATCAAATTATTACTCACTACAATTCCAGCAAGAGCTATTATTCCAATTCCACACATCACAATACCAAGGGGATTCTGTGATATCACTAAACCCAGTAACACACCAATAATTGAAAGAAATACCGAACTCATAATAATGAGCGCATAACCAAATGAATTAAATTCAACCAAAAATACAAGAAATATTACAATTAATGCAATTGAAAACGCCATTTGCAAAAATTGCATCGTTTCTTTTTGATCCTCATCGGTTCCGCCTGCATATAGTGAAACACCATATTTAAATGCAATGTCTTGTAAATTTTTAAAGATTTTTGCTTTTTCTTCAGATTTAATAACGGAAACCACTGCACCATTATCACTTATATAAGAATCTTTAATGTTCGCCTTTAATGCAAGCATTGGCTTGCCATTTTTTCTGACAATCTCAACAAGTTCATCATTCTTAAGAATTTTGATAAAATTTGCAATTGGAATTGATTGGCTATCTTTTACAACAAAACTATTAAGTATTTGTGAGATATTTCGCTCATTTGCTGGATATCTTAAAATAATTTCCGATTTTTCACTAAGATAGTCTGGAGAGTATTTATCAATTAATACACCATTTGTTGACAACTTCACATATCCTGCAATCGCAGCGGCATCAATACTGTATTTCATTGCAAGAGGTTTGTCGACTATAATTTGGTATTCAATCTTTGGTGGAGCTTTTGTTGTTTCAACATTCTGTAATGAATGTTGTAAATCTAAATATTCTTTCATTTTCAAAACGGCACTGTCAATTTCCTCAAGAGTACTTCCGAATACCTCATAGTAAATATCAGTTGATTGCGGAGGGCCATCTTTTTCCTTGTCAAAATTAACAATAAATCCATCTTCATGAACAGTTTCTCTTAAATGTTGAATAATTTGAGATGCTCTTCTTCTAATTTGCCAATCAACAAGCTGGATATCAACAACACCAATTGCATCTTTTGGGATATTTTCCGAATTACCACCCGTGCCACCGGCAAAAGTATAATAAACATCTACTTCATCACCGATTTCTTTAACAACTTTTTGTGCAACAGAATTCATTACCTTTTCTTTTTCTTCTAACGAAATGTTACCAACGCCACGCACAAATCCACGAATATAATTCGTTTCAATGTTTGGAAAAAATTCCACACCTTTGTTGAAGAAAATATACAACCCAATAATGGTAAACATTATAAAACACAACCAAAACAAAGAAACAAAAGGTTTTTTAATGGTTTTAAATAAGAATCTTGCATAAAAACCTGTTACTCCTTTTAATTGTAACAGCTTTTTAATTGATAAATCTTCAATTATAATTTCTTGTTCACTCTCTTTAATCGGTTTATCAAAAAGTGCACCAAGTGTTGGCATTATAAATAATGCAACAAATAACGACGAAGATAACACTACAATAAGAGTTAATGGAAGGTATTTCATAAAACCACCGATAATACCTGGAAACGCAAGCAATGGTGCTGAAACTATCAATACTGTAGCAGTTGAAATAATTGCAGGGATATACATTCTACGTACTGCCATGCTGTATGCTTCCCCAACTTTCATTCCATATTTAATTTGTTGGCTTGCGTATTCAACAATAATAGAACTTGCATCAACTATCATACCAATCGATAAAACCAAACCAAAAAGTACAACAATATTCAAACTTATTCCAAGTAAATATAAAATCCAAATTGAAATGAAAAATGATAATGGCAAAGAAATGCTAATAAGAATGGCTTGTCTAAAGCCAACAATTTGCATTACCAACAAAAGAACAATTATTGAAGCAAAAATGATTTCATTTTGTAAATTACTTAGGGAATCTTGAATTTTATTTGATGTATCCCTCATGTAAAGAATTTCAATACTACCACCAAGACTACCAGCGTATAAATCAACTTTTTCATGAACTTGTTTTATTGTTTGAATAATATTTGCACCGGAACGCTTTGAAACTTCAAGAACCACGGCTTTCTTTCCATTAATTCTTGCAATACTAGCTTGTTCTTTATGAGTTTTAACAATAGTGGCAACATCTTGTAATTTTATTACTATACCATTTTTTGTTTTAATAGGAAGCTCTTTGATGTCATTAATATTTTTAATTAAAGATGGTACATTTACAGAAAATTCACCAGATTCCGATCGCATGAATCCGGAAGAGATTAGTTTATTGTTATTTTGTATTTTAAGTATGTCATCAATCGAGATACCAAATTGCTTTAATGTTTCAGGAAGAACCCTAATTTCTATTGCTTCAATTTGTTCACCTTTAATTTCAACCTTTAAAATATCTGCGATTGACTCTATTTCATCTTTTAGATCTCTAGCAATCGACATTACAGATGATAAATCATCTGCAAGTAATGCAACGTTGAGAACAGGCATAGCGCTTAAGTCAACTTCAGAAATTACAGGCTCTTCAATTTCTTTTGGAAACTCAGCTTTAGCGATGGCGGTTTTATCTCTAACATCACTCATTGCAACAGAAATATCTACACTTGGATCAAATTCCACAACAACAGACGCATTATTTACATAGGAATATGCTGTAATGTTTTTTATACCTTGAATTTTAGAAAGCTCTTTTTCTAAAGGTTTAAGTATCATTTTCTCACTATCTTTTGGGGAAAAGCCCTCTGCAAAAATAGAGACAAAAATATAAGGAACTTTAATTTGCGGTGCACCTTCTTTTGCAATCATTTGGTAAGACTTCATACCAAATATTAGCAGCATAACAGCTACAAATATGGTAAATCTTTTTTTTGAAAAAAAGAAGTCAATAAGATGAAGCATTAGATAATTTAACTAATTTTGTTTTCCTCGTAGGTAATATCATAAATTTCAATAATATCTCCAATTTGGAATGCTTCAAATTTTTCCATTTGCATACCACATTCTTTTCCTTGCTGAATGGTTTTAACATCCTCCTGGAAATGTTTAAGAGTTTTTATATTTCCTTGCCCAACTATTTCACCGTTTCGTAAAACTTTTGCAAGAGAACCTCTTTTAACAACGCCATCTTGGACAAATAGTCCGGCAATTTTTCCCGATTTGGAAACATCAAATACTTGTCTTACAGATGCAACACCAACTTTTGTTTCAACAACAACAGGTGCTAAAGATTTTGAAAGTAATGCTTTGATTTCATCAATCATTTTATATATTATTGAATGTTCTCTAATTGCAATACCATGTTTTCTTGCAAGCATTTCTTCATTTGACCCAACTGCCACATTAAAAGCAAAAATTGTTGCATTATTTGTTTTTGAAAGCAGAATATCTGCCTCTGTTACATTACCAACCAAACATTGAACAATGTGAAGCTTGATTTCCTCGTGTGAAATTTTTGCAAGCGAGAACTTAATTGCATCAACACTACCTTGGGTGTCAGCTCTAATAAGAACATTCACTTCTTTTTTATCTTTTTTCAGTAATGCTGCAAACGGGTCATCATTACTTCTGGTATCCATTTCCTCTTCTTGCTTTCTTTGCATTCTGTGAGAAATTACCTCTCTTGCTGATTTTTCACTTTCAAGAACAAAAAATCTTTCACCGGCTTGAGGCACTTCATTAAAACCATACACCTCAACAGGCATCGCAGGAAGTGCTTCTTCAACGGTTTGAGATTTATCATCAATCATTTTTCTAACTCTTCCAAATGTTGTTCCCGCAAGAATAACATCTCCGTTTTTTAGAACACCGTGTTTAATTAATACAGTTACAATAACACCTCTTTTGTTGTCCAATCTTGATTCAAGTACAACACCACCAGCATGCCCCGCATAGTTCGCCTTTAATGACATTACATCTGCTTGAAGCAAAATGCGTTCTTCAAGTTCTTTGAGACCGGTTTTCTTTAGTGCAGAAACAGGAAGAACGGCAATATCACCACCAAAATCTTCCGGAACTAAATCATGTGAAAGTAAATCCTCTTTTACCTTCTGCAAATTAGCACTTGGTAAATCCATTTTATTGACTGCAACAATAATTGGACATTTTGCTGCTTTAGCATGATGAATAGCCTCAATGGTTTGGGTATTAATTGAATCATCAGCTGCAATTACAAGAACAATGATATCTGTAGCATTTGCACCTCTTGCACGCATAGCGGTAAAGGCTTCGTGTCCTGGAGTATCAATGAATGTAATTTTTTTACCGGAAGGAAGAGTGACTTGATACGCACCAATTGCTTGAGTAATACCACCTGCCTCTCCAAGTGCTACATCTGTTTTTCTAAGGGCATCTAGAAGAGAGGTTTTGCCATGATCAACATGTCCCATTACTGTTACAACAGGATTTGCTGTTTGTAAATTTGTATTTGCTGCTTTCCTGTTTAAAACATCTTCAGGTGTTTTTTCTTTAACACGAAGTACTTTTTGATCAAACTCCTCAACTATCAACTCTGCAATGTCACCATCAATAATGGAATCCTCTTCAACAAATTCACCAATATATTTTGCTTTTTCAACTACAAGATTAACTTTTAATGATAAACGACTGGCAAGCTCCTGAATTGAAATGATATCAGGAATTTCAACTTGTTTGATTTGTTTAGATTGTACTTGGTTTTGGTTATTTTTTTTCTTTCCCCCAAAAGAGTTTGGCTTTTTCTTTTTGCGGGTTTTTTCTTCTGCAATAAATGTTGATACAACTTCAATTTCTTCATCATCTTCTTCATTTCGTTTTTGTGCAAGAAGTGCACGGAGATTTTCTCCCGCTTTAAGACTGTCTATTTCTTTTTCTTCGTCAAATTCAAGATATTTATAATGCCTTAAGTGTTTTTCAATAATTGACTTGTCTCTATGATCTTCTTTTTGAGCGGTTTCCTCTTCGTCAGCTACATTAATGACAATACCACCACCATTTACATTGGGTTCAGATGTTTTACCAAAAATATGAAAATTGTCTTCTTCGGTTTCAACCTGTTTCTTTTTTTCAACTTTTTTAACTTTAATGTCGAGTTTTGTCGGTATAACAATGTTGTGAATGTCTTTTGTTGGTTTTAATTTTTGTATCTTATTTGTTAATTGATAACGAACATCTTCTTCTTTTTGAGTAGTTGCAACTTCAACGCGCCTAAGAAGCTCTTCATCGGGAATATCATATGGAGATGAATACGAAGGTGAAGATCTTTCTTCGTCTTGAGCTGGAATTGGTTCAACATTTTTGTGTACAATTGCTGAACCGGTATTTTTAATGAATTTTTTTATAATATCTTCCTTGTTAATTCCGGAATTTTCGAGAGATATTTTACCAAGTGATATTGTTTTTTTATTCGGCATTATTGCTATGCTTAAAATTTATACAGTATGTTATAAAAGAAAGCATAATAACAGTCAAGAAATTCTTGATTTTATTTTTCATGTTGTAAGAGTGGTTAAATTGAATATAATTTTCCAAAAAATGCAACTACATAAGCTTTCCCAAATTTCAGAAAATATTTTAAACAAGAATATTCAAATTGCTGGTTGGCTTCATAATAAAAGAGACCACGGTGGCGTGTTATTTTTGGATATTCGTGCCTTTGGGGAGAAGGTACAGGTTGTGGTAGAAAAGCAGGAAATGATTGATTTTGCTTCCAAAATTAAATTGGAGTCTGTTGTAAAAATTGTTGGAGTTGTCCGTCTTCGTCCCGATGGAGCAGTTAACTTGAGTTTGAAATCTGGTAAAGTTGAAGTTGTTGCAAGTGAAATTATTATTGAAAATGAAGCAAACCAAATTCCATTCCAAATTAATAGCGATGATGAAATTTCAGAAGACCTTCGCCTTCAATACCGTTTTCTTGACCTTCGCACCGAAAAAACGCGTAACAACATTCTGCTTCGCTCATCTGTAATTTCCTATATTCGCAAACGCATGGAACAAGAAGGATTTGTTGAATTTCAAACACCAATTTTAACTGCATCTTCACCAGAGGGAGCAAGGGATTTCCTTGTGCCAAGCCGTATCCACGCAGGGAAGTTTTATGCACTTCCACAGGCTCCGCAACAGTTTAAACAACTGCTAATGATGTCAGGCTTTGAAAAATATTTTCAAATTGCACCATGTTTTCGGGACGAAGACGCCCGTGCTGACCGCTCTCCTGGGGAATTCTACCAACTTGATATTGAAATGTCATTTGCAACTCAGGAAGATGTATTTTCCGCAATTGAGCCTGTAATGTATGATGTCTTTACCAAGTTTGCCAATGGAAAATCGGTGTCACCAATTCCATTTAAACGCATACCGTATGATGTTTCAATGCTAAAATACGGTAATGATAAACCAGATTTACGCAACCCAATTGAAATTTTTGATGCAAGTAAGATTTTTGCTTTCTCAAAATTTAAAGTGTTTGCAAGTGCGGTTGAAAAAGGCGAAGTTGTGCGTGCAATACCAGTACCAAAACATGGGAAATCAACCGAATATTTTAAGACCGAAATGCAAAATTTTGCAAAACAAAACGGAGCAGAATTTGGAATAGCTTACATGGTTTTTGAAGACGGCACGGTAAAAAACTGCCCAATTCGTAATGCGTATAAAGTTAATAAAGAAGGCGAGGCAATTCATGAAGAAGAGTTTAAAGTCCTTATTGATTCAATCAAGCAAGCGGGAAACCTACAAGATGGCGATGCCATATTTTTTGCATGTGGAAAGAAAAATTTTGCAGCAAAACTTGCGGGGCTTGTTCGCACAAAAGTGGGGAACGACCTTAACCTAATTAACAAAAACCATTTTGAATTCTGCTGGATCGTTGACTTCCCATTTTACGAATACAACGAGGACGAAAAGAAAATTGAGTTCTCCCACAACCCATTTTCAATGCCACAGGGGGGAATGGATAGTTTGTTGAAGAAAGACCCCCTCACAATCAAAGCCTACCAATACGATATCGTCTGCAACGGGATTGAGCTTTCTTCGGGAGCAATTCGTAACCACAAACTTGATGTCATGTTCAAAGCGTTTGAAATTGCCGGTTACACAGAGGAACAGGTTCGCACTCAATTTGCTGGAATGGTTAAAGCGTTTTCGTATGGGGCTCCTCCCCATGGTGGAATTGCCCCAGGGATTGACCGCATCGTCATGCTTCTTGCGGGAACAAATTCAATTCGGGATATCATTGCCTTCCCACTCAACGGAAAAGCGGAGGATTTACTAATGAATGCACCATCTTTTGTTGAAGAAAAACAACTTGAAGAACTTAGAATTTTTACAGAAAGGCAGTTGAAAGAGGAAACATTGTCAGCAAAAAAACGCTTAAAGAAATTAGGATTGAAAGTTGTGAAGGATTTGGATTAAAATTCTTACAATTTTTCCTTGGTAAGGGTAAGGGCTTTATCAAAAAATATCAATTTTAATGCTATTTTTTGATTTTTCTTCCGTAAAGATCAAGCCTGTGATGAACAAGTTCATAACCCATTTTTTTTGCAATTTCTTGCTTTAGTTTTTCAATCTCTTCGTTGAAAAATTCATGGACTTCATTCGTATCAACATCAACAAGGTGATCATGATGTTTGCATGTTGCGGCTTCTTCATAACGAGCTTTTCCATCTTTAAAATCAAGCTTTTCAATGATGCCAACTTCAACCAAAGCTGAAACTGTACGGTAAACTGTCGCAATACCAATTTTTTGGTCAATTTTTCTGGCCCTAAGATAAATTTCATCAATGTCCGGGTGATCGTCTGATTCATAAATTATACGAAGGACAATTTCTCTTTGTGATGTAATCGTAAACCTTTTACCGGAAAAAGCCTGTTGAATTTTTTCAACAAACTGCTCGTATGTCATTTGTTTTTTCATGGTTATATTACTACTTTTGCACATATTGTTGCTTCTGCAACTTTTTTACCTTTAACTAAAGCTTCGCATTCAAATTTACAAATTGAAGCCTTATTTGTTAGTATTGTTGAGTGAATTTCAAGTGTATCACCAGGTTCTACGGGTTTTCTAAATTTTGCGTTTTCAATTGAAAGAAAATAAACAAGTGCATTTTCTGTAACATCATCACCCATAGTGTCTAGAGCAAGGATACCAGAAACTTGTGCCATTGCTTCCACAATTAACACACCTGGCATAACAGGTTTTGCAGGAAAGTGTCCATTAAAAAATTCTTCGTTTATTGTAACATTTTTAATTGCAACAATCTTCTCTCCACGTACAATGCTTTCAACTCTGTCAACAAGCAACATTGGGTACCTATGGGGTAAAAGCTTTTTTATTTTTTCAATACCAAAAGATTCAGACATTAAAAACAAAACATATTAATCAACCATTTTCATTCCAACAACATGGTATCCAGAGTCTACATGAAGTACCTCACCTGTTACACCAGCTGCTAAATTTGAAAGTAAGTAGGTTGCAGTCCCGCCAACCTCTTCAATTGTTGTATTTCTTTTTAACGGGGTATTTTCTTCCATCCAGTTAAATATGAGTTTAAAATCTCCAATGCCAGAAGCAGCTAATGTTTTAATCGGTCCTGCAGAAATTGCATTTACTCTGATTTTTCTTTCCTTTCCAAAATCAACAGAAAGGTAGCGAACGGAAGCTTCTAATGCTGCCTTTGCAACACCCATAATGTTATAATGTGGAATATACTTTTCTGCACCGTAGTATGTTAATGTAAGCAAAGATGCATCATCATTCAAATATGGTTGAGCATATTTGCAAACTGCGATAAATGAATAACATGAAATATCCATCGTTAGAGCAAAGTTTTCGCGAGTGGTATCGTAAAAGTTACCCCTTAATTGGTTTTTATCTGAATATGCGATTGAATGCACAACAAAATCTAAATTTCCAACGCTCGAGTGAATTTCCTTAAATGTCTTTTCAATTGCTACATCTGTTGAAACATCACATTCTATAATAGTTTTAATGCCAAGTTCTTCTGCAATTGGTTGAATTCTTTTAAGAAGTGCTTCACCTTGATATGTTAATACCACTTCCGCACCGTTATCCACTAAAGATTTTACAATCCCGTAGGCGATTGACATCTTATTAGCAAGCCCCATAACGACACCCTTCTTACCTTTCATCAAATTAGACATACAAAGAAAAACTTTAAAAATTTTAATAACACACTAGTTTATAATAAATGATGATAAGTCAAGGTTTTTTTAGAATGTTGGTTTTGGTGTAGTTTTGGTAGAGCTCTTCAAGTTTTTTTATAGTACCAATTTCTTTGATACCTTGTACAGCAATAAAATTTGAATCAAAAGTTAAAATTTCTACTTGTGGCAATTGTGAAATATTCACAACAATATCTTTTTGAATATTGCCAAAAGCAATTTTTTTAGATAAATCAACACAATACCTCTCGTATACATTAAACTTCACCATTTTCTTTAAAATACTTTTCCAATATTATTTGAATTTCCATCTTGCTTAAACTTCGCACACCTGCTGTTGAATTAACAAATTCCGAAAAATCAATTTTTTGTAAAACTTCTTTAACACCTTTTTTGCTTTCCTTACAAAAATAAGTACTATTTGGGTTATAATCTGTTCCATTAAGAACCTGCCCTGCCCTGCCGCCAACCCTGCGAATTGCAAATTCTGCCTCTTCTTTTTGAACAAACTCTATATAATTTGATACATGATTTTTATAAATAAGGCGAGGTTTTTCTAATTTTTTCCAAATTTGAAAAACACACGGAACATCGTATTCAGATCCATTTAAAAGAAAGGAATTTTTAGGAAGATCAAAATCTTCCACTAAACCAAAATTACTACTAAGACGGTTTTGAACGGAATACTTTCTAAAGGTTTTTGGTAAAATGAATGCAATAATTTCAGTATTTTGAAAAGAAGCTGCATGGTTAAAAAATTTTATTGCAAGGCTTGAACACCGCCCAAACGGAGGGTTTCCTATTACAATAATTTTGTCGTCAATAGATGGTTTATATGTAAAGAAATCTTGTTTTTTTATGAAGTCATATTCCGGAGTAATATCAATTGCATCAATATTTGATATCCCGATTTCCCTTAAAATGTTAACAAAAACACCAGCACCTGCTGATGGCTCAAGAAATGTGTAATCTTGATTTTTTATAGTTTGTTGGAGTTGCTTCACACAAAACCTTGCAACGGTAGGATTGGTGTAGAATTTATCATGATGGCTTTTTTTTATTATGATAGTATTTTTCATACAACACTATGCGTGTTTTTGATAATTATTTCAAAAGATTTTACCGCATCAAGTAAATCATCAATCTCAACATTCAAGGGAGGCATTAAATAAAGAGTATTACCTATTGGGCGCACCCACAACTTTAATTCTTTTGTATTTTCGTAAATGTATGCTTTAATATCTAAGTTTTTTGCGTTAATTTCTATAGCAATAATTGCACCCAAAACTCTCGCTTCTAAGTGAAGACTCTTGTGAAGTCTATCTTTAACATTTGTAAAAATATCTGTAATTTTACAAATGTGAGCAGGATAGTTGAAATCATTAAATATATTAAGTGATGCAATACCGGCAGAACATGCAAGAGGATTTGCCATAAATGTTGGTCCATGTTTAAAGTAACCATCTGTACAAATTGTTGAAAATATATGTTCGGTAGTACATGCTGCCGCAAGGGAAATATGTCCACCAGAAAGTGCTTTTCCAAGTGTTATAATATCAGGTGCAATTTCTGCATGATCAAATGCAAATCTACGACCAGTTCTATAAAAACCCATAGCACATTCATCGCAAATGAACAGGATATCGTACTTTTTAATCAGGTTAAATATATCTCTTAAAATTGCCGAACTATACATTTTTATACCTGCAGCACCCTGCACTAGGGGTTCGATTATTGAACAAGCAATTCTTTTGTGGTTTTTTTCTAAAAAGAGTTTAAATTCATGCATCTCTTCTGCATTGCATGGTAATTTAACATTTAAAACATTATTTGTGTAGGAAGATATATATGAATTTTCATCGCTTGAAAGCGAAGATGCCATAAATGTTTCTCCATGGTAACAACCTGAAAATGTTAAAACATGGGTTTTTTCATACTTATTTAAAGATTGCCAGTATTGTAACGCCATTTTAATGGATACCTCAATTGCAACAGAACCTGAATCACAGAAAAAAGTTTTTTTAAATTGACCAAATGAAAAATTGTGTAATTCTTGTGCTAAAGTTTCCGCATAATTATGAGTAATACCAGCAAACATTACATGAGGCATTGCATTTAGGCATTTTTTCATGTTGGAAATAATTTTTGGGTGATTATACCCATGGCAAACAGACCACCAACTTGCAATACCATCGAAAATTTTAGTTTTATTTTCATCGTAAATAAAAGACTTCGATGTTCTTACAATATTGATGCGAGGAGTTTTATCTTTTATACTCCAATATGGAGGCCAAACATTATTCTGCATATCTAGTTTTTGTTTCTTTGATTTGCTTTGGAAATTTTCTCAAGAGAAAAGTTGTAAAATTTCTTAGAAATATATTTATTTCTTTCATAACTCACCAAAGCAACAAGCAACATGTACCAAATGGCAAAAACCGAAATTACAAAATATAACCAAAAAATCCAGGATACAAAAAAATAAACTTTTCCAATAGCAGTATTATAGTACAATTGATACGTTACAACAAAAGCACGATGTATTGTAATCGCTAAAGCGTACATCTCTATGCTTTTTCTGCTTCATCAAGAATTCTGTCAACCACTAAACCGGTTCCCGCAGGTATAATTTTACCCATAACAACATTTTCTTTAATACCAGATAGTTTATCAACTTTGCACGATATTGCAGCATCTGTAAGAACTTTTGTTGTCTCCTGGAATGAAGCTGAAGATATAAACGAATCTGTTTGTAATGCAGCTTTTGTAATACCTTGCAAAATATGCTTAGCAATAACTTTTCTACCTTTGTTTTGCTCAATTTCACGATTAATTTTCTCAAGCTGTCCGCGAGAAATCTTTTGAAATTTAAAGAGGTTGGAATCACCAGAATCAACTACTTCACATTTTTGAAGCATATATCGAATGATAACTTCAATATGTTTATTGTTAATTTTTACACCTTGCAGTTTATATACAGATTGTATTTCATCAATCATGTACTCAATAAGAGCATCAAGACCGTTAATTTCTAATATATCATAAGGATTTTTTTCACCAATTACAATAGTTTCACCCTTTAAAACATGTGAACCAATATGAACTGCAATTCTTGCATTACCTTGTGCAGAAATGTTAATAATTTCACCGGTTTCGTTGTCTTTTATGGAAATTTTCTTCTTTGTTTTAAAGTTTTTAATTTCCATAATAACGCCATCAAATGGAGATATTACTTCAGGGTTTTTTGGTTTTCTTGCCTCAAAAACATCGACAACTCGTGGTAGACCACCGGTAATATCTTTTGTTTTTTGCGCAGACATAGGTAATTGTGCGACAAAATCACCAATATTTACAATATCACCTTCGTGCAAGGCAACTTGTGCTCCAACTGGAAGATAGTAAACTGCGTCATGACCTGTATCAGTTTTAACAATTGCACCATTAACTTCAAATTTCATGGCAGGATGAATTGAAGACTCAACAATTGTTTTAATTGATATACCTGACGATTCATCATAATTCTCATGATATGAAAGACCGCGAACGAAATCTGTAAACACAATTTTTCCTGCATACTCAGATACAATTGGAACGGAGTGAACATCGTGCGTTGCAATTGTTGTACCTTTTTTAATTTGCTGCCCTTCATTTATTAAAAGTTTTGCCCCGTAAGGAATTTTGTACTTATTAACACGAGAGTTCTTATTTACAACAGAAACATGCGCAGAGTTTGTAATCACAATTTTCTCACCAGCAGAATTCGTGACAAATTGGATATTTTCAAATACTACATCACCATCGTATTCAGATTCTATAAGAGGTTTTTGCATACTTCTTAAGGCAACACCACCGGAGTGAAATGTTCTCATCGTCAATTGTGTTCCAGGTTCACCAATTGACTGTGCAGCAATAATTCCAACTGCCTGACCTATTGATATATAACTACTTGAGGAAATATCTTTACCATAGCATTTTGCACAAACGCCTTGTTCTAAAATACATTTGATTGGCGTTCTTACAAAGACCTGATTAATTTCAGCATCAACAATCGCTTGAGATTTTTCAAGAGTAATCATTTCTCCTGCTTTTACAATCGTGCTTCTATCATGGATAATATCTCTTAGTGCAACACGACCATAAGATAACACTCCCGCAGATTCTACAATTTTTCCATCTTGAAATTTTGATTTCAATTCAAGACCTTCTACAGTTCCGCAATCATCTTCAAGAACAACACAATTTTGTGCAACATCAACAAGCCTTCTTGTTAGATAACCAGCGTCTGCTGTTTTAAGTGATGTATCGGCAAGACCTTTTCTTGCACCATGTGCAGAATTAAAATATTCACCAACTTTTAACCCTTGTTTAAAGTTAGATAGAATAGGTGTTTCAAGAATTTCACCAGATGTTTTAACCATCAAACCACGCATACCGGCAAATTGTTTCAGCTGTGTTACCGAACCTCTTGCACCAGAATTTATTATACTATAAACGGTGTTGATTTTTGATGTATTGGAGTTTTTTTGAAAACCGATCATCATATCATTTGCAATTTGCTCCGTACATTCGTGCCAGATATCTGTTACTTTGTTATATTTTTCACGAGCTGTGATGTAACCCTCGGCAAATTGTTTTTCATATTGTTCAACTTTTTTGGTAGCCTCAGCAACACGCGATTCTTTTGTTTGCGGAACTAGGATATCATCCTTGCCAACGGATATACCAGAAGTTGTAGACCATCTAAAACCAAGACGCATTACATTATTTGCATACTCCGCAAGAAATCCCTGTGAAAAATTTGCATTAACAGCTCTTAAAAGATCGGCAATATCACTTTTTGTAAAACATTTATTAAAAAATGAAAATGGTATTTTTGTTTGCTGACCCAAGATGGAATAAAGTTTAACACGACCAGCAACTGTTTTAAATTCTTGAATCTTGCCTTCGCTTGATTGTAAAAATTTTATTTCAGAGTTAATTTTAATTTGTCCACAATCCAAAGCTTTGTCAATTTCATCAACAGATAAAAATTTGATTGGGCATTTTTGCAGATCTTCAGCAAGATGGGTCATATAATAAATTCCAAGCACGACGTCTTGTGTTGGCACAATAATAGGATCACCACTTGAAGGGCTTAACGTGTTGTTTGTAGACATCATCAAAACTCTAGCCTCCATACGAGACTCAATTGAAAGAGGAACATGCACCGCCATTTGATCACCGTCAAAATCTGCATTAAAAGCAGGACACACAAGCGGATGTAACTGTATTGCTTTTGTTTCAATTAATACAGGTTCAAATGCTTGAATACCAAGCCTGTGCAGTGTTGGAGCTCTGTTTAGCAAAACCGGATGATTTTTTACAACCTCTTCAAGAATTTGCCACACAATTGGGTCCTTGTCATCTATTAAATCTTTTGCAGCTTTAATAGATTTTGTAATACCATAAAGTTCAAGTTTAGAATATATAAAAGGTTTGAATAGTTCAAGAGCCATAATTTTTGGCAAACCACACTGGTAAATTTCAAGACTTGGACCAACAGTAATTACTGAACGACCGGAGTAATCCACACGCTTACCTAGAAGATTTTGCCTAAATCTACCTTGTTTTCCACTTAAAATAGAGCTAAGGGATTTAAAGACCCTCCCGCTTGCATTGGTAATTTTTGTGCGTCTATCGTTATTGAAAAGAGCATCAACAGATTCCTGAAGCATACGCTTTTCATTTTTTATGATGATATCTGGCGCATCAAGATCAAGCAATGTTTTTAAACGATTATTTCTGTTAATAACCCTTCTGTAAAGTTCATTTAGATCGGATGATGCAAACTTTCCGGTATCAAGCATAACGAGTGGACGCAAGTCCGGCGGTAGTACTGGAATGATATCAAGCACCATTAATTCCGGCTTGTTATTTGACTGAATAAAATCATTAATAATGTTAATTCTTTTAATGATTGAATTTCGCTTAATCAAAGAAGATGTTGATCTTAGTGCATCTAACGATATCTCTTTTTCTTTCTGTAAATTAATTGATGCTAAAAGAGTTTTGATTGCCTCCGCACCAATACCAACGGTAAATGTGTCTTCGCCGTACTTATCAAGAGCATCTTCATATTCAGATGTAGTCATTGTCGTAGACTTTTGTAGCGGTGTATTACCAGGATCTACAACAATATACTTATTAAAATGAATGACATTCTCTACCTCTTTAAGTTGTACATCAAGCAGTATTGCAATTCTTGATGGCAAAGAGTGTAAAAACCATGTATGCACAACCGGAGAAACAAGCTTAATGTGTCCCATGCGTTCGCGGCGAACTGAAGATTTGGTCACCTCAACTCCACATTTTTCACAAATAATTCCTTTGTATTTTATTTTGCGATATTTTCCACAAAGACATTCGTAGTCCCTAATAGGACCAAATATTTTTGCACAAAAAAGACCGTCTTTTTCAGGCTTATATGTACGATAATTGATTGTCTCGGGTCTTGTAACTTCACCATAAGACCATTGAAGAATGTCTTCAGGTGTTGCAATGCTGATTTTTACACTATTAAAGGTGTTTTTATCAAAGAATTCTCTCGGTGTAATTTCGGACATAGTAATATAAAATTATTTATTGTTCCACGTGAGCATTTTCAACATACTCAAGCTCAACATTTAAACCCAATGAACGCAACTCTTTTAGCATTACATTACAAGATTCTGGCGTTCCATGTTTAAAAGTATAGTCACCCCTAACAATAGAGGTATACATAGCAGATCGACCATGTATATCATCAGATTTTACAGTGAGCATTTCTTGTAAAGTGTAAGCGGCACCGTAAGCTTGCAACGCCCAACATTCCATCTCTCCAAATCTTTGTCCACCAAAATATGAACGACCACCCAAAGGTTGCTGTGTAACCAAACTGTAAGGACCAACAGATCTTGCGTGTACTTTAGCCTCAACAAGGTGGTGGAGTTTTAGCATGTACATCACACCAACTGTAACATCTCTGTCAAACTTTTCACCAGTTAAACCATCATACAATGCAAATTTACCAGTTCTGTTAACGCCCAGCGTTTCAAAGATTTTTGAAATATTATCATCAGAAACAGACTGAAATGAAGATGTCGCAAGTTTAACACCATTTTTCCACTTTTGTACAGTTGATTGAAAATCAATATCCTTCAGATCTTTTAGCTTTTTAATGTCATCTTTTTCTCCAAGAGATTTTTCCAAAAGTGATACAATGTCTTCTTTTGTCTTTTTTTCTTCTAGCATTTCATTAATCTTAGCACCAAGCATTCTTGAAGCCATACCTAGATGAACTTCCAATATCTGACCAATATTCATACGATTTGCTATCCCTAGTGGATTCAAAACAATATCTACCGGTGTACCATCTTCAAGGAAGGGCATATCCTCTACTGGTAACACAACAGAAACTACACCTTTGTTACCATGTCTACCGGACATTTTATCACCAGGTTGCAACTTCCTTTTAATTGCAATATAAACTTTAATAGATATCAACACTCCGTTTGGAAGATCATTACCATTAATAATGTTTTCTATTCTACCCTGACACTCTCTTTTGTTATCTTCTATATGATTAGAGTATAAATTTTTTAGATTTCCAAGAATTGATTGGTTATCATCGCCACTTAAAGTAAACTTAAGTTTGTCTTTAAGGGAAATTTTTGACAATTCCTCTGAACTCACTTTTGCGTTCAAGTTTTTAACTTTGTGTGTTGCAATTACAATATTTTTTAGTATTAAATCGTCAACAAGATTATTAAATGTATCTTCGATAACATCATTTTTTTTATCAAATTCTGCTTTAATTTTTGCAATTGATAGAGCATCTATTTCTTTTGCACGCTCAACCTTGTTAACACCATTTTTTGTAAATATTTTAACATCAACAACGGTCCCACTTACACCAGGAGGTACAACCAATGAAGTGTTTTTAACTTTACTATTACGCTCTCCAAATATCGCCTTTAGCAACTTTTCTTCTGCAGTAAGAACATCTTCATTTTTTGGAGTTACCTTTCCTACTAAAATATCACCAGGCTGAACATACGCACCAATATTAACAACTCCCGATTCATCAAGCTTCGCAAGAACAGCATCGGATATATTTGGAACATCTCTCGTAATTTCTTCAGCACCAAGACGTGTATCACGAACTGTTGCTTCAAATTCTTCAATGTGAACAGATGTAAAGATATCAGATTTTGCAACTTTTTCAGAAATTACAATCGCATCCTCAAAGTTATAACCATTCCAAGAAGAAAAGGCTGCTAAAAGATTTTGACCAATAGCTAATTCACTACCTTGCGTACTAGGACCGCTGGCTAAGATATCACCTTTATTAACATATTGACCAATTGTAACAAGTACATTGTGGTTGAAGCATGTACTTTGATTTGTTCTATCAAACTTGTGAATTCGATAAACATCACAAG
Organism: Alphaproteobacteria bacterium; assembly: GCA_030830305.1. Classification (GTDB taxonomy): domain Bacteria; phylum Pseudomonadota; class Alphaproteobacteria; order Rickettsiales; family Deianiraeaceae; genus CAJQOT01. The sequence continues at coordinate 8,419 of JAURNI010000072.1, read as the reverse complement.
GTTGTTGTGGATTGTTAGTTTGAACCACAATAAAACTACTTGTAATATCACAAACTACACCGGAATTTTTTGCGAATACTGAAACAGTTGTACTTGAGATAATGTCTCTTTCCATTCCGGTTCCAACAATCGGAGACCTTGGGCTTACCAAAGGTACAGCCTGTCTCTGCATGTTTGCACCCATTAATGCACGCGAAGCATCATTACTTTCAATAAATGGAACCAAAGCTGATGCAACGGATATAATTTGTTTTGGATTAACCTCAATGTATTCAACATCACTTGCGTCAACCATTTTAAAATCACCATTGACACGACATCTCACAAAGCCAGATTTCAAAGCATTTGTTTTTAAATCAACAAAATTTTTATCGGTTTCTACAATTTTTTTATCATACTCTTGAATAGAATCAAGATACTCAATTTCATCCTGAATCTTACCATTAACAACTTTTCTATATGGAGTTGTGATAAATCCATAGTGATTCACTTTCGCATAAAGAGCAAGTGTGTTGATTAGACCAATATTTGCACCCTCAGGTGTTTCAATTGGACATATTCTACCATAGTGACTGTAGTGAACATCACGAACCTCGAATCCTGCTCTGTCTCTGTTTAAACCACCAGGACCTAATGCCGAAATTCTTCTTTTGTGCACAATTTCAGAAAGAGGATTTGTTTGGTCTGCAAATTGTGAAAGTTGCGACAATAAAAAGAAATCTCTTACATCAGATGAAACAATTGACGCAGATATAATATCAGACGGCATTAAAGATTCCGGTGTTCCAGAGTTCATTTTTTCAACACACGAACGCGATAGCTTCAATAATGCATTTTTAAACACATTACCAAATAATTCGCCAACACCACGTACTCTACGATTTTTTAAGCTATCAAGATCTTGAACTGGCAAATTATGTAGTTTTAAATTTAGAAGTTTTGCAACTGTATTCTTTACATCCTCAGATGTAAGACATGTTGATTCAATGTTTGTATTAAACTCTAAATTAATTTTGTACCGTCCAACAACAGATAGATCGTACGATGTTTGACTTGCAAAAAATTTTTCAAAAGATGGTACAACATCTTCGTCTCTTATCACAACGCCAGGTCTTACAGACTTTAATATGTAACGCATAGATCCTTCTGGAGTCTCTATGTATTTCTTAACAAAAGAAATAATTTGAGAGTCGTGCGATTCGGAATTATCTATAATAGAAACTTTTGCATTGCTTTGTAATAAAACATCTAAAATGCTTTTTGTAAGAATTGTGCCAGACTCAATGTCAAACCCATTAACACTCACATCATGACTAACCACGCAACCAATAATGTCATCAGCCCTTATATACAAAGATGTATATTTACTATGTAAGGACTGCTTGTTTTTAGTACCAGCACTAATAACAAGCTCTCCTTGGTCATTAAATAGGTCCATAGTAATCGATTTACCAAACTGATTAGGGGAAACCTTTACATTTCCAGAACCAAGCTCAACTACAATTGATTTACAAAATAAGTTAACTATCTCAACTTGAGACATACCAAACGAAGAAAGTAAAAAAGCAGAATGTATCTTCTTCTTGCGATTAATACGGAAGTATAGCGTACCCTTAGTGTCAAATTCAAAATCTATCCAATTACCTCTGTAAGGAATAATGGAAGCCGTATAACCAAAAGATCCTCTTTGCAAATCTTTTTCAAAAAAAATACCAGGAGATCTATGTATTTGAGACACAATAACCTTTTGTATGCCATTTAAAATAAATGACCCAACATTAGATGACATTAAGGGAATATCACAAAGCAGCACCTCTTGTTCTTTGATTGACGAAACTTCAGATACACCCGTTGACTCATCTATCTCGTAATAAAACATTCTTAGTGTAACATACAAAGAAGAAGCATATGTAAATCCCCTGTCAATACACTCTTGTTCTGTATATTTTGGTTTGGTAATCCGATGAGAAAGATACTCAATTGAAAGAGAGCCAAATGTATCGAATACAGGAAATACAGATTTCAAAATAGACTCCATTGAAATATCACGGTAAAATCCATCAAGACTATCATTCATCTTGAAAAAGTTCTCGTAGGAACTTTTTTGAAATTCAAGTAACGAGGAAACAGTACCAGAATAAAAATTATAGGAGTCTAGGTTTATTCTTTCAATCATCAGATTATGCAAAATTTTATCGTTAAAAAGGCAAATGCTTCACGCTTGCACATACTATTATTGCAATTTGATTTTTGCACCAGCTGCTTCAAGTTTTTTCTTAATATCTTCGGCTTCTTCTTTTGATACGCCTTCTTTAAGTGTTTTTGGTGCACCATCAACAAGATCTTTAGCTTCTTTTAAACCCAAACCTGTAATTGCACGCACTTCTTTAATTACATTGATCTTGCTTTCACCAGCAGAATCCAAAATAACTGTGAATTCGGTTTTTTCCTCAGCAGCTGCAGAAGCAACAGGTGCTGCAACAGAAGAAACTGCAGCAACAGGTGCTGCGGATACACCCCATTTTTCTTCAAGAGTTTTTACAAGCTCAGCAGCCTCAAGAATTGTTAACGAAGAAAGTTGATCAACGATTTTTTGTAAATCAGCCATATTTATATAAAAAAGTTATTATTTTGATTTAAAATTACTACTAATTACGCGACCAATTGCAGTTGGACAGTACAGCAAAGAGTAAGCAATTTTTGTTGGAAGAGACTGTATAACAGAAAGTAATGAAGCACGAATAACCTCCATACTTGGCATTGTTGCAAGAGATTTAATATAATCTGCACCATAAAATGCTTTTCCATCTGATACACCAACTATTTTCATTCCAGAATTTTCGTCCTTTGTATGCGAAACAAGTATTTTAGCAATACTCACAGGATCATTTGCGAAAATGGACATATTTTGACCAGATAGCGATTCACAAACTACAGTGTGTTTTGTGCTTTTGATTGCTATCTTGTTTAAAGTATTTTTTACAATAAGAGCAGAGCCATTCACATCTGATATTTGTTTTCTTATTGTATTGCTTGAGTTTGATGGTAAACCAGAAGTATTAACAATAAAAATATAGTCGTGAGAAATATATTTATCTCTCAGTTGCTCTACTAAACCAAATTTTGAGTTTTTATCCATAATCTATATGCAACTAGTTCGTCTTTAAAATATATATATTTTTGAATGTCAAGTTTTTTATAAAAAAGAAGGAGGAACTTTTAAACTAAAACCAGACATTGTTGTAGAAATATTCAGTCTGAGTATATATGAACCTTTTAATGTTGAGGGTTTTGCCTGCTTTATTGAGTGCAGTAATTCTTTTATGTTTTCAACAATTTTGTTGGGTTCAAAATTTACTCTTCCAACAGATACTCTTACAACTGGATCTTTTCCTGTTCTATATTCAATTTTTCCACCAATAAATGATTTTACAGCTTCAGAAACATCTTGAGTTACTGTACCAAGTTTTGGATTTGGCATTAAACCACGAGGACCTAAGGCCTTACCAAGTGGTGTAAGTTTTTTCATAATACCTGGAGTGGCAATACATTTATCAAAATCCATAAAACCATTTTTAACACGGTCAATGAGTTCATCTCCGCCAGCTTCAATTGCACCAGCACTTAGAGCTTTCTTTGCATCATCACCTTCAGCAAATACAATGACTCTGACAGTTCTTCCTGTACCATGTGGTAGTGTTACGGTTGATTTTACAACTTGTTCACCCTTTGTTGGGTCAACACCTAAAAGAATATGAGCATCAACAGATTCACTAAATTTTGCAGGTGCTTTTGATGAATAATCTTTCAAAAAAGCAACAGCTTGATCCAAGGTAAACTCTTTTTGGATATCTCCACAACTTTTTAAGTATTCCCTGATACGCTTCGATTGTTTCATAAATACATTAACTATTATAATCTACTGTAATTCCCATTGACATTGCCGTTCCAGCCATTGTTTTAACAGCAGCATTAAGTGAGTTTGCTGTTAAATCTTTAATCTTAACTTTTGCAATTTTTTCAAGTTGAGATTTTTTAATGGTTGCAACAATATTTTTACCCGCTTCTTTTGAGCCGCTTTGTAAGCCTAATTCTTGAAGAATCATGTAAGATGCAGGAGGCGTTTTAATTTCAAGTGTAAATTTTTTGTCCTTATAAAAAGAAATAATCACAGGAACAGGGCCGGACATTTTAGAAGTCTGTTCGTTAAATGTCTTACAGAATTCCATAATGTTTAGACCTCTCTGACCAAGTGCAGGACCGATAGGAGGGGCAGGGTTGGCTTTTCCTGCCTGTATAATTAACTTAAAAGAACCATCTGGTTTTTTTGCATTCATTTTGTATTACCAAAAAATTACTTAATAATTTCAACATCACTAAAATTCGCCTCAACAGAGGTTTCTCTATTAAACACAGAAACCGAAATTTCAAGTGAAGATTTTTCTTTGTCAACACCAACAATTGTACCTTTGAAGTCTTTAAACGAACCTGATATAATTTTGACATCCATACCAATTTCAAACGCAATTGAATCAGTTTTTCCTTCGGAAGACTTCATCATTGTTGCAAGCATCTCCTTGTACTCTCTTTCAGTCAAAGGCTGCGGCGTACTTGCTTTTGGAAGAAAGCTGATGATCAGCTTATTACCAGCACCAGATCCTGACATTTCATTAATTACTGACATTGAAAGTTCGTTGACTTTCATTTTCACAAAAACATATCCACTGCAAAGAACTTTACTTTTTGGTTTTGCCGTTCCATGTTTTGCAACCTCTACCGAAGGCACATTGAAGTCTTCGAATAAATCACTAGCATTTTTTCTTACTGCAATTCTTTTGATGTTCTCTACAACGGATTTTTCCACACCAGAACGCACTTGTAGTACATACCAAAACGCACCATCATTTGCTTTTACCGCTGTTGACATACAAAAACTTTACATATAAAGCTCCCATTGAACATAAATAATTATTTTGTCAAGAATATTTTATCAATTAATAATAAATTTTATTTCTTGATATTCAAAACTATTTAAAATAGTCCTGTAGGATAAATTGATAACTCACCATGCAGTATATTGCACTTTTACTTGCATTTTTATGCGAAATAACAATTCGTCCGGCATATATCGTTTCAACTATTACAGTTGAAACGATTACAATCGTCTACTTTATTATATTATTACGTACTCAAAAAAATGTTACAGTTTTACTACCTGCTATATTAATATGTATAGCAAATTTTATTACTGGCAAAGTTTTAGGATTGCAATCAACTTTATTGATGATTGTAATATTTTTATATTATCATATATTTGTTAACAACCAGCGCAGATTGCAAAGCACTTTGCACACAAAACAGAAATTTAGTATGAAACAATCTGTATCAATTTTTTCTTTTCTTTTTGGAATCACTACAGTCATGAAAGCACTTATACTTCATTTATTTGGATACAATGTATTGTTGACATCTGAATTTTTCTATTTTTTACTTAACACCTTTATTTTTGTCACTCTTGCGTTATGCATATAACACTATTTCTAGTAATCATATACACATTTTTTTCTAAAACATTTGCCTTAACACATCCATCTTGTATTAAGGAAGTAGAACAGCATGCAAACAAAACAACCAAGATCACCAAACTGCAGGAAAAGCCAAAAATTGATTTTTCAAATAAAAAAGTTCTGAAACAACAAACCAAGGAACATCGTCAATATATTTACAAAATATTAATTGAAAATAAAATATCACCACAGATAGCAAAATATGCTAAAAAATTAAATTTTATTGAAAGACCTACGGTAGAATCTAAAAACCAACCTGAATTCACTTTTACTCTTGAATCGTATATATCAAGATTTATTAAAAGAACACCAAGTGCCAAAAAGTTTTTGGAAAACAATCTAGAGGCATTCCTTGGGGCTGAAAAAAAATATGGAGTAGATAAAGAAGCTGTTGTTGCTCTTATGTTAATAGAATCCAATTTAGGTGGCAATAAAGGTAAGCTGAAGATTCTCGATGCTCTTTTTACAATGTCTCATCCATATAACAGCTCAAGAAATGCTTTTTTTACAAATGAGCTTATTGCAACATTTAAACTACTGTCTTCAAACAACTACTACCTTCGCAGCAATACAATGGGTTCTTGGGCAGGTGCAATGGGATATATACAATTCATACCGTCATCAGTGTTAGCATATGCAACAGACGGCAACGGTGATGGAAAAATTGATATCATTAATAACAAAGTTGATGCAATATATTCTGCAGCGAATTATCTTAAAAATGCAAAATGGCAAAATGGTAAACCGATTGTACAGGAGATTCCTAAATCACAATTAAATAATATTGATTTATGTAAGGATCTTAACAAACCATACCAAGATGGCACATTGGTGCTTGCAGAAATAAAACCGGAAGAAAGATATTTTATTACCTATGGAAACTACAATGCATTACTTCGTTGGAATAAAAGTTTTGTATTTGCTTATACAGTACAATTAATTATGGATAAGCTAAAGAAAGTATGAAAATACTACGCATCACACCGGTAATTTTATTATGTATTGCAAACCAGTCTGTGGCAATTACCTTAGATGAAGCAATAACAAGTATCCAGAGACAGCAAAATGTACATGAAGTTGTTCTGGAGGATTTATCATACAAATCGGACATTGCCTCTGCAAAGCAAACAGTAGATCAATTCCTTCCAAATCCTTATCTATTTTATAATTATACAAAACCGGGGGACCCTCGCTTTGCGTCACCACTACCACAGGTTAATGAAGGATTTCCTACTAGATTTGTTACCGGTCTTGTTCAAAAAAACTATGGGATTGCGGTAGATTATAACATAGTTGCTTTACCGCAATTAATTAAAAAAGTACAATCAATCAGTGTTGCCAAGGCTGCAGCATTCACAAGCACGGAACATAAAAAAAATGAATTCTTTTACATTCTTGCACAAACTTATATTGAATTATATCGCACAGAAGCAACATTAAATTTGCAAAAGAAAATTTTTGAAGCAGCAAAAGGTAGGTATGAAGAGCTTAAAACACTGTTTGCATATGGCAGAGTTTCTAAGTCCGATATGCTAAGAGCATATTCCGATTTCTTAACATCTAAAATGAATGTTGAGAAATATCAAATATTGTTCAAGGAAGCACAGGATAGATATAAAGTCAAATTTTTAGTACTACACACAGATTTATCACTCCCAGAAGCAAGTTTAAGTGATATTGCTCCAAACTTGCAAACACTTAAAGAACAGGTAAAAAATAATTACGCAATACAGAATGCAAATTATACAGCACAAAGTTATAAAAATGAGTCACAAATCAATAAACTTGCTCTTTTACCAAAAATAACAGTCGGGTATAGATATGCTCTTACACAACCGGATTACCACTTATCAATTCCAAATTATAAACAGGGTACTTTTGTAATCAATGCAACAATTGATTTATTTAACATCACAAATTACATTGGTGGTAGAAAGTATACAATAGAAGAACAAAAGAAAAAAACCGAAGCAAAAATTTTAACAAAAAATTATATTGCAGAAGTTGAAGCACTATGGAATGACACAAAATATCAAGAAGAATTAATAGAAATTCTCTCGCAAGTAGTAAAAAATGCAAAAGAAGCACATGCAATAACAAAGCAAGAAGTTAGATCTGGCACAAAATCGTTTACAGACGAACTCTTGGCAAAACAGGAGTACACAGTAGCAGAACTTAATTTATTGGAAGCAAAGTTAAAAAAAGTAGAAAACATTCATAGACTGAAGTTTATAATCAGTAAAAGGTAGCCTCAATATAAGCCGAATTCTGTGTTAATCTTTTATTAATCTAAAGCATTTTTTTGCAAAAATGCATCCAGCAACATACCCGAAGTACTGAGTTAAAGTATAAACTTGTTGCAAGCAACGCGCACTTCCTATTTGTTTTGCTTATGGTGGGGTTTACAAAAAACCATGTTGCCACAGCTAATCGTAAGCTCTTACCTCACGGTTTCACCCTTACCGTTTCCGGCGGTTTATTTTCTGCTGCACTTTCCGTGGCACCTTGCGGCACCCCCTGTTTTCACAGGCACCATATACTTTGTAAGTTCGGACTTTCCTCATACACAAAATATGTATGCAAAAGAAATTGAGGCTAAATATGGTGCAGCGAAAAAACATACAATGTCAAGAGAAACTTATGCACCTCTATTGATTTTAAAAATATTTTTAAAATCAAATTTATTAATAGTTCTATCGTCTCTTTGAACTTTTTGGATATCAACAACTTTTTTTGGTACAAAAGGCATGGATTTGTATTCTTTTTCTCTTTCCATTGCCATATCGTCAAATTTGTTGCGTTTTTCTTTGTAGAAAGAGTTGAAGTAGTCTCCATCTTCTTCGTCTTCTTCT